>JAEYXR010000012.1 GCA_023431215.1 Bacillota bacterium
GGTCAGTCCCTTAAAATCAGCAGGGCTGCGGACCGGGCGTTTTGTGTTCTGGCAACCGCGGAACTCGGCAGAGAAGGTGGAGACGAAGTGGGCAAGCTCGGACTTATCTACAGAGTTTTTCATTGCAGTATAGAAATCACCTGCTTCAAAACCGCAAATTTCCCAAAGTTGCTCAAGATTATCAAAAGCAAACGGCAGGTTGTATGCATATAGCTCTGGCCAGACCGTTGCCAGTACATTTGCCGACAAAACACCGATGTCCAGAGAATTGGACAAGACCTGATCAAGCATTTCAGGTTCGCCACCCAATTGACCACCGGGATAGTATTCGATTTGAATCATCCCATTGGTCTTTTCTTCAACGATTTCGATGAACTTAGTTATCGGATAATACTGGCAGTCGTCCTCACGACCGCTTCCCAACGAACCGAGCTTCAGGGTAAGAACCTCTGTACGTGCTTCCGGGGTCTTTGATTCGCTTTCGGCAGGAGTGCTTTTAGCAGGAGCACTGCTCCCTCCACACGCAGTCAAGCCTAGCACCATTACGAAAGCAAGGATAACGGCTAATGTTCTTTTCATCGTTTTGTCCTTCTTACAGTGTTCCTTTTCGCCTATAAGTGTTAAGTAAAATTTAACATTTGAGATTATAAGTGTCAATACTATTTCACAAATTCTTTCATTTTTGTAAATAAATTCTAAATAATATTTAAAAAACTGTAAGTATCGCCCCTTGAATTTTATCAAATGTTCGTTTTATTAGCTATAATATCTATATTTAGCAAGATTAAACCTTGTAATTTTAATCTATCTATGTTAAACTATTTTTAATTTAATTACTTTAACCACATTAAACAACTGGCAATTAATTTAACCGTTGCATTTATGGACGAAATGGAGTTAACGCTATATGAGTATCGGAAGTAATATCAATAAGATCAGGATAGAAAAAGCCATTACGATGAGGGCTCTGGCCGAGGCGGCGGGGGTCACGACCAGTTTGATTAGCCAGATTGAACATGACAAGGCAAATCCATCTATTAATACCTTGCTGGCAATTTCCAACGCTCTCAACACAGACATCAGAAAATTCTTTCAAGACTACTCCGTTGATGAATCCCCCGCGGTTGTGCGTCTCAAAGATCGTATTTGGGTGGGAAGTCTGGAGAAGGGCTGGGTCCAGCAATATCTCACCAACAGTGATTTAAAAAAGTTTTCCATTACCTATAACAGCATCTCCCCTGGTGCTTCCACAAGCAAGCTTCCCGAGATTAATAATCCTTCTCAAGCAGGTTATGAATTTGGCTATGTGATCAAGGGGCGTCTCAAGATCAAGGTGGAGAAGGCCACTTACATTTTGGAAGAAGGCGATGCAATTACATTTGAGGCACAAAAAAAACATACGCTGACCAATGTTTTTGAAGGGAATACCGAAGCCATCTGGGTAGTCATCCCCGGCATGTTGCAGTAACTGCCTGTCATCGACAAAGTATTCCTTACTAATGGCGGACTAAGCTCTTGCGGCAGAGATAAAAAATCTTTACTACATGGGTGTCCAAACCTTTTAGGTCGGAGGCGGCATGGGGGTAGATACACGGGTGGCATGTCGCATCGTTTACTGAAACTGAAACGTTAAAGGCCGAGGCGAGCATGCAGGCAGGAACTTTGCCTGTCGCTCTGCAGTGCTATTGGCTCAACCTTAGTCGGTAGATTCTTTTTTGTTTAAAGAGAACTAGACGAGAGATGACACCCCTTAATAGATTTAACTTTGCCTGAAACTGCGTCATTTCATAGTCGTCAAAGCTGTCTAGGCGTTTTGCAAGGTAATCCAGCTCACTTCCACTCTACAGCCTCGCTTGACGGAATCTCTGATTTCTAATGGTTACAAAAGTTCGATTATTGAATCATACTCTATGCTTGGTATCGGGAACGGAATGGTTGCTACCCCATATTCGGGGTGGTGGCAATTATATAACACTGCCTGCATTCTCATACTTTATATGTCTCCCTTCCGTTAATTTTATTTGTATTTGTACTTTATTCATTGGGTAAATGAGGATTACCTTTCACTTAAACAAGTCTTTAATGCACAAAAACTGTCTTTAACATTTTCTTATAAACGCAAAAAAAGACAGTAGCTAATCGGTTGTATAAAACCGAAAACTACTGTCTCCATCTTAAAATTTTTATTAAGTTATTTTTAACTATTTTTGCATGGTTCAAATCCGTGTGGTCGCTAATTTGCACTTTTTGCTTTACATAAACAAAAAAGCCATGCTTTCGCATGGTTTTTTTGGAACTTTTCAGTTGACAGGTATGGTTAGAACAGATGCCCGACCCCTGTTACCAATGACTTGATATTTTATGTTTGTACTTCAATGGAGATTTGTATTTTTTAGACTATGTTGATGTATTATTTATAAAACCTCATTGTATATCTTACATGGGTTTAAAATATGATTAGGGTCAAAGGCAGCCTTTATACGCATCATTAGCTCAGATTCTGCACAGCTTATCTGGCGCGCTAAATAGTCTTTCTTTGCAAAACCAATTCCATGCTCACCTGATACTTGTCCACCCATCTCACTGGCCATATCATACATACGAGTGAAAATTTGTGTACACTTTTGATGGAACTGTTCTTCTGTCATGTGATCTTGACAAAGGTAAATATGAAGATTGCCGTCCCCTGCATGCCCAAAACTAGGGATACGCATTTCAAATTCATCAGCGATTGCATGGGTAAATTTAATATAATCTGCAATATGACTACGAGGTACCACGACATCACATTCATCCATTGCCATCGTTGAGGCCTTGATGGCTTCCAGAAAAACACTTCGAGTATCCCAAACACTTCTTTTGCGTTCATCAGTATCTACAATATAGGCATCCAGCGCACCATGGGCCAGGCACAAATCAGCTACCTTTGAATATTCTGTTTCTATCTGAATAGAATTAGTTCCATCAAACGTTAATAGAATATAGGCTGGTGCTTTGGTGTCAGGAAAACGCTTCCCAAGATATTCTTCTGCCATTAATATCACCTCACGGGACATGTACTCGATGGCAGTTGGGCTTACCTTTGACTGAATGATAGTAGGAACTATATCCAGTGCATCATCCATAGTGTTAAAAGGCACCAACAAACTGACGGTAATGGTGGGCAGCGGAACTAATTTTAGGACTGCCTCTGTTATAACAGCTAATGTTCCTTCACTGCCAATGATAAGGTCTTTCCATGCATAGCCGGAGCTGTTTTTTACGACTTTCCCGCCTACAGTCATTACTTCACCATTGGGCAGAACTACCGTCAGCCCTCGAACATAATCACGCGTGACACCATATTTTACAGCCCTCATACCGCCTGCATTGGTAGAAATATTTCCGCCAATTGTTGCTGACTTTTCCCCGGGATCCGGTGGATACATCAAATCATGAGAAATAGCGAATTCTGCAAGCTCCATAAGCAATACGCCGGGCTGCACCGTCACAGTAAAATTTTCCTTGTCCAACTCTAAAATTTTATTCATTTTAGTAGTATCCAGTAACACACCGCCCATAACCGGCACTGCACCACCTACCAATCCGGTTCCAGATCCGCGCACTACAACAGGGAGCTTTCGTTTGCTTGCATATTTCATAATACGGGAAACCTCATTAGTGCAGTAAACATACAAAACTACCTGCGGCATACAGACAATGCCACCCAACTCATCATGGCTGTAATCTTCACTGATTTTATCACCACTTAAGCACCGGTCAGAACCCAATATCTGGCTGAACACCTCAATATCTTCTGTTGTCAGTGTGCTATATTTCATACTATACCTCCTTGGCACATTGTGTGATCAGTATTGGTACCACATCATATAAGTCGCCCACAATACCATAATGAGCTATATCAAAAATTGTAGCGTTTGGATCTTGATTAATGGCAACGATACAACTGGAATTTCGCATGCCTGCTGCAAATTGAACGGAGCCCGAAATACCCATGGTGATAATTAGCTTAGCATTTACTGTTCTGCCGGAAAGACCAATCTGATGCCTGACATCAAACCAGTCATTTTCCACCAGTGGACGTGTACAGGCCAACTGTGCTCCAAAAGCAGCTGCAAGCTGACGAGCCATTTCCAAATCCGCCTGCGATTTTATTCCGCGTCCTACTGCTACAATGATTTCTGCTTCTGAAATATCCATTTCCTGTGGTTTTTCACAGCAAGAAATAATCTCAATAGGTGATTTTTTGAGAACATCCTTTAATGTCATGGGATAAATTTTTCCTGTGGGGATTGCCAACGGTTGTGGCACAGAAAATATTTTGTAACGAACTGTGCATAATTGAGGTCTGTGATTCTCAGTAACAATTTGAGCCATAATATTTCCGCCAAACGCCGGTCGAATCTGCACAAGATCGGAATTGTGTTTCATCTCCAGTACCGTACAATCTGCGGTTAGACCTGTCCGAAAACGCGCAGCAACTCTTGGAGCCAGTGACCTTCCCAAATTTGTTGCTCCAACCAATACACTGGAAGGTTTTACTTTTTCTACAAAATCAGCAAATGCATTGACATAGGGCATCATGTTAAAATCTTCAAATGCACTATCTTCATACACATAAACCTTATCGGCACCATAGCGAATAAGCATTTGAGCTGCCTCCGTTAATCTGTTGCCAATAAGAACTGCGAGCACTGGTTGTTGTGTTATGGATGCCAATTCGCGGGCCTTTCCCAAAAGTTCAAGAGTCACAATATGCAACTTCCCATTTTTCTGCTCAGCAAACACTGCTACGCCTTGCCACGCCTGTTTGTCTATGGCTTTGGGAGCAGCATCATTTGCCAAAGTAATGACACCCAACGGTCCTTTTTTCACACAAATACCGCACATTTTACATCCGGCGTTAATTTCTAATTGTTGGTTGTTGTATTCAAGCGCTGAAAAAGGACAAAGTGCAACGAGTTGATCGGCTATTTCTTGCGTCATTTTTTCATGATGAACTTGTAAATGTGGCATTAATACCGCCTCCTTATATCAGCTTGCGTTGACGTAAAATAGCTAACAACCTAGCTGCCTTTTCTGTCGTTGTTCCCTGTAGCATTTCTTTTTCATCATTTTTTTGTGGAGTAAAAATACGCTCTACCTGCGTAGGAGAACCTGATAGCCCGTAATGGGATGCGTCTTTATCTTCAAAATGCTCCAAGTTTATCGTGCTAATACTATTTTCTGACGAGCATTTTTTTCTGCGATAAGACGGTAGACGTGGAGTATTGATCTCACTATCTACACATAGAACACAGGGTATCGGCATCTGCTGCGTTACAATATGAGTGTCCATATTGTAACGCACCTTAACAGTATGGTCTTTATCGATTTCTATACTTTGCACATTGTTGGCATGGGGCCAACCTAAAAATTCCGCCATTTCTGCACCTACTTGGGCGGTATCTCCATCGGTAGTCTGTTTGCCACAAAGCACGATATCGGGCACCTTACCTTGCCGCACAGCCTGAGAAAGCGTATAAGCTGTGGCAAGCACATCTGCACCGGCAAATCGCTTGTCGCTTACCAGCACACCGCTTTTGGCACCAATGGCTATTGCCTCCAGCAATACCTGCTTTGCTTGTGGTGGCCCCATAGATAATACGGACACCTCGCCATTGGTGTCTTGGGCAAGACGCAGTGCTGCCTCAATAGCAAAAAGGTCGTAGGGGTTGAGTTTGCTTGCTACACCGTCTCTTCGAAGAACACCGGTTTCAGGATCTACTTCTACTTGTGTTGTGCTAGGCACCTGTTTTACACAAACCATTATTTTCAAAATGTCCACCTCAAACACAATCTTCTGTTTTCTATTCTTTTTACTTTAGTTTTTATTCCAAATAAATTCAGGATATATAATGATTCTTTCCGTCATTAGAACTTTTGTTCTTTAGCTTTAAAAATATTTTAACTATGCCTATTATGAAGATAAAAACAATATTTACTGGGCGGTGATATCGGATTGATAACATCCCCGATTATAAATATTTATTTGCTTCTCGTTCCTTTGTCAATTTAAGAAATTGTTGATGAAAAAGCAGTTACTGGAGCATCACCAATTAGGAAATCATAATTGGCATTCATCAGTATGTGATTGCCAGTACCCCCTAAGCAAACAGCTTTTAAATGGCTACCCTCTGTTTTTTTTGTTACTTGTCGGAATGGATGCTGACCAGAGTATTCTATACTTGCCACAATATCAAACTGCCTAGTGAACACTCTTTTCTTGGCAGAAATTTACTACGCTTTCCCTTTACTGTTAAGGTAACTGCAGCTTGCTATTCCATAAACAATTAGTCATCGTTGATAAACATATCTTGTTACGTAAAAAAGTGAATATATAACCTTAAATCTCATAAAGGTTTAAAATTTATTATTAAAGCTATTCATTGAGTTTCTTTTTATTCGCTAAATTATAAGTTCGTTCCAGCTTGGGATTGTATTCATCAGGATTTAGGCTGGCCATTCCTATGAATAAAATGTCAATTAGTGCCAACTGCGAGATACGTGAGCTAGTGGATCCACTGCGAATTGACATTTCAGGTGATGTTGTATAAAGAGTAATATCAGCCAGCGCTTCTAAAGGATTATTTGTTCCATAGCGAGTAACAGCAATCACATGGGCACCTGCCTGTTTTGCTGCGGTAACCGTTTCCCAAACATCCTTTGTGTTGCCAGAATAAGAAATAGCCACTGCAACATCACCCGGGTTAAGATTGGCTGCCATTGTTATTTGAATATGGGGATCACTATGTGCATTGCAAAATTTTCCTATTCGAATAAATTTTTGTTGAGCATCCAAAGCAACAAGGCCGGATGCACCTACGCCATAAAAATCTACCCGTGGTGCATTAGCTATTAAGTTGATTGCATATTCAAGTTTCTCAAAGTCAATTAACTTTTTAGTCTCTGCAATGGATTGTATACTATTGGCAACAATTGTCTCTACCGTACTAACAATACCATCATTTTTTGAGATATCTGAAAAAGTAAGATGCTCTGATTTACTTCGTT
The DNA here is from genome assembly GCA_023431215.1 of Bacillota bacterium. GTDB lineage: Bacteria > Bacillota > Clostridia > Oscillospirales > Ruminococcaceae > Angelakisella. Next base: position 7,054 of record JAEYXR010000012.1, read on the forward strand.
GTGAATTTAAAACATCTGCTGCCAGCTCATATTTAAGTTCTTTAAATCCAGTTAAACCTAGTAGCTTGCAAAATCTTACAATTGCAGCCTGACTGGTGTTGCAGTGAGCCGCAATATCCTTTATAGATATTTGTATTATTTGATTTTGATTTTCTAAAATATAGGCTGCAATTTTTTGATCCAATAGGCTGAAATCAGAAAAACTTTCCCTTATTTTCAAAAGTGTATTATTCAACGTGGCAACCTCCATAAAATATCATTTATTACTATGTTATAAGAGGATTACTATCACAATCAATTATTGATAGTAGTGCAGCACCATCCACGCTATCTCCTCCCGAAGTCACAATCTGAAGGGCCGGAAAAGTTTGCTGCAATCTGGCTTTAAAGGGGTTATAAATGTATGGTTCCTTTAGTAAAATACTACCCCGACAGGCAAGAGTGCTCTCCTCTAAATGCAGTTTGCAAACTACAGTGTTGGCCATATAGAATAATTTTTCTGCTGCATCCTGTGCGATTTGAAGTGCCTTTTTGTCGTTCGTTTTACAGGCAATACCTAGTAAAGGAGCTAGTGAAGCTATTTCTGATTTATCATATTGCCCATTATAAATAGAATTTATGATTTGCGCAATACTCGTTAAGTTCTTCTTTTCAGCGAGCAGGTCTATTAATATTGTTTTGCTCTCCCGACAGTCCAAAGCCTTGATTACTGACGATATTATATTTCTACCAATGTAGTATCCGCTTCCTTCATCGTCGACCAGATGGCCGGCGCCGCCTGTGCGCCATGATTCTCCATTTTTGCCTAATCCATAGCAGATGGAGCCCGTTCCGGATATTATAATGGCACCAGTGGTTGTACCTAATGCCCCACACAATGCGATATATGCGTCAGATGTAACTTTTACATTTTCACATTGGCTGTACAACTGTATGCACTGCTTTATAAAAGGCCCTGATTGGGGATTGGAATATCCGGCGACACCAGCGCAAATCCCAGCACAATGTAAAAATGATCCCGCTTGTTGTTCAATCTGTTCCATCATAGATTGAATAATTTCTTTAACCTCTGACAGGGGTTTGCTGCAAATATTAAGGGGACCGCCAGTTATAAAAACTGGCGGTTTTTTAGAGTTGAAAATTACTTTAGCAGTTGTCTTAGTTCCTCCACCATCAATACCAACATGGTATGTATCCATTATCTCACTCCATCCAAGACTAATAAAATTCTTAGATCAGTACTGAACTTGAACAATTTGCTTCTTCTGTGCTGATTCAAGAATTGCAAGAATAGCGAGGCAAGAGTCTGCAGCTTCATCAATTGTGACGTTAAAGGGCTTATCAAAATACAAAGCATCTATAAATGACCTGATGTTATTAGGAGCAAATCCTTCAACACGTCCATTGATAATTGGGCGTGCAATGGGGTTAGGCGTTGACGTCCTTTCTTCGGTTAATACCCTTAACATATCAGAATCAGAGGAATTGATATTAAAGGCACCTTTTTCACAAAGAATATTACACTTCATGTCAATCAAGGCTGTATTGCCATTTGGAGTAATCCAACCGTTTTCCATTTGTGCGATAACACCATTCTCAAACTCGATTGAAGTCTGGTACATATCTACCGTATCTACTCCCATACTTTGTAAAATACCTTTGCGAGAGAGAGCATAAACAGTTTTGGGACGAGAACCACAAAGATAACACAGCAAATCCAGGCTATGGCTACCCAAAAACCATAAAATAGAAGAATCAGCAGACCATGAAAGCATATCTGTTGCAACCGATTTATTGTCGTTTAAGCGCAGGTACATGCTGTATACTTTGCCAACTTCTCCACTATCAATGGTCTGTTTAGCAATAGAGTAAGGTTGGCTGGAGCGATTATGTAAATCACACATGGCTCTTACCCCATTTTCTGCAATAGCTGCCTTCATTGCAAAAATATCTTCCCTTTTGGTTGCAAACGGTTTTTCAAGCAAAATATGCTTTCCTGCCTTGGCTGCTGCTATAGTCACAGCTGCATGGAGGTGGTCGGGTGTAACTACAGATACAAAGTCACAATCCGATTCTTTCAGAAGCTTATGATAATCGGTATATACCTCTTTAATAGCAAATTCATCGGCAATTTTTCTGGCACGTTTTTCGTCCAGATCACAAATAGCCACTGTTTCTACATAAGGAATTTCAGAATACGCTCTTGCATGAAAGCTACCAAAGATTCCTGCTCCAATAATCGCAGCCTTAATTTTCTTCATAACTATACAGATCCTTTCTAACCCTTCATATAAGCAATTATCCCTTTACTGCGCCAAATGACAACCCCCGTACCATTTGCTTTTGAACCAACATGGCAAAAATCAAAACCGGTAGAGTAGAAATTGTTCCCACAGCAGACATTTCGCCCCAAATAACTCCGCTAACTGTTTGGAACATTTGCACAATCGTTGGTACTGTACTTGTCTTGTAGGTGGTTAATAGCATAGCGTATGTAAATTCATTCCAAGCATTTATAACACAAAAAATTGCTGTTGCAACCATCCCTGGCATAGCCAAAGGTATTACAACCTTAATTAGAGTTTGCAAGGTCGTACATCCATCAACCAATGCTGCTTCCTCAACTTCCCATGGTATTTCTTCAAAAAAGCCTCGCATCATAAGAACAGTAAACGGTACATTAAAGAGTAGGTATACCGTAATCAGCAATGCGTGAGTATCTAAAATATTTAACATAGCTGCAATTACATAAATAGGAATTACAGAGGCAACCGCTGGCAAAATACGAATGAAAGTTAAGAAAAAAGCAGTTTGCTCTTTGCCACGGAATTTATGTCGTGCTAGTGAATATGCTGTCATACCTCCAAGCGCTAAGGCAATTATGCAGTTTAGCGCTGCAACAATTGCACTATTGATAATATAACTTCCTAAATCACGATTTTTAAATACATTAATATAATTGTCGATAATAGGTTTAAAAACCCAAATATCCGGTTGATAAATAAGAACCTTTTCTTTAAAGCTAACCAAAAGCATCCATAAGTATGGGAAAATAGAAATTAGGCAGATTAAAAAAAGTGCTAGGTACAAAAGCATTCTTGATACAACTTTTTTTCTTTTTAAACTGCTCACCTTGCTGCTCCCCTTTCTTTAGTTCTCACGAGATTTAGTCATTGTGTGGAAAAGCACTAGGCTCAAAAGGCTAACAACAATGATCAGAACAACTGCCATGGCAGCAGCACGGCCGACAAAGTTGGATTCTCCAAATCCTGTATCGTATATCATAAGCCCAAGGAACTTTGTTGCTGAACCTGGTCCGCCTTGTGTCAAGACATAGGGAATATCAAATGCCTTTAGCATATCTATGGTGCGCAGCAGAGCACATAAGGTAATTAATTGCTTCATCATCGGCAATGTAATATGTACAAACATCTGTAGCGTAGTTGCCCCCTCCAGCTTTGCAGATTCATATGGACTTTCTGGTAAGGAGCGTAAGCCAGCATAAAGCATCAATGTTACAAAAGGCGTATACTGCCATACAGTAGCTATTAAAACTGATAGAAAAGCATGGTCAGCATCCAACCATGAAATGGAGGTACCAAACAAATTAGTAAAAAAGTAGTTAATAATACCAAATTCCTGATTGAACATAAGCTTCCAAATTTGAGAAGCAATACTTGGTGTCATAGCAATGGGAACAATAAGGCAGGCAACTACCAAAGATTTACATTTAAACTCATTATTTAAAATTATAGCACATGCCATGCCAATTACTAATTGCAATATTGTACCAAGTACAGTAAATAGCAAACTAATATAGATAGAATGATAGAATCCTGCTTCGGTGCCATTAATTAGCCGAATGTAATTGTCAAGCCCCAAAAAACGTATTTGTCCTAAGGTAGCCCCAAGCTTATAGTTAGTTAAGCTGATAACAAATACAAATAAGATTGGTAGGACAAAAAGAAGGAGCATGATGATAATCGTTGGCGCAACGAAGGGAATATGTGGGTTGCGTTTTAACCAATGATGTTGTTTTGTAAGCAAGTGGCTTCCTCCTTTAAAGCAACATTATCTCCTATTAGTACGACCCTCTCCTTTTTTAGGGAAAGGGTCGTACCAATGAGAAACCCCTATGCTTGTTTTAAGGCTTCTTCAATACCAGCTTGAGCTGCCTGAGCCGCCTGAGCCGCAGTTATTTCACCAATCATAGCACGGTTTATCTGGTCGCCGATTATCTTCATAAAGCTTAATACGTTGGGAGAGGCATAGTTGTAAGTTACACCACGATCTACAAGTCTACCAGCATCGTTAATAGCAGCATAAATGGCTTCATTGGTTGGGTTGGCTTCAGTTAATTCTTTATCTTCAAATGAAGATGTACGGCAAGGGATGCCACCATTGAGATTATATTCCTTTGCCTTTTCGCGGGAAGACATAAACATGATAAAAGCATAAGCTGCATCTTTGTTTGAAGAATCAGCCGGAACACCAAGGCTCCATCCTGCGATAGCACCGCTGCCACCTGCAGGTCCATCAGGAACATTAAAGTAACCAATATTACCTACAATCTTGGATGCAGCTGGATCTTCTACCATATAGGCAAGAGAAGTCGCATCAAACCACATCGCACTCTTTCCCTGCATAAACAGAGCTGCAGCATCTTCATGATTAAAGCTGGCAATGTCATCGGGACCATACTTGGATAAATCAAGAAGATATTGAATAGATTGAATTGTTTCAGGTGAGTTGACATTAAATTCACCAGTTTTATGGTTAATAATAGGATCGTCAGAGAAGCAATACGCCAATGCCATATGGGCAGAGCCGCATAATGTACCACCTGCACCACGGAATGTAATACCGGCAATGCCTTCTTCACTTTCTTTAAAGAACTTTGCAAGTTCTAAAAGTTCATCAAGTGTTGTGGGTACCTTTTTGCTATATTTTTCAAATAAGTCTTTGCGATAACCTACAAAACGGCTCTCACCAGCAATAGGTAGTGCATAGGCTTCCCCTTCTACAGTTGCAATTCCTTCGCGGAAAGCAGGTAAGATATCATCATAATCATACCATTCTGGTGTTTTGGCAGTATCTTTCAGATAATTCTCTAGATTTTCTAGATAGCCAGCTTTTGCATATTCGTAAATTGTAAAAGCATCTACCATGTAAACATCAAACACACCGGTTTTGGTAGATGAGTTTGAACGCTGCATAGTTTTCATTTCACCGCTGGCCAAAACCTTCGTATTTACCTTAATCCCGGTTAAGTCAGTAAATTCGTCAATCATTGTTTCCATAGCAGTAGTGGCATCATGAGATGCTAATAATGCAGTTATTGTTGTGCCATTCAGTTTTTCTTTTACTGAAGCACCCCATTGTTCAAGAGGTGTTGCAGCAGTACCTACAGATGCAGTATCAGATGAGCTTGGCGTTACCTCTGTTGTGGATGAGTTAGCTGTAGAACCACAGGCAACTAGGGATAGCACGAGAGCTAAACTGATAATAACGGAAAAAACTCTTTTCATTACTCAATACACTCCTTCTTATTTTTGGTTGCGTCCAGTGATTGCTTAAGATAACCATGATTTTCGCTTAATATCTGTGCAGCGTCCTTGGCAGTAAGTCCGCTTTTCAGCATTAAAATTGCCAGCTTCACTTTTCCATCTGCCCGGTTCAAAGCTTGTTCTACATTAGCTCTGGATGCATTGGTAGATTCTTGCACAATGCGAATAGAACGTTCTCTTAACTTTGCATTTGTTGCTTGCAAATCCACCATATAATTGTTATAAACTTTGCCTAACTTGATCATTGAGCAGGTAGAAAGCATATTGAGCACTAATTTTTGAGCTGTACCTGCTTTCATTCTGGTCGACCCAGTAATTGCTTCCGGCCCTACCACAACTTCGATGGGATAGTCACACAAATTTGATAAAACAGAATTTTTTGTGTTGCTAAGACCTATTGTTACTGCGCCTCTTTGCCGAGCTTCTTCAATAGCGCTGATTACATAGGGTGTGCGCCCACTGGCAGCAATACCCACAACTGCATCTTGAGCTGTCACCTGGAGAAGCTGCATTTCATCTTTGCCTGCCACTTCATTGTCTTCCATGCCCTCAACAGCATTTAAAATAGCGTGTTCCCCGCCAGCAATCACTCCCTGCACCAACTGTGGACTAACACCAAAAGTCGGTGGACATTCACTGGCATCCAAAATACCCAGCCTGCCGCTTGTGCCTGATCCCACATATATAAGTCTTCCCCCTGACTTTAGACAATCCACAATAGCATCAATTGCTGCTGCAATATACTCAATTTGACCCTCTACTGCAACCGGAACTAATTTGTCTTCATCGTTTATCAGGTGGAGCATTTCGCTAGTAGAACACTCATCGATATGATATGTATGTGGATTGCTTTGTTCAGTAACCAAAGCTGAAAGTTCTTGGTGGAAATTACTCTGATCACTTCCGTACAAATTATAAATAGGTTGAGAGACTACTTTTTTATTAAATGTATTGTACATATTCCACACCTCTCGTTACTTTATGTTCATATTAACACATGAAAATACTTTCGTCAATATTTTATTTTAAATTTTATTTTTATATTGAAATTTTATTTTAAAATTATTATAATGATGATAATCTAAATAAAAGAGGTGTAATGATGACTACATATGGTATTTCTATTGTTTCGGGGCGCACTCAATTTGAGAATAGTTTAAAGAATCTTCCACGTGCTGCAATTTGTTGTTTTCCTTGGGAAAATACACCACATCCCTATGCTTATGCAATTTTAGCCAGGTCCTCCGATGCATTTCATGTTTTTATGGAGTGTAATGAAAAGGAAATACGAGCATTACAAACTGAACAAAACGGCCCCATTTATACAGATTCATGCTTAGAATTTTATTTTAGACCATCAGAAAAAAGTGATTTATATTTAAATATTGAAGTGAACCCAAAAGGTGTTATTTTCTTTAGTGTTGGTAGTCAAAGGCAAGATCGTTTCTTGATAACATCCGACGGACCAAAGGAGTTAAACCTTATAGCGAAAATACAACTAGAAAACTCAGAATGTCCAGGCTGGCAAATCTGCTATGATCTGCCTTTTAATCTTATAAAAAAATATGTTCCACCATTTGATGGTACCGAGCAGGCAATGTGGGGCAACTTTTATAAATGCGGCAATGGACTTTCTCAGCCTCACTGGGGATGCTGGTCACCTGTTGATACACCAAAACCCGACTTTCATCGTCCAGAATATTTTGGAAGGTTTTTTATGATTTAAACTATAATAAAGTGTTGATAATAATCACGTTATTCAATCTAAACCCTAGGGAAAGTGCGGTTGGACTTAATCTTTCATACCTTTTATATTGAAGCCTTATATGAGTTGCTAGTCTAGTTTTTATGACAGCTACAGATCTGAGCGCCTTATATTATCATAGGAACACACACCCAAACTAATGCAAAAAAGGCAGTGGCTAACCGGTTGTGTAAAACCGAAAAGCTACTGTCTTTGCTTAAAACTGTTATTTAGCTATTTGTCCTATTTTGTGTACGGTTCAAACATGGGTGGTCGCTTGTTTGCACTTTAAGCTCCACATAAACAAAAAGCCATGCGTTAAGCATAGCTTATTTGGAACTTTTAAGTTGGTCGTATGCAACGACTTAATCAAGTCATATCTCTATTAATACTATTTTAGATTCTGAAAAGACTCCAACTCCTCACGGGTGGGCAGACCTTCGTTGTCTCCTCTAAAGCATAATTGAATAGCACCAATCGCATTACCGCGGCTAACAGATTCCCGTAAAGATAGGCCTTCCATCAATGCACTAATAACACCACCCGCAAAGCCATCCCCTGCACCCACAGTATCTATAATGTTTTCTTTTTTTAGTGCAAAGCCCGGGGTGTAAAAACTTGTACCATTTCTTTGCGCAGTATAAGCACCCAATGCACCCAGCTTAACAATAACAGTTTTAACTCCTGCATTCAGATAAAACTCCGCTGCGCTTTTTTCATTGTCATAGCCTGTCAATATTCTTGCCTCTTGAATCCCAGGCATTACAATATCAGACTGAACTGCCAATTCATTAATCGTAGCAATCATTTCATTTTTATTCTTCCATAGCTGAGGTCTCAAGTTTGGGTCAAAGGTAATAAACTTGCCACGCATTCTTGCTGTTTGGATTAATAATCTGGTTGCATTCAAACAACTCTCACTAATAGCTGGGAAAATGCCTGTTACATGTACATAGCTAAACTTATCGTAATCTATTGATGTAATATCATTGCATGTAATAGTCGAAGCTGCAGATCCATTTCTATAATAAAAAATACTCGGATCTCCTTCATTTGTAGAGCCTTTCATCATAAATCCAGTGACGTGGGTATCACTATAGCTTACCAAATCAGTTTCTATTTTATTATTATCCAAACAGTTCTTGACCCGCGTGCCAAAGGGATCTTTTCCTAGCTTTGTCATGTAACTCACCGAGTGCCCAAGGCGCCTTAATGCTATAGCAACATTTAATTCTGCTCCAGCAACTGCAACACTAAAATTTTCAACAGCTTCTAATTTTCCTTCGGATTCGGCAATTAGAAGACCCAATGGTTCACCTATGAGCATCAAACGTTGCTGCATAATAAGATTATCCCCCTTTAATTTTTTATTGTTAATGATTTTCTTTTAGTTTGTTACTGCATGAGAAGAAACGAACAATTTCCTATTAAATAGTTCTACACTATAACATAAAGAATAATTGGAATTGTAAAAATCGATAATAGGGTACTAACACATACAATTTGAACCGCATAGGTATAGTCCAGGTTTAGCTTTTGGGCAAATATACTGACATTGCTGCCCACGGGCGCAATTGCTGCTATAAGTAATGCCACCTTAATGGTTTTAAGCTGCTGTGGCAATAGCATCAGCAATGCTAGAGAAACAAGCGGAATAATGAAAAGCCGAACAGCACTGACCCAGTATAAATTACCATTGTACAGCATCTGTCTGATATCTACTTGTGCCATATAAGTACCTAAAATAATCATGGCAAGGGGACCATTAAGAGCAGTTAGGGTCGACATGGTGTTGCTAACCATATCTGGTATAGGAATTTGCAGAAAAAATACTGCAAGCCCAATAATGAGCGCAGAAATAACAGGGTTTCTTAAAATATTATTAACCCCTTCCTGCTTTTTGCCGCCCGATAATACCCATTGCCCATAGGTCCATTGCATTGTATTTAAAATGGCGACAAATCCAGCCGCATAAAACACCGCACCTGCACCCAAAAAGGCTGTAATCAGCGGAAAACCCATAAATCCGGCATTAGAAAAAGCTACACTAAAATTATCAATTGGCCTTTTTCTAAAGACGACTGCCGCTATTGCAATAGAAATTGCCAGCAAACCAGTACCAATACTCAGGCTAACTAACAATTCCCATGTGTTTTGGGCTGTGCGCTCAACACAAAAAGAATAAATAACTACGCAAGGCAAAATAACATAAAGCAATAAGTTGCCAAAGGACTTGCTTCCCTCTTTTGTAATGAGCTGTTTTTTAAACAGAACAAAGCCTATTGACATGTAAAAAAACATAATCAACAATTGCTTTGCAATGGTTATTACTGATTCCATGCATTGTTCTCCAATTATGGCTTTTGCATTAAATGAATTGCAAACCCACTATATTCACCATTTAAATAGATGGCTCTTAGCTTACCCTTTGCATCATATCGAATGGTGCTGTCATTAAAGGTAACACCCTGCCGGGCTAACTGGTACATGGCACGCTCAATAAAATTAGTAGCAAATCCTATGTGGCCTTTGCTGCCTAAATAGGGTTCCTTCATTAATTCTACTGCATCACCTACATAATCCGATTTGTTGCCGGGCTTATAGTCCAATCCAAACAAGGCACACAACACCTTCGCCGTCTGCATGGCTTCTTCGCTGTTCTCACAGTTAATACCGATATGCCCAACAGTGTAGCCCAGCATATGGTTGACAGCTTCCTTTGTCAATCGGGTAATCTCCTGCCAGTTTTCTTCATCAATAAGTTCTTTTTTTACCATCCAGGTACCGCCGCAGGCTGCTATTTGGTCAAAAGAAAGGTATTTTAGCAGGTTATCGGCATGAATGCCGCCGGTAGGTATCCATTGCAAATTTTTATAAGGTCCTGCAATCGCCTTTAATTTGTCTATTCCCCCGTTTTGCTCTGCGGGGAAGAATTTAACAACGTTAAGGCCCATGCTCATAGCCTGCTCCATTTCGCCGGGTGTTTCTGTTCCGGGAATCATACTAACACCCGTGGAGAGAACATGCCTTACAACCTCGGGATGAAACCCGGGACTTACTATAAATTTGACACCGGCTGCAATGGCTTTGTCTGCCTGTTCACATGTAAGCACAGTCCCTGCACCAAGCAGCATTTCTGGCACATTTTTTGCAATTGCCTTAATGGCATCCTCTGCTGCTGCGGTTCTAAAAGTAACTTCTGCAATGGGCAGCCCGCCAGCCACCAAAGCCTTTGCCAGCGGCACTGCCTTTGCTGCATCATCTATTGCAATAACCGGAACGATGCCAATGCTTTTGATGGTATTAAAAATCTGTTCCATAGCAATCCTCTGTTTCATCCTATCGTTTTATTAAAGCTTAACTTAAATGATTATAAAATAACGCCATCTCGGAAAATGGATATTTCTTTATAACCATTTAGTTCGTTTTGCACCTTTTTGCCGGAGGCTACTTCCAAGACAAAATTCAAGAATTCTTGAGCTGTACTTGAAATGTCCGAAGTTTCCAACATCTGACCTGCATTAAAATCGATCCAATGAGGCTTTTGCTTAGCAAGGGGTGTATTGGAAGCCACCTTAATGGTGGGCACAGGTGCTCCTAGTGGATTTCCACGACCAGTGGTAAAGCATAAAAGGGTTGCACCGGATGCCACCAGGTTGGTGCAGGATACTTGATCGTTCCCCGAGCCATTCAGCAAATGTAGTCCTCGGTTTTTTATGGCTTCACCATAGCCCAGTACTCCACTGACAGGGGCAACTCCGCCTTTTTGCACACAGCCAAGGCTTTTTTCTTCCAGGGTAGAAATTCCGCCCTTTTTATTGCCCGGCGAAGGGTTCTCATAGATGGTTTGTCCGTACCGGGTAAAATAATCTTTATAATGGTTGATAAGTTCCACAGTCTTTGCAAAGATTGTTTCATCAACGCAGCGTTCCATTAGTAAGGTTTCGGCACCAAACATTTCGGGCACCTCGGTAAGTATGGTAGAACCACCAAATCCAACAATCATGTCATTTAGCTTGCCGCATAAGGGATTTGCGGTAAGTCCGGAAAAAGCATCTGAACCACCGCATTTAAAGCCCACTACTAAATGTTCTGCAGAAACAGATGTACGGGACAAACCTCCACAGCTTTCGCTTAGTTGTTGTAGCAGCTCCATTCCCTTTTCCAGCTCATCCTCTATCTCTTGTGTGACTAAGGTACGTATGCGGCTTTGGTCACAGTCTTTGATATATGGCGCAAACACCTCAAGGTTGTTGTTTTCGCAGCCCAGTGACAAAATGAGCACAGCACCTGCATTGGGGTTTTTGATGATACCCGCCAGCAGCTTCATGGTGTTTTCCTGATCCTGTCCTAATTGGGAACACCCCATATTGTGGGTAAAGGTACATACATCATCAAACCTGCTGCCAAATCTTTTTTTTGCTTCCTCTGCCAGTAGCTTTGCTGTGGTATTGACGCACCCCACCGTAGGAATAATCCAAAGCTCGTTGCGGGTGCCGACACTGCCGTCTGACCTCACATAACCATCAAACCTGGCATTGCATGCCTTGTTCCAAAAACCACTTAGCCCCTCTTTGGGGTGGTACTGGTAGGTCAAGGTGCTTCTAAGATTTGTTTTTAGGTTATGAGTATGTACATGCTCACCAAGCATGATATCTCGTGCTGCATGACCAATGGGGTGACCATATTTAAAGACATACTCCCCCTGTGCAATAGGTTGAACGGCCAGCTTATGTCCAAAGGGTACAGCATCCTGCAATGTGATTACCGTTCCTCTTATATCAACCTGCTGCCCTTTTTCCAGGTTCTCCAATGCAACTGCAACAGAATCGGAATCATGAATTAAAATCACTTTATTTGGTTTCATGTTTATTATTTTCCTAACACATCAGCTAAAATAACTTCTTTCATGGGCTTACTGTTCATTTGGAAAAGATAGTAAGTAACCATATCTTGTAATCCTTCCACCTTGGTAAGGTCGGTTTCGTTCCAAAGTTCAGTATGAGATAACACTCGCTCTGCCACCTGCTTACAGTCTTTGCAGGCCCAAGTTTGGCAGAAGAAATCAAGAATCCACTGGTCATCTCTAATTTGGTAAATGGTTCCGTCCGCCCGCTTTGACATGTATTTTCCGTCTTCCATGCTGCCCTTATAAAACTGGATGAGCACTGCAAGCGAAAATGCCATCCCCTTTGGAATTTTGCCAACGCGAGTGTAATATTCCAGCAGCGACGGCATGCATCTTGCACACCATTTGGAGCAGGAGTTCAAGGAGATATCCAGTAACCGATGCTTAATATAGGGATTTAAAAACCGAGCCTTAACTGCATCGGCAAACTCTATCAGCATCTCCTTGGATAAATCCAGGGTAGGGATTACCTCTTTGTACATGATTTGATCCAAGTATTGGTCGAAAACGCTGTCGGTCATCATTTCTAGGACAATATTGTGACCTGCCAGCCACGCCGCCAATACGCTGGAGGTATGTGCACCATTTAAGATGCGTACCTTACGCTTTTTATAGGGTGTTACATCCTCTGTCCAAATAACATTGGCACCTTCTGCCTTGTGGATGGGCAGAAGGTCAGACCATTCCTGCTTTCCTTCAATGACCCATAGGTTAAACAGTTCAGAGGTAACCAAAGCCTGATCCTCATATCCAAGCTTTTGCCAGTACCCCTCTGCTTCGTCCCGGGGATAGCCCGTGACAATACGGTCAACCAAGGTGGAGCAAAAGTGATTATGCTCCTCTACCCAGTGTTTAAAATCTGCACCCAATGCCCACTCATCACAGTAACGCAGCACAATTTGACGCAGCTTGGCACCATTGTCATCAATAAGCTCTACCGGCAAAAACAGTAGTCCACGTTTTGGGTCACCCTGAAAAGCCAGAAAACGATGATACAGTAGCGCACAAACCTTGGCTGGGAAGGATTTTGGCGGGGTATCGGTTACCTTATCCCCCTCCCCATAGGCGATACCCGCTTCGGTAGTGTTAGAAACAACCACCTGCAAATCGGGAGATGCCGCCACCTGAAGCAATGCATCATAATCTTCATAAGGATTGATGCACCTTGAAACGGAGGACACCAGTTTATACTTTTCTGTAGCTTTACCATCTTCTATGCCACGCATTGCCAGGGTATATAGACCCTCCTGCTTGTTGATGATATGACCCATACCTTGTGCAATGGGCTGACAAACTACCACAGAACCCTGATACACACCCTGCTCGACAGCAAGGTGTATCATCCAGTCTACAAAAGCCCTTAAAAAGTTTCCTTCTCCAAATTGCAATACTTTTTCCCGCATAGCGGAAGCTTTTGGCGTTCTGTAACCGCTTACATCCAGTGTTTGATAGCACAACGTTTTCAAAGTGTCATCTCCCCATTGTTAAACATGCTGCATGGTGCAGGAATGCACTTTTAACTGCAGCTCATATGTATGCTTTTTTATTCAATATTGTTTAGTATCTTCTCTACATCAGCTTGGAATCTCATGAGACGGTTGCCGTCCAGCATATAGTTAGCCAAGTGGCTATAGCCCTTTTCTTCCACCAAAGCATAGAAGCGCTGTGCCATTACGGGATAATCTGTTAATGTTGCCCTTGCTTCCTCAATATGCTCCGGCTTTTTGCTTTCTTCTGCCCGCTTGGTTAGTACCGCGGTAATGCACTCCAGACGGAATGCCTCTACATAGGCAACAAAAGCATCTGCCAAAAAAGCAAGATATTTTGCAACGCTTTGGTTAACACCCAATTTTTCGGGTGCGATTAGCTCTTTTAAAGATTTTGCCATGGCTACCGCTTCATCTTTTTCTGCAATAATTAACTTAATATTTTCTTCGGTAGGCATAACCCTTTGAGATGCACCAGGCTCCCATTGCTCACGACTATGGAACACCGTCATAATATTATAGGTTAAATCGTAACGGTCAAAAACCTGACAATTGCGGTTAAACACATGACCTCTGACATGAATGGCTTTTTCGATAATCTTCCAGTTCAGTTGCATCATGGTTCGTAAAGCTTCGGCAGCCTCATCAGATGTAGGTATGCAAGGTTGCTGCTGGAAGGTATCCTCAATGAGCGGGCTAACCAAACCATCTGCCAACCAGCTGCGGTAAATATCATCCATACTGGTATTGACATCATAACTGAGCATTGCACCAGCAACCAGATTAAGCATATTAAAGGAGCAAAATACGCTGGATTGGGTAAAGTTTTCCCAGTCAGTGCGCAGGGTAATGCCGCTTGCGCCTTTATCCAAATAACGCTGCATCCTGCCCTGCATATCCTCTGCCACGCTACAGGGAAAAAATCCCAAACCAAAGAACTGTCCCCATGTATCGTATTCTACCCATTGCTCTAACTGACCGCAGTTGCCCACGGCGGGGTTATCAGGGAATACGGGGTAATAATCATGGGGTACTTTTTTCATTGCCATCACCACATCATCAGCCACCGAACGAGCAGCATCCACCATGGCATATTGATGCTTTTTGGTGTAGGAAAAGTCACGTATAATCAGCTTTTTACCCGCTGCAGACAAAGGGCGGTGCATAGCAGTAATAAGGTTCTTATACCATTCATCCACATCGTAGTTATTGCAGCGATCACAGGTGCAGCGGTTGGCAGCAAAGGACACCATGCTCTCACGGGTTCCAAGACTTGCAGAAACACCGGCTACATCCGGAAACAATTCGATAAACTCTCTGAATTTTTCTTCTACAAAATCCCACCAAAAGGGGTTGGTTGCACATAAAGTTCCGTCTTCATTGCGAAGCTCTGGATACTTGGTCAACAAATCATAGGGAAAGTAAATTTCCTTTACCTCTGCATAGAACTCTAATCCCGCTTTTTTACAGTGATCCAATACAGCTTTTAAATAATACTGGTTGTTTTTGGTTACGCTGTTTCGTACCGGGTTATAGCTTAAAAGCTCGTCTTTGGTAAAGTATTTGGTAGGAAAAACCACCTTGTCAATGAGCTCGTTGCAATGAAAGATGATACCGGTCATATGATAGCGCTTTGCAAACTCAATGGCTCTGTCAACATGGAACATGTTCCACATATTGCTACCGTGAATCTCTAATAATCGGGTAGAATAACTGGGCTTTTGCACGTTGTGTCGCTCCCCTCTTTGTTTTAAAGCAATACAGCACTATTTGATATTGCCTTAGTGTTTTATTTTTCGCACTCAATGGCATTCAGTACACGATTGATATCCGCTTTATATCTTAATACCCTATCCGAATCTAAGACATATTCTATATTGTTGGAATAGCCTTTGCCCCATACAAGAGCACGAAGGCGATCCGCTAAATCCTCACACTCTTCCAATGTGGCACGGGCTGCGGCAACATCTTCAGCCTTTTTGCTGTTTTCTGCCTGTTTGGTTAATACTGCTGACTTTAACTGCTGACGGAAAATTTCGGCGTATACCACATACACATCCAACAGGAAGGTTAGATATCTCTCGATTTCGGGGTTTACTCCAAGCTCCTGGGGCTTTACCAAGTCTCGCAAAGATTTTGCAAGTTCTACTGCCTCATCCTTTTCCCTAAACATAATTTCATTGTTTTCAGGGCTTGGCTGTACTTTTAGGGAAGCACCTTTATCCCAATGATCTCGGGTATGTTGTACAGTCATAATAAAGTAAGTTAAGAAATAGCGGTCAAACATCTGTGCATTGCGGTTAAATACATGACCACGTACGTAAATACAGCGTTCTTGAATTTGCCAGCAACGCTTCATAAACTCCTTCATCACCTCTAGGGCATTGGGAGCCAGCGGTACACACGGCTGCTGAGGGCAGGTATCATAAGGCAGAGGACTAAGCAGGCCATAGTTTAGCCAAGCCTTATAAGCCTCGTCCAAATCCATGTTGACATCCTTACTTAACATAGCCCCAGCTACCAAATTAATCATACTAAAGGAATTAAAGGTGCTACCATTTAAAAGGCGTTCCCAGTCGGTTCGCAGCATAACACCACTGGCACCCTTTGCCAAATACCGCTGCATTCTGCCCTGCATATCCTCTGCAACACTGCAAGGCATAACGCCAAGGCCATAATACTGACCCCAGGTATCATACTCAATCCACTGGGTCATGTTGCCACAATTGCCTACGGTGGGGTTATCGGGGAACGTGGGGTAATAATCGTGGGGTACCTTTTTTAATGCCAAAATAATTTTATTTGAAACAGCCTGTGCTGCATCCACCATGGCGTACTGGTGGTCGGCGGTATAAGAAAAATCGCGTACAATTAGCTTTTTGCCTGCTGCATCCAGCGGACGGAACATAGCGGCAATAAGGTCGCGATACCATCTGTCCATTCTATAATTTTTGCACCGTTCACAGGTGCATTTGTTAGCGGCCAAAGAAACCATGCTTTCTCTGGTACCTGCGCTTACAATAATACCGGAAACCTTGGGAAATTTCTCACAAAATTCTCTAATCTTTTCTTCTAAAAATTCCCACCAAAATGGGTCAGTTGGACAAACCGCTCCGTTTTCCATTCTTAACTGTGGAAACTCGTGAAGCAGTTCGTGTGGGTAGTAAAGTTC
>JAEYXR010000095.1 GCA_023431215.1 Bacillota bacterium
GTCTACCACATTGCCCTTGCTCTTGCTCATTTTGCCGCCGTCCAGCAGCAGCCAGCCGTGGCCGTACACCTGCTTGGGCAGGGGCAGTTCCAAAGCCATGAGCATAGCGGGCCAGATGATGGAATGGAAGCGGACAATCTCCTTGCCCACAAAGTGGACATCAGCAGGCCAAAAGCGGTCGTAGTCGTTGTATTTCTCGTTGCCATAGCCCAGAGCTGTGATATAATTGGAGAGGGCATCCACCCACACATAAACCACATGCTTGGGGTCAAACTCTACCGGGATACCCCAGCTGAAGCTGGTGCGGCTGACGCACAAATCCTCCAGACCCTGGTTGATAAAGGCCTTCATCTCGTTGACACGGGACTGAGGGGTTAAAAACTCGGGGTGATCGTCGTACAGCTTGAGTATTTTATCGGCGTATTTGGAAAGACGGAAGAAGTATGCTTCCTCCTCAGCCTCAATGACATCGCGGCCGCAGTCGGGGCATTTGCCGTCTTTCAGCTGGCTTTCAGTCCAAAAGGCCTCGCAGGGGGTGCAGTACTTGCCCTTGTATACGCTTTTATAGATATCGCCCTTATCGTACAGGGCTTTAAAAATCTTTTTGACAGACTCCATATGATAGTCGTCGGTGGTGCGGATAAAGCGGTCGTGGCTGATGTTCATCAGCTTCCACAGCTCCTGAATACCGTCTACAATGTGATCCACATACTGCTGGGGAGTAACGCCGGCAGCCTTGGCTTTTTCTTCAATTTTATGGCCATGCTCATCGGTACCGGTGAGGAACATGACATCATAGCCCAGCATGCGCTTGTAGCGAGCCATGGTGTCGGTGGCTACGGTGCAGTAGCTGTGGCCAATGTGCAGGTTATCGGAAGGGTAATAAATAGGGGTGGTAATATAAAAAGTTTTTTTGTCCATCCTGGGAGTTCCTCCTCAAAGCTTAACCGGGGCAAAAGGGCCTGCGGTTTCATAGATGATGTTAGTATACCACTTTTTAGCGGTAATGAAAAGAGAAGCAGCAGTAAATTTTGAGTACTGCAGCATGATCAGCCGTTATACAGCAAAGGTTATAGTTCAATATAGAATAAATAGAAGGGAGATGCTGCCCAAATGGGAGACAGAACCATACTGCACTGCGACTGCAATGGGTTTTATGCCTCGGTAGAATGTATTTTGCGCCCGGAGCTGCGGGATGTACCCATGGCGGTATGCGGCAACCCCGAAAATCGTCATGGTATTATTCTTGCCAAAAATGAACACGCCAAAAAATATGGCATTGTTACCGCCGAAACCGTGTGGCAGGCACTGAAAAAATGCCCCAACCTGGTACTGGTGCCTCCTCATCACGACCTGTACGCCAAATATTCCAAAAAAGCAAACAAGATATACGAATGCTACACCGATTTGGTAGAACCTTTTGGCATTGACGAGTCCTGGCTGGACGTAACGGGCTCTATGCACCTTTTCGGTACAGGAGAAGAAATTGCAAACGAGCTTCGCCGCCGTGTTCGGGAGGAAATCGGGCTGACCATTTCGGTGGGGGTCAGCTATAACAAAATTTATGCCAAGCTGGGCAGCGACTATAAAAAGCCTGACGCCACCACCGTTATCACCAGAGAAAACCACAAACAGATTGTTTACCCACTGCCGGTGGGCGATCTGCTGTATGTGGGAAAGGCTGCCGCCGCCACCCTGAGAGGAATGGGTATTACCACCATAGGGCAGCTGGCCCAGGCAAGACCGGAGCTGGTAGCGGCACGCCTTGGCAAAACCGGCGAGCAGCTGGTGGAATACGCCCGAGGCGAGGAACATTCGCCTGTGCGCTCTGCTTATGAAAGTTCTGAGGTGAAATCTGTGGGCAACGGTATGACCTTTCGCCGTAACCTGCTGGGGATGGAGGATATTTCCGCAGGTGTTACCGCACTGTCGGATACGGTAGCATCAAGACTGAGGCGTTATGGACTGCTGTGCCAGACTGTTCAGGTACTTATAAAAGACCCCCAGTTTCGCAGCATCTCCCGTCAGCGGGCACTGGAGGTACCTACCCATCTGGCTTCTGAAATTACCAAGGTGGCATTGCAAATTATTGAGGAGGAGTGGCGCTTGGAACTACCTATCCGTATGCTGACCATAACCGGGATGAACCTGATTCCTGTCGAAAACGTCGTTTCACAGACCTCATTGTTTGGGCAGGCAGAGGATAAGCAAAGGGAAAAGTGGGAAAAGCTGGAGAGCGCCATGGACATTGTACGCCAAAAATATGGAAGAGGTGCGGTGTCCTTTGGCGGTACACTTGGTACAGATTTGGGGCTGGAGCCTCACCGCCGGGGCGAGGATGACCCGGTGCAAGAAAAAGGGTGAACAGGTAATGAAACGTTACAAAAAGGCTGATAAGTAATAAATGCTAACAACTTTTGTTACTTCTAAATAAAAGCAAGTATGCACACAAAAAGTCCCTGCCGTCGGCAGGGACTTTTTGTAAAAATCAGGTGGTTATGCAGCAGAGCTGCTGTCAGAAGCGGGAGTCTCAGATTCGGCAGCAGGTGCATCGGAGTCAGTGATAATTTCTACTGCGGTAACTACTGCATTGGTAGTATCCTCACCGTCAATGGCACCGGTATAAGTAATGGTGACCGTTGCACCGGCAGCCAAATTTTCGGCCTTGGTCATGTCGGCATCCTCAGGCAGTTCAAAGGTGAGGGTAGTTTCATCCTCAAGCTTAATGACAAGCTTACCTTCCTCAGTAATCTCTGCTACCACACCGTCAACGGTCAGCTCTTCCTCAGGAGCCTCCGATTCGGAGCTTTCAGGTACAGATTCGGGCTGAGACTGAGAGGTTTCAGGCTGTGAACTTTCCGGTGCAGAGGAAGCATCGTTGCTGCTTCCGCATCCCACGGCAGTTACCAGCATGGCTGCCATCAGGCAGGCAAAAATTGTTTTTTTCATAGATTTCATTTCTTTTTTCTCCTTTTTAGTATGCTCTTACTTTCTGGATACCATTGAAAACTTTCGCTTATCAATGGCCCGTAAATTTGTCTGCCTGCTTTTTTACGCAGCGGCAATGTGCCTGCCGAATAAAAGCATCAACAGCTTTTATTGCAGAATAAGGGAGCAAGCGCTTGGTGCTTTAAGGTGTTGTCCCAAGCACTATAGCTAGAATAAAGGAAAGTTATGAACTATTTGTGCAAATGGATAAGAAAATATTTGTACAAAAAATCAAAAAATCATGAAAATTATGACTAAACTACGCAAAAAAAAGAGCCGTTACTATGATGTAACAGCTCCTAACCAATATAATCCAATGTAGTTGAGAATGATTGTAAAACCTCTCATCTATAATGCGGCATGGTCCTTTTCTTTCTGCAGCAAATTGCAGATATGTATGTGCATATACTCCACCTCGCCCTGGGGCAGCGAAAGGCCCAAAAGAGCCAGAATATCTGCTGTCAGTCTGCATGCGGCAGGATATTGGGGATAGGACGTTAATTGCTGAACCCCAATGTCGGCAGGGCAGACAACATCTTCTCCCAGCCGGGCACGGTGAATGGCCATGGCAAGATGAGACAGGAACATACCGCCATGGTTGTCCGTAAGAGGGCTACCGCAGTGCTTTTCCATCAGTTCTGCAGCTTCCTCCAGCAAAAGATATTCTTCAGGGGTAATGATATCGCCTTGGACAAGAGTTTCCAAACGCAGTGCAAGCTGATCTTCCACAGAAAGACCTCCTTTCCAAGCGCATAGGTTGTTCTTTTACTTCAGTATAGGATATCTTATCAAATAATTCAACAATAACTTGTCGAGTTTGCACATACAAGCTACTATATTACATCATACACTGAGCGGATGAAAGAATATGCAACTAAAAAGAAGAAAATGATGCATCACAGCAAAGGGTTTTGCCGGCAAGTGCTCAACATTTTGGATGCTGCTCATTAGGTTCTAACCCCATGGACACAGCCCACAGCAACTGAATGTTTACATTCAATAAAAAAACAGATTGGAAAAAACTTTTTCCAATCTGTTTTCTATTGCTTTAGTAAATTTTAATAGTTTTGTGTGCGCATGGCAAAATAAGCCTGAGGATGGTCGCAGACAGGACATACGGTAGGAGCATCTTTTCCTACATGGATATGTCCACAGTTAAGGCAGATCCAAACAATTTCTTCCTCTTTTTTAAAGACGCTTTCAGTTTTTACATTGTTTAGCAGAGCAAGAAAACGTTCTTCATGCTCTTTTTCAATTTTACCAACAGCATCAAAAAGGTAGGCAATGTGGTCAAAGCCCTCTTCTTTGGCGGTTTTGGCAAAGCCTGCATACATGTCGGTCCACTCATAGTTTTCACCGGCAGCAGCATCTGCAAGGTTGGTAGCGGTATCGGCAACCTTACCACCATGCAAAAGCTTAAACCAAATTTTTGCATGCTCTTTTTCATTATCTGCTGTTTCAGTAAAGAGTTTGGCTATTTGAACATAGCCCTCTTTATTTGCAGCAGATGCATAATAAGTGTATTTGTTGCGAGCCTGAGATTCTCCGGCAAAGGCTGTCATCAAATTGGCTTCTGTCTTACTTCCTTTAAATTCCATAATACATCCCACTTTCTGTCATTATTGCAGAGTATACTTCAAATCCACATCTGAGTACACTCAATTTGCTGTTTTTAACAACTGTCGTACACAGGATATCATCAGCAGGCTTCTTTATCCTTATTCAAACACTCGCTGCAAATACCTTCAAATAACATTTGAAAACCAGTAATTTGAAAGCCCGAGCGCTGGGCTACCAGTCTCTCAATTTCTACAAGCTCGGGGAGTTCTACATCCAGCACATGTCCGCAATGGGTACATGCCATGTGAAAATGCTGATCGGTACGCCCGTCAAAGCGGTCACTGCCTCCCGATACAGGAATTTTAATCAGCGCGCCGGTTTCAGACAGCAGGTTAAGATTACGATAAACGGTGCCAAGGCTGATTCTGGGTGCTTGCACACGTACTGCCTCATACACAGTGTCGGCTGTGGGGTGTACGGGATTTTGCGCAACCCATTGGTAAATCAACTCCCGTTGCTTAGAATATTTCATCATCTGCTCCAGCACTCCTAAATAATAATAGTTACTAACTTTTATAAAAGAGTAACACATCAGTTTTCCTTTGTCAATTACAAAACCTTGGAAATATTAAGTTTAAAATAAAATTTACAAACCACCAGCTATTTTTTAAAAGCATATCTTCTTATAAAAATGAAATGACACTTGTCTTTATTTCTAAGATATGCTATCTTAAATTAAAATATAGGAATTATTATTATATTTAAATACTTATTTTATTAGCCGTGGCCAATCGGCAGAATGGGTGATTGTTATGAAAATGATATCTTGGAACGTAAATGGCCTGCGTGCCTGTTTGGGTAAAGGCTTTGGGGATTTTTTTGCACAGGCAGATGCTGACTTTTTTGCCATACAAGAAACAAAAATGCAACAGGGACAAGCTGAGTTTGCTCCGGATGGGTACTACCAATATTGGAACAGCGCATTGCGCAAGGGGTACTCTGGTACTGCTGTGTTTACCAGGTTTGAGCCTTTGTCGGTAAGCTATGGGTTGGGGATTCCAAAACATGACCAAGAAGGCCGAGTAATTACTTTGGAATATGCCGACTACTACTTTATCACAGTTTATACACCAAACTCCCAGCAGGAGCTGGCAAGGCTGGCTTACCGCATGGAATGGGAAGATGAATTTAGAGCTTACCTGCTAAAGCTGGATGCGCAAAAGCCTGTGATTGTATGTGGGGACCTAAATGTTGCCCATACAGAAATTGACCTGAAAAACCCAAAAACCAATGTAAAAAATGCCGGATTTACCCCCGAGGAGCGAGAAAAAATGACCCAACTGCTGGAGTCTGGCTTTTGCGATAGCTTTCGGCTGCTGCAGCCAGATGCAACAGGAGCCTACAGCTGGTGGAGCTACCGCTTTAACGCCAGAGCCAATAACGCAGGGTGGCGCATTGATTACTTTTTGGTGTCTGACAGGCTGAAGGGCAAGGTAAAAGAAAGCTTTATTCTGCCGGAGGTGATCGGTAGCGACCACTGCCCGGTGGGCTTGGTTCTGGAGCAGTAAGCTTTTGGCAGACAATGCAATACAACACCTGAAATTATGTGACATCGCCTTAAATTTTTCGCCAGCGCACCACCACCATCATAACCAAGCAAACAGCGGTAAAAACGGCGCAACCGGTGAGGATAGCCTTGGCATCGGCAGAAACAGCAAGAACAGTACCCTGGGGCACAGGGTATCGCAGCAGCTTGCTCATAAGCTCTGGGTTTGTTAGAATGTCCTGCATAAACCAGTAACTGACGCCGGTTAAGGCGGCGCCGATAAGGAACAGACAGCGAATGCACTTATAGGCAGGGGTTGTCTCCCATAAGCCCCATATAATCTTTTTACCGCGCCGTTCCTTGGGGTCGTGAGCAGAAAGCTCCTGTTGTTCGGTAGTAGGAGGGGTTGTCATTGGCACTTCCTTCTTCTTACTTGCAGCTGCCCTAAAGCAACTGGGACTGTTTTCCTGCTTTGCAGCAGTATGACCAAATCAAGCAGCATCCACTTTACTGACTTTAAACATTGATTTTTAAACCTTGTTGTTGGTTGTAATGGGAGTAAAATGGCAAAGTCATTCCCCAAAAAACGGAAAGACAAGCAGTTTGCAGATGCTTTTTGATTCTTATGTTCTTATGTATTAGTTTAGCACAAAAACATTCGCTTTAACAGGTCGAATTGTAGTAGAATTTCGTTGACTTTGCCGCACATTGTTGCTATGATGGGTACATTCCCGGCCCAACAGTACAAGTCGGGATGCTAGGAGGCGCTGTTTATGGAGAGTATTTCTGCACTTTTGGCTGAATCGCCCATTATTGCCGCAGTAAAAGACGATACGGGTTTGGAGCTGGCTCTGAATACGGACTGCCGTATGGTATTTTTACTTTACGGCAATATTTGCAATATTCCGGCTCTGGTAAGCAAAGTAAAAGCTGCCGAAAAAATTGCCATGGTTCATGTGGATTTGGTGGACGGGCTGGCAAACAAAGAGGTGTCGGTAACTTATATTAAAGAAAATACACAAGCAGACGGTATTATCAGCACCAAGCCTGCTATAGTAAAATTTGCAAAGGAGCAGGGGCTTCTGACAGTACAGCGCTTTTTTCTCATTGACTCTATTGCCATGGAAAATTGCCGCAAATATATAGAAACCGGCAAAGCCGACATGGTAGAAATTCTGCCTGCCACCATGCCAAAGATTATTAAAAAAATTGCAGGATACTGCAAGATACCCGTTATTGCCGGCGGTTTGATTTCGGATAAGGAAGATATTATGCTGGCGCTTCAGGCAGGTGCTATGGGTGTTTCTTCCACCAATCGTGAAGTTTGGAGCATGTGACTTGTCTGGTTATAGGCCGGTTACGCAAGGAAATAAAAAATAAAGATGTCTGACAAGGGCATCAATGCAACAAATCATGCGGTTGGTTCAATTTATATTAGATGAATGGCCATGAGAATTTTCTTGTGGCCACGGTTTTTTATGTTAGGCGGGCTATCACAAATGAAAAGGGATTTGCATAAATATAGTTGCAAATAAGCTTAAAAGAAAGAAGTGACAAAAAATGCGGTTGTCCAGGGCGCTTACCAGGTGCTATTTTGGGTTGTTATTTGGCGGTATAGCAATACTACTGCTGGGTGTGGCAATACAGATAGCTTTGGTGTCCTGTATCGGTATAGCAGTAATGTTGCTGGGGGTTGGTGTATGCAGGTTAAAATGTAGATGCCCCCATTGCAGCTCTCTGCTTTTTAGAAGCCTTAAATGGAGCAATGACGGACGTAGGCGATACTGTCCCGATTGTGGAAATGAAATTGTATATGATGATGACCTGGATTTATGCAGGTAACAAAAACTCCCTGGCAGCAAAGCTGGATGATACGCCGGACTTGCCTGCCTTTTTTGTACCACTGGCACAACTTTATTTGTACCGACGGGGAACTCAACAGGTGCTGTTTTGGGCAACACCACCTGCGCTTTTTGTTTTATATAATAAAAAATATGCTGATGCAATACAATGCCGCTTAGAGTTATGCGGTATCGCCTAAAATTTGCAGACGCTTTTTCATACCCTTGGGGCAGCACCATATTAGCTACTTGCTTATTTTGATAAATAACACTGGTATAAAATAAAAATTTATAAACCGGTGTCATCATCCTTATCTGCCAAAAAATTCTGTTATGATGATGTATCATAAAAAATGCAGAAAAAGAGGCTAAAAATTTTAAATTTGTGAAATAAATGTGATGGATTCTGCGTTTGCTATAGTAGGGAAGTGATTGGGCATAGGGTTATATGCGCTTTGGCGCATACTATTCTGTGCATCTTTTTGCGTTTAAACAACTTTCTTTGACAAAATCACCAGAGAAATAAAAGGAGTGGATACATTGAAGGTTACCGCGGTTATCCCCACGCTTAATCCACCGATGCAGATTTTACAGGTTGTGGATGAACTGCTGGAAGCCGGCTTTGAGCAGGTACTTATTGTGGACGACGGCAGCAAAAAGGATTGCATGCCGATTTTTGCCAAACTGGAGCAAAAGGAAAATTGCACTGTGCTACACCATACCGTAAATGGAGGAAAGGGACGTGCATTAAAAACGGCCTTTACCTATCTGTCCCGCAATGGAACAGATTGCAAGGGTGTTGTTACGCTGGATGACGACGGACAGCACCTGACACGGGATGCGGTAGCCTGTGCACAAGCACTTTTGGCGTCTCCCCACAGCCTTGTATTGGGGGTTAGAGATTTTAACAGTCCTCAGGTGCCGCCCAAAAGCCGCGTTGGCAACAAGACTACTGCAATGGTGTTTCAGTTTGCCTGTGGACTCAAGGTCAGCGATACCCAAACAGGTTTGCGGGGTATCCCCTTAGAGCTTTTTGCCTCTTTTGCCTCATTGGAGGGAGAAGGCTTTGAATATGAAACCAATATGCTGCTGGAGCTGGGCTCTTTGGATATTTCCATTGTAGAGGTTCCGATTCAAACAGTATATTTTCAGGGCAACCGTGCCACCCATTTTCGCCCTTTGCTGGACTCCTTTAAAATTTATCGAAGATTGTTTAAATTTATGATGTCTTCCATTCTCGCCTTTTTTGTGGACATCCTTTTGTTCTGGATGCTTAGTTGTGTACTGCCCATTGAATCCACCACCGGCTTGGTTTTTTGTGCAACGGCAGGGGCCAGAATTTTTTCCTCTCTGGTCAACTTTTTTATAAACCGCAAGCTGGTGTTTAAAAAACAGGGTACCATTGCACAGCCTCTGGCTCGTTACTACACTCTTTGTGTGGCACAGGGCTTTCTTTCCTTTGCTCTGGTCAGTATTGCCTCCGGTATAGCAGGGCCGAAGCTGATGGTGCTGTGGAAGATACTGGTAGACTTTTTTCTTTTTCTTTGCAGCTTTCGCATTCAGGACCGCTGGGTTTTTGCCCGTCAGGCAAAGCAAGCTAAGTTGAAAGTTGCGGAGAGAGCAAAACCAAAACCCAAAGCACTTGTTCTTGCAGGGCGAATTCTGGGTGTAACAGGACTGATACTGGTGCTATTGACAGGAAGCCTTCTGGCGGCTGGCGCAGTGGTGTGTTATGGGCCGTCACCTGCTGCCCGGGACTTGCTCATTACCACGGTGATGGAAACCAGTGCCGCCAAGTTTGTTGCACATATTTATTTTTCTCCAGAGGAAATTAATGCAATTTTATCTGCAAACAACACCAAAGGAACCCAAGGCATCACCGATACCAATGCAGTACAAATGACCAAGCCCCAGGATGGCGAGGATCTTTCGGAGATTTTAATAGAGGATGTAAAGGGGCGCACCTTTGTAGGTAAAATGATGATCGTCCGTGACCCTTCCCGGATTTTTGTTGCTACCATTCCGCAGTATAGTGAGGAGGGGGAGGGAATGCTCCTTACTGATTTGCTAGAAACCAACGATGCCGTAGCAGGTATCAACGGCGGGGCTTTTTTGGATGAAAAAGGCTTCGGCAGGGGCGGTATGCCCCGGGGGGTAGTAATAAGGGACGGCAAGGTAGTGTGTGATACGCCCACGCCCTTTTCCACTGTAATTGGCTTTGATGCCCAGCACCGACTGATTGTAGGAGATATTTCTGCCGCTAAAGCGGTAGAAATGGGAATTCAGCAGGCAGTTTCTTTTGGGCCTGCCTTGGTGGTCAACGGCAAGCGTGTTACCTTTTCGGGAACCGGCGGCGGGCTCAACCCCCGCACGGCCATTGGCCAGCGTGCCGACGGAGCCGTGCTGCTGCTGGTGGTAGACGGTCGTCAGCCTCACAGTCTGGGTGCCACCTTTAACGACCTTGCCGATGTAATGGTGGAGTATGGCGCTGTTAACGCAGGCAATTTGGACGGAGGCTCCTCTTCTCTGCTGGTACACGAGGGCCAGGTGCTCAATTCGTTGTTCAGCGTTACCGGGATGAGGCCCATTCCCACTGCCTTTTTGGTAAAAAAGTCGGGAGGCAGTGAGCAATGATAAAAACAAAAGAAAAAAAATCTATTTTTTGGCCTGTTATCCTCAGCGCTTGTGCAGTCTTCCTGTTACTCTTGGGAGTGGGGTTATGGGTTTTGTGGGACTTTTTAGAGGATTATCAGGAAACACTGCCGCAAACCGTGGCGGCACCTATGGCAGATGCTGTTAAAACCAGTGACGGTGCGGCGCTGCTGCCCTATTGCGGTGAGCTCCCCGCAGCATTGTCCAACGAAGAAAAACTGTCGGTTTATTTGCGGCAGCGTTTGCAGAACCACACCGTAGACGTATATATGGATGAAAGCTTTGAAACAGAGCGGCCGGTTTATGCGGTGGCGGCAAATGGTGAACCTGTTGCTTTGGTAACATTAAAAAGGACGGAACAAAAAAGCAAATATGGATTTAATGTTTTAGAAATTGATTCGGTAGCATTGTGCTCCGATACTGTTTATACCGTAACGGCGCCCAAAGGCGTGGAATTATTATTAGACGGAGCACCCTTGCCCCCAAGCTATGTAAAAACCGAGACACCAATAGAACACTTTGCCGGGCTGCAGGATAATATCCCTCAAAGTGTTGCTGCTGTCAGCAGTGGCTTTGCGTATCTGGATGAAGTTACCGCACGCAATCCCTGGGGGGGACAGGCTGAAACACTATGGGATGGCAATAAAAAGTATGCAGAGGTAGTTTGCCGCCCCACACAGGAGACCTGCAAGCTGCTTGGTGAGCTGGCACTGGGATTTGTGCGGGATTACGCTCATTTTGTCTCGGAGCGGGAAGCACCAAGGGATGTGCTCCTTGGCCGTATGTACCCTGGTACAAGACTATGGAAAGATGTTTGGAGCTACGACAATACCTGGGGCATGGTATCCAAGAGTGAGCAGTATGACAATGAAAAGGTAGAAGACTTTAGACAATATGCGCCGGAGGAATACTCCTGTGTGGTATCTATGGACTATACTGTTACCTACTGGGGCAATGAAAAGAACTTACCACTGTCGTACACCTGCTTTATTACCAACAGAGGAGGTTTGATTCGAATTGTGGACTTAAAAAGCGGCAGATAGTAAAGGCTGTGTTAAAGGAATGGATAGAATCTAATATGCAGAAATTACATGCACCCACCAAACTGGCTCAATATCATCAAAGCCTTCAATCAAACTGCAGTGCTTGCACAGGCTTATGCTGTACCCTTTTATATTTTGCAAAAGATGATGGCTTCCCTTATGATAAGCCGGCTGGAGAGCCCTGCCGTAATTTGGCCCCCAATTGGCAGTGTATGATACATGACGACCTAAGACAAAAGGGGTGCAGAGGATGTACCTCATATGAATGTCTTGGTGCCGGACAAAGGACAGTAGCTATGTGCCAGCAGGCAGAAAAGAAACAAGATGTTGTGGACATTAGTTTACTTTCACAGGTGTTTGAGCGACTTCGTTGTCTCCAT
Organism: Bacillota bacterium; assembly: GCA_023431215.1. Taxonomy (GTDB): domain Bacteria; phylum Bacillota; class Clostridia; order Oscillospirales; family Ruminococcaceae; genus Angelakisella. The sequence goes on from JAEYXR010000095.1 coordinate 12,011, forward strand.
TTAATGTGGTGGTATCTGGAGGAGGTTTCCTGTTTGCTGCCAGCCCAAAGCCTATGGCACCAGACGGAGGACCTGCTGCAAAAAACAAAAGAGATGACACAGAGTGATGTCGATACACTATTAAAGCTAGACATTACGGAACATCAAATGGAAGTAAATAAGATACTACACAACTGCTGGGAATCGGTACAAAAGTTTTGTGGAAAAAACGGTGCCAAAAAGCAGTGGGACTATATTGGAAAATGTTTAAAAGGGAAAAATTTATGTAGTCATGATTTTGCAATGTCGTTGCTAATCGCTGCTGATTTTTCCCAATGTTCCTTTTATGGTGCCAATTTGCTGGGGGCAGATTTGCGGGACTGCAACCTAAAAGGGTCAGACCTTAGTGAATGTGTCTTTTTAATACAGCCACAAATTAATGCAGCAAGGGGAGACAAAAACACGTTGCTGCCTGCCGGACTAAAAAGACCTGGTCATTGGAGATAACTGATAAAAAGCGCACCTGAGCATTCAAGATGCTCAGGTGCGCTTTTTTCTATCGGACCCCGGCTGTGCGGAAGTAGAATATAATTTTCATCCTTGCTATCTCTTGCGCATAAGCCTATGGATTGGGTATGGAATCATTACGGATGTGGCATAGCTTAACTAATAGGCGCACATTTTTTTGCAAGCCAGGCTTGCTCCTTACCAGTGAGGCGGGGAGAGAGCTTTTCGTACACAAAAGCGTGGTAGCTATTCAGCCATGCAAGCTGATCTTTTTCAAAAACTTCAGGCAGCACTGCTGTAGTGTCAATGGGGGCGCAGGTTTGTGGCTCAAAGGCCAGAAAGCGCCCATATTGATTGATGGCACGCTCCACACATTCCAGCTCGTTTTCAATGCGGATGCCAAGCTTATCGGTTTCATATACCCCCGGCTCATCGGTGATGGTCATGCCGGGGACAAACTTTTCTACCCCCCGGGGGCTTAAGGACTGGGGTCCTTCGTGGACGTTGCCCACAAAGCTGACGCTGTGGCCGGTGCCGCAGCGGTAATTGATGAGATGCCGCCACAGAGGCTCACGGGCAAGAATGTCCAGCATTTGTCCGGTGCAGTAATCCAGCCAGACGGCTTTTGCCATGTCGATGTGGCTTTGCAGTACCCAGGTATACAGCTCTTTTTCCTCCTGAGTTAAGGGACCTACGGGGTAAGTACGGGTGATATCGGTGGTGCCGTCCAGGTAGGTGCCGCCACTGTCTACCAGCAAAAAGCCCCTGGGTTCAATGATACTTTGGTTATCCATGGTGGCGTGATAATGCATCATGGCAGCATTGGGGCCGTAGGCGGCAATGGTCTCAAAGCTTTCTACCAAAAACTTATCCTGCGCCGAGCGGTGGCGGTGCAGCATTTCGTCAATGTCGGTCTCGTATAAGGTTTCGCCTGCGCCCAGATGATGTTCCAGCTCCATCTCAAAGCGGACCATGGCAACACCGTCCCGGATGTGGGCTTCCCGCATATGGGCAAGCTCGGTGGGGTTTTTAATGCCCTTCATCAAAATGGTAGGGTCAGTCAGATTTTTTACAGTAAAGGCGCTGTTGTGCTCCAGAGTGGAGGTAATGGCAAAATTGACGCTGGCGGCATCTGCCAGCACGGTTTGGGGCTCTGTCTGAGCAGCCAGAAAGTCCAAAATAGAATCGTAAGGACAGATTTCTATGCCATTTTCATCAAGTTCTGCTGCCGCTTCAGGGGTAAGGCGCACCGAGTTAATAAATAATACGGCCTTTTTCATGGTGACATAGCAATAGGCCATGGCATAGGGGGTGCAGTCAATGTCCATGGCACGAAGATTCAGCAGCCATGCAACATTGTCCAGCTTGGCGACCAGCTGGGCTGTGCAGCCTTTACTTTTCAGCTCATCGCGCAGGAGTGCTATTTTTTCGGCAGGGGCGGCTCCCGCATATTCACGACTAATCAGCCATGCAGGGGTGGTTGGTTTGGCGGCTCTGCCCTCTGTCCACAGCTCATCCTCCAGGTACAGGCACTTTATTTGTGCACCCTTAGGTTCCAGTGCCTTTTGCAGCTCCTGTACCTCTTTGGTGCTGGCAGTCAATCCGCACAGGCCTAGAATCTGCCCCGCTCCCAGCTCTCTGGCACAGTATTCCTCCACGGTGGGCACCTCAGGTTCACCCATGCGCATCAGTTCAATCTCGCTGCCCTGCAGCTGCTTTGCGGCCTGCACAAAAAAGCGACCGTCTGCCCACAGGGCGCTTTTGGTACTTGTTACCACCATTACCGAGTTTTCCCCGGTAAAGCCGGAAAAGTACTCTCTTGCACAATAGTGGCGTGGGAGATATTCACTGGCGTGGGGGTCGCCGGTGGGGATAAAATATGCATCTGCTCCGGCTGCAAGCATGGCTGCGCGCAGCTGAGCAATTTTTTCGTTGGTGGTCATCATAATCCTCCATTTTACCGATTTACGTTGGCACAAAATTAGATAGAAACGCCGCTTTTACCACCCAAAGCAGAGGGATGAGTAGCGCGTTTACAATACAACCTGGCAGTTATGCACAAAAGCAGTCTGAGCTTATCATCATAAGAAACCCGTTTGGATGGTAGTGAGCCTTTTAAAGGGACACCGCAAAATGCGGCTCCCAACCCGTAGATTGCCCTGCGAGGACTATAGTTTGAATCATTGTTTCAACCACAGGACCTCTTTTCTCTGGGGCTTAGAAAACCCCTTGGTCATCTTCTGTGTTGTTTTGACAAGTTGCAAGCATGCCTTCATTGTAGCATTGACAATCGGGTTTTGCAAAGGATATTGCTGATCATAAAGGGGATATCTGTCAAAATACAACAGAAGGCAAAGAAAAATAAAACACAAATTTTATCTAATTATCACTTTACTATGCTACTAAAATAAAGTATAATAAATAGCAACATAAACATGAGACATTATCAAATGTTTTACATCACCCTTGCTGCTTGTGGCTGATAGATATTCATAAGCAAAACCATTGCCAAAACAGCAATGAACGAGCAATAAAATCATTCTGCACGGAGGAGAGATAATGGAGTTACCACAAGGACTGCTGCGCACCGAAGAACTGGCTGCTTTGCGGCTGCGGGAGCTGTATGAAAGAGCCGGCTGCCGCCAATACCGCATGGCACGCTTTGAAGAATATGGCCTGTATCAGGAAAACCGCAGCTTTCTGCCCTCTGAGCAGGTGCTGACCTTTACAGACCTGGATGGACGGCTGTTGGCATTAAAGCCGGATGTAACCCTGAGCATTGCCAAAAGTGCCCGTCCCAAGGCGGGAGAAACACTAAAATTTTATTACAGCGAAAATGTCTATCGTCCTTCTGCCGAAAGCCATACGTTTCGGGAGATTAGCCAGATGGGGCTGGAATACATCGGTGAGATTGAGGCACCGCAGGTGGAGGAGATACTGCGGCTGGCTCTTGCATCCATGGCGACAATTTCTTCCGGTTTTATTCTGGAACTTAGCCACATGGGGTTTGTTTCGGGGCTGCTGGATGCACTGGAAGTTGCCGAAGGTGCACGGGCAGAGCTGATGGAAAAAATCAGGGGCAAAAACGCCCATGAGTTGCGCGCCGCAGCCTTGGCGGCAGGGGTAAGCGCCCAGCGTGCAGAGCTGCTGAACCGGCTTCTTGACCTTTCGGGAGAATATACCGACGTACTGGGTAAGGCATTTGCTATGGCTCAAAACAAGGCCATGGAGGAAGCTGTGAATCAGCTGGCTGTACTGACACCGGTTATTAAGGCTTTTGGTACAAAGGTACGGTTGGATTTAAGCCTGTGCGGCGATATGGAATATTACAACGGACTGGTGTTTCAGGGGTATTTGGCGGGCGTGCCCCGTCCGCTCCTCAAAGGCGGACGTTACGACCTGCTGGCACAAAAGCTGGGTGCCGGGGCGGGGGCCATTGGTTTCGCCCTGTATCTGGATGAACTGAACCTGATGGAGCAAAAAACAGACGCTTACCCAGGTGCTAAGTCGGTGATGCTTAATGTTGCCTTACCCAAAGGCAGGCTGGGAGATCAGGCCTACCGGCTACTGGAAAGCATGGGCTACGGCTGTGGAGAAGATTATAACACAGGGCGTAAGCTGGTGGTGGAAAACCCCGAAGCGGGTATCCGCTACTTTTTGGTAAAGCCCAGCGACGTTGCTATTTATGTAGAACATGGCGCGGCAGATGTGGGGATTGTGGGTAAGGATATTTTGGAAGAATCGGCAGCAGATGTGTATGAACTGTTGGATACCGGCCTTGGACGCTGCCGGATGTGTGTGGCAGGCCCCCAGGACTATCGGGATGATCCAAGTCGCCCGGTGCGGGTTGCCACCAAGTTTGTGGACATTGCCAAGGCCTACTATGCCTCTGTAGGCAGAGATATTGACATCATCAAGCTCAACGGCTCCATTGAGCTTGCGCCGCTGCTGGGTCTTTCGGATGTCATTGTGGATATTGTGGAAACAGGCACTACCCTTAAGGAAAACGGGCTGTGCGTTCTTACCGAGTTTATGCCGATTTCGGCAAGGCTGATTGCCAATAAAGCAAGCTATCAGTTTAAAAACAAAGAGCTTTGCGCCATGGCTGCAAAATTACAGGAGGTGCTTGCCCAATGATTCGATTATTTGAGTTTGATACACTGCGCCCTGACGAAATATTAAACCGCGACCTGCGGGCAGAAAAAAATGTGGAGCAGGCGGTGGAAGCGATTATCGCCGATGTGCGTGCACGGGGGGATGAGGCACTGCGGGATTACGCCCGGCGCTTTGACGGTGCCGTAGTGGAAAACCTTTTGGTAAGCGAGGAGGAAATAGACGAGGCACTGAAAAACACTGATCCCTATTTTTGGGAGACACTGTGTATGGCCGCAGCCAATATAGAGGCTTTTCACAGAAAGCAGCTGCACAACGACTTTGTAATGAACGGTGCAGAGGGCGTTGTACTGGGGCAAAAGTATACCCCCATAGAAAAAGCAGGGGTGTATGTACCCGGCGGTACGGCGGCTTACCCCTCTACAGTGCTCATGGATGTTATTCCCGCCAAGGTGGCAGGGGTAAGCGATATTGTGATGACCACACCGCCGGGCAAGGACGGAACAGTGAATCCGGTGATTTTGGCGGCGGCTTCGGTGGCAGGTGTTACCAAAATTGTAAAAGCGGGAGGCGCACAGGCAATTGCTGCACTGGCCTACGGCACCCAAAGTGTCCCCGCTGTAGACAAAATTGTAGGCCCCGGCAATGTGTATGTGGCCACCGCCAAGCGCATGGTGTTTGGCAAGGTGGGCATTGACATGATAGCCGGCCCCAGCGAGATACTGGTGCTGGCCGACAGCGGCTGTAACCCTGCGTGGGTGGCGGCAGACCTGCTGAGTCAGGCAGAGCATGATACGCTGGCAAGCGCTGTGCTTGTTACCGACAGTGTCGACCTTGCCAAAGCGGTGCAGGCAGAGCTGGAGGTGCAGATTCCAAAGCTCAGCCGTGCTGACATTGCCCGCAAGAGCATAGACGATAACGGAAAAATCATTCTCTGTGACGATTTGAATAAGGCGGTGGAGGCCTGTAATATCATAGCCCCGGAGCATTTGGAACTGTGTGTGGAGGACCCCTTTGGCCTACTGCCGCAGATTAAAAACGCAGGCAGTATCTTTTTGGGCCGCCATGTGCCCGAGGCATTGGGCGACTACTTTGCAGGGCCCAATCACACCCTGCCCACCAGCGGCACCGCACGTTTTTCCAGTCCACTGGGGGTAGATGATTTTGTCAAAAAGTCCAGCTTTTTGTATTATACTCCCAAAGCTCTGGCAGAAGTGGCAGAGCGAGTCACCGACTTTGCCCTGCGTGAGGGGTTGGACGCTCACGCAAAAAGTGTTGCAATTCGTGGACAAAAGGATTAGCCGAGAGCTAAAACCGCAAGGAGGGATGACTGTGAGCCGCTATTTTACCACTTCATTAAGTGCATTAAAACCCTACACTCCCGGGGAACAGCCCCAGGATCAACAGTATATCAAGCTCAATACCAATGAAAACCCCTATCCGCCCTCTCCTAAGGTGGTGGAGGCGGTGAGCAGTGCCCAGGTAGAAAAGCTGCGGCTTTATTCCGACCCTGCCTGCAAGGATTTGATTGAAACCATTGCTGCGCGAAATGGTCTGCAGCCCAATGAGGTAATGGTGGGCAACGGCAGCGATGAAAATCTGTTTTTTGCCCTGCGTGCCTTTTGCGACCAGGAACACCCGCTGGCCTTTGCGGACATCACCTACGGCTGCTATAAGGTGTGGTGTGGGCTGCTCAATGTGCCCACCCACATTGTACCCCTGCGCCCCGATTTTTTGCTGGATACCAAGCGGTATTGCAGCCTGAATAAAACCATTGTGCTGGCAAACCCCAACGCCCCCACCGGGCTTGCCGTATCTCCCAAAGAGATTGAGGAGGTGCTGCATACCAACCCCGGCAACGTGGTCATTGTAGACGAAGCCTATGTGGACTTTGGCGCACAAAGCTGTGTGCCCCTCATCCACAAGTACGCCAACCTGCTGGTGGTACAGACCTTTTCCAAGTCCCGCAGCTTGGCCGGGGGACGGCTGGGGGTCGCTATGGGTGACGCGGCTCTCATTGCAGACCTAAACAGCATCAAATTCAGCCTTAACCCCTATAACGTCAACCGTCTTACCCTGGTGGCGGGTGCTGCCGCCGTTCAGGACGAGGCATACTTTCAACAAACCTGTGGCGCTATTGTTGAAACCAGGGAAGCCACAGCCCAAAGACTAAGACAGCTGGGATTTAAAGTGCTGGATAGCCAAACAAACTTTTTGTTTGTAAGTACCCCTAAAATGGCGGGTCAGGAGCTTTATCTGGCGCTGAAAAGCAGGGGAATTTTGGTGCGGCACTTTAACGCGCCCCGTATCAGCAACTATCTGCGTATCACCGTGGGCACACCGGAGCAGATGCAGGCGCTGACAGATACCCTGCAAGACATTTTAACGGAGGAATAAGCCATGCGAAAGGCTACAGTGGAGCGAAACACCACCGAAACCCAAATTACGCTTACCATCAATTTGGACGGTGCAGGCAGGTATGAAATAGAAACAGGCTGCGGTTTTTTAAACCATATGCTGGAGCTGTTTGCCCGTCATGGCCGGTTTGACATCACATTAAATTGCAAGGGGGACAGCAGGGTAGACTACCACCACACCGCCGAGGATGTGGGCATTGTGCTTGGCAAGGCCTTTGCACAGGCACTGGGGGATATGCGTGGCATTACCCGATACGGCAGCTTTACCCTGCCTATGGATGAGGCATTGCTGCTGTGTGCGGTAGACCTATCCGGTCGCTGTGCCCTGGGCTACAAGGTGGAGTACCCCACCCAAAAGGTGGGGGATTTTGATGTGGAATGCGCCAAGGAATTTTGGTACGGCTTTGCCCGCAGCGCACCGGCCACCCTCCATTTTGTACAGCTGGCAGGAGAAAACACCCATCACATTTTGGAGGCCTGCTTTAAAGGAATGGCTCGTGCACTGGCAGGGGCTGTGGCCATTGATGGAGCGTATTCAAACGAAATTCCTTCCACAAAGGGGCTGCTGGTATGATTGCAATTATTGACTACGGTGTGGGCAACCTGTTCAGCCTGTGCTCCAGCTTAGAAGTACTGGGTCTGGATGCCGTTGTAACAGCTAGCACCCAACAAATACAGCAGGCCGACAGAATTATTCTGCCGGGTGTGGGTGCTTTTGGGGACGCCATGGAAAAGCTGAAAGCTACCGGGCTGATTTCGGTACTAAAGACCCAGGTAGAAAAAAAGCCCCTGTTGGGCATCTGTCTGGGGATGCAGCTGCTGTTTGAAAAAAGCTGGGAGTTTGGCGAGCATCAGGGGTTGGGCTTGATTTCCGGTGAGGTTTGCCCGCTGAGGCCCGACCTTGCCGACCCCGCCCTCAAAGTGCCTCAAATGGGGTGGAACGCGCTGCACATCGTCAGGGACGACCCGCTGCTGAAGTATGTGGCGGAGGGGGAATGTGTGTATTATGTGCACAGTTATTATGCCAAGTACTGTACCCCAAGTACCATTGCCACCAGTGAGTATTCCATCCCGGTGACGGGCGCGGTGCACCGGGGGAATGTGTGGGGCACCCAGTTTCACCCAGAAAAATCCGGCGACGTAGGGCTGCGCATCTTAAAAGCCTTTGGTGAGCTGAAGACAGGAGGATAATCATGCAGATTTTTCCCGCTATCGACCTGCGGGGCGGTCAGGTAGTCCGTTTAACACAGGGCGATTATAACCGCATGACAATATATGATAACAACCCAAGTGTACAGGCCGCAGCCTTTGCAGCCGCAGGGGCAAAAAACCTCCATGTGGTAGATTTGGACGGTGCAAGAGACGGTACCCTTGCCAACTTTGACACCATCCGCGGCATTGTGCGCCAGGGTGGACTCTATATTGAGGTAGGCGGCGGCATCCGCACCGAGGAGCGCATCAACAGCTATCTGGAATTGGGGGTGGGACGCTGTATTCTTGGCACCGTGGCTGTGGAGGACTTTGCATTTACAGCCAAGATGCTGCAAAAGTACGGCGATAAAATTGCTGTAGGGGTAGACGCCCGGGATGGTATGGTAGCTACCAGAGGATGGGAAGCCACCAGTACTTTGGACGGTATAGAATTTTGCCGCCGTTTGTATGAGGCGGGCTGCACCTGCGTCATCTACACAGATATTGCCTGCGATGGTGCCATGAAGGGAACCAACCTGCCCCTGTACCGACGACTGTCCCGGGAGCTGCCCCAGCTTGCCATTACCGCCAGCGGCGGTATTTGCACCGAGGAAGAGCTGTTGGAGCTGTGTGAAATGGGTACGGCTGCCGCCATTTTAGGCAAAAGTCTATATACCGGTGCACTAAATCTTGCATCCATCATCAAGAAGGTACAGGAGTAGGCTATGATTACAAAAAGAATTATCCCCTGTCTGGATGTACGGGACGGCCGTGTAGTCAAGGGGACAAACTTTGTCAATATTCAGGATGTTGCCGACCCGGTGGAAATGGCAAAGCGCTATAACACAGCAGGTGCTGATGAGCTGGTTTTTTACGATATTACTGCAAGCTTTGAAGGGCGCAAGCTCTTTACGGATATTTTGACGCAGGTGGCAAGGCAGGTATTTATTCCCCTGACAGTGGGTGGCGGCATCAAGACTCTGGAGGACTTTGACCGTGTGCTCAAATGCGGTGCCGATAAGGTCTCTGTCAACTCCGGCGCAATTCAAAATCCCGGACTTGTGGAGGCTGCAGCAAAACGCTACGGCAGCCAATGCGTGGTGCTGTCGGTGGATGTTAAGCGTGTGGAAGGGGTATTCCGGGTATTTGCCAAGGGCGGCCGGGAAAACACCGGCCTGGACGCGCTGGATTGGATTACCCGCTGCGTACAGAATGGCGCGGGGGAAATCTGCCTCAACAGCATTGACACCGACGGGGTGCGCAGCGGCTTTGATTTGGAACTGCTGGATGCTGTGGCGGCAAGGGTTAATGTGCCTATTATTGCCAGCGGCGGCGCGGGGTGCAAAGAGGATTTTTTGGCGCTGTTTGGGCATCCCGGAATTGATGCGGGTCTGGCTGCGGGTATCTTTCACAGCGGACAACTTGCCATTGCCGATTTAAAAACATATTTAAAACAAAACGGTGTGGAAGTGCGGATTTAAGGTTAGGCATTAAGGGAGAGAGCAAAATGGAACTAAAATTTGATGCAAACGGCTTGATTCCTGCCATTGTGCAGGATTATCATACCAAACAGGTGCTGACACTGGCCTATATGAATGCTGAAACGCTGGCCCTTACCATTGCCGAAGGCCGTACGGTGTTTTGGTCCCGCAGCCGTGGTAAGATTTGGCGCAAGGGAGAAACCTCGGGGAATATTCAGCGTGTGGTTTCCATCACCGCAGACTGTGACAAGGATGCACTGGTGGTGGAGGTAGATTGCTCCGGACCTGCCTGCCACACAGGTGCCGCAAGCTGCTTTTTTAACCCTATTGTACAACTGGAGCAGCCCACCCCCTTTAGCTGGGAGGGGTTGTACAGCTTAATACAGGAGCGCAAGACCCAGCCCCGGGAGGGCAGCTACACCACCTACCTGTTCCAAAATGGCAAGGAAAAGATTTTAAAAAAGGTGGGTGAGGAGTGCACGGAGGTCATTATTGCCGGGCAAAAGGAGGACAGGGAAGAAACTGTGTACGAAATTGGAGACCTGGCCTATCATGTTATGGTATTGATGGCAGAGATGGGTATCTCTCTTTCGGAGCTTACCGCAGAGCTTGCCAAGCGTCATGTCATAGATCATAAGGTAAAGCAGGAGCGCATGGGATAGGCGACACACATAAAAAAACACCGTCCATTGGAACGGTGTTTTTGCTTTATCAATGCCTTGTTCCGCCGCCAAGCAGTCGGGCAGCCAATGGGGTTTTCACAGAAATTGCCTCCTTGGGACACATCTCCTGACAGCAGTAGCAGCGGATGCATTTTTTATAATCATAGATAGGGACGCAATTCTGTTGCTTTTGTACCAGCGCCTTGCCCTCCACCGGGCAGCTTTGTACGCAAATACCACAGCCAATGCATTTTTGACGGGTAATCACAGGCTTGTTCTGCAAAGTCCGGAACATGGTTTTGCCCCCAGTTACAAAGGGCTGACGGCTAACATTAAAATTTTCCTTGCCGTACCTGGTACCTGCTTCTGCAGGGGATATTATGCCATCGGGGGTAACCACTTCAATG
>JAEYXR010000011.1 GCA_023431215.1 Bacillota bacterium
ACCCAGACCGCCGCCATTTACCGTACCGGCAATAAAAATGGTAACCAGGGCAAAAATCATAATAACGCCCTGAAAAAAGTCAGAGGTACTTACTGCCAAAAATCCGCCCATAAAGGTGTAAAGCACCACAATAAAAGCACCCAGCAGCATCATAGAGATATAACTGCCGCCAAACAGCGTGGCAAACAGCTTACCGCAGGTAACAAAGCAGCTGGCGGTATACACTGAAAAAAACACCAAAGAGAATACGGCCGAGATAGTAAGGATAATCTTTTTTTCTTCCTTAAATCGGCGGCTGAAAAATTCGGGAATGGTAATGGCATCCCCTGCAAGGGCAGAGTAGTTGCGCAGGCGTTTGGCCACCACCAGCCAGTTGATGTAGGTGCCAATGGCAAGGCCGATGGAGGTCCAGACGGCATCGGCAAGGCCGCACCAGTATGCCACACCGGGCAACCCCATAAGCAGCCACCCGCTCATGTCAGAGGCCTCGGCGCTCATGGCGGTCACCCATGGGCCAAGACTGCGCCCGCCCAAAAAATAACTATGAGCGTTTTGATTGGCACGGCGCGCAAAGTAAAAACCGATGAAAACGGTGACAAGAAGATAGGCCGACATGGCCAGCATGATTTGAAAAGATGCAGAATTCAAATAAAACCCTCCTAAACACGATATTCACATACATTACTCTACAGTTTTGTACTTTATAGCGGTACATTGCTAAAGTAATTAATGAAAATAAAGTAATTATACAGTATTATCAATTAATTTGCAAGAAGCATAATTGAATCATGCAAAAAATAGAGGTATTATTTAACTTATTTGCCTAAAATGAAGGTAAAATATTATAAAAGGCCAATAATAAATAAAATATATACAGAAAGGTGGAGATAAAATGAGTTTACAGCCGGTCAGCTTATACTTCCATGTTCCTTTTTGTCTAAAACGATGCCCTTATTGTGATTTTTACTCCACCACCAGCCTGGAAAAGCGCCAGGAGTTTGCCGATGCCTTGTGTCGTGCCATAGCAAATGCGCCATTGGAAGGCTATGAGGTGAAGACAATCTACTTTGGCGGCGGGACACCGTCACTGATGGGGTTATTGCTGATTGAGGTGCTGGAGGCAGTAAAAAGGCAGGTTCCGGTGGCGGAGGATGTGGAAATCACCTTGGAAGCCAATCCCGGAGCAGTACAGAAGGCGGAGCTTTTTGCACTTCACAAGGCAGGGTTCAACCGCATCTCCTTTGGCCTACAGGCAGGAGAAGATGAAGGGCTGCATACTCTGGGCAGAATACACACGGCAGAAGAGGGCGCGGCGGCAGTAGCTTTGGCACGTCAGGCAGGGTTTGACAACATATCGGTAGATATTATGCTGGCAACCCCCGGGCAAGATAAGCAAAAAGCGGTGGCACTGGCAGAGTATACCGCCGACCTCGGGGTAGAGCATATCTCAGCGTATCTGCTGAAAATTGAAGCGGGCACACCCTTTGCCCGCAGCGGCATAGAAAAAAACTGCCCCGGCGCCGATGAGGCCGCGGAGCTGTATCTGGCGGTGTGCCGACAGCTTAAAAAGCGGGGATACCAACACTACGAAATTTCTAACTTTGCCCGCAGCGGATACCAAAGCAGACACAATAACGTGTATTGGAAGCTGGGGGAGTACTTGGGAATAGGCCCTTCGGCACATTCCTTTTTTGGGGGGCGTCGTTTTTACTTCCCGGCAGACCTGCAAGAATTTATGAACACCCGCCAACCGTGGCAGCTGGTGCAGGACGACGGAACAGGAGGGGACTGGGAGGAGCTGGTGATGCTCCGCCTTCGCCTGCAGGAGGGTTTACCCTTGGAGGAGGCACGCAGATTGGATGCAACGCGTACGGCTATGCTGGAGCGCAGGGCAAAACCCTTGGAAGCAGGTGGGCTCTTGACAATAAATCAGGATGTAATGAGGCTTAGTGAGGAGGGTTTTTTACTCTCCAACTCTGTGCTGACTGCACTGTTGGCATAAAGGCGGCTAGGGTAATGGCGCTTTTATGGGGCGTGAAAGCCCATATTATAAAGTGAAGACGTTTGTGTTTTATTTTTAATAAATGAACCAAAGCGATAAAGTAGTGAGATATTGCCATAACCCATAGTGAGCAGAGATTATTAAAATATGGAAGAATCGTTGTTGAAACGGCTCCTTTCGTTGACAAAGGCTTGCAAAATCATGTAAAATGATAAGATAGGAAAACTGGGTAGTTCTGCCCTTTATGAGACATTTGTAATATGGGATAGCAAAGAAAATTATCCCGGAATGGAGCAAGAGCCATGATAAGAAGCATGACGGGCTATGGCAGGGCCCAGGACACTTTAAACGGCAAGGACATAACCGTAGAGGTACGCGCAGTAAACCATCGCTATTTTGAATTTAGTTCTCGTCTGCCCCGGGCTTATGGGTATTTGGATGATAAACTAAAGGGGCTGCTGCAAAGCGCTATTTCTCGGGGAAAGGTGGACCTGGGTGTTACCATTCAAACTTTGGACGGCCCCAGTACCGATGTTGTCATCAACAAGGCTCTGGCAGAGGACTATCTTAGTGCCCTAAGAGAGATGGGTGCAGAGCTTGGTCTGGAGGATGATATCACCCTGTCGGTTATGAGCCGCTTTGGTGATATTTTTTCGGTGCGCAAAGCTGCCGAGGACGAAGATCAGGTTTGGGCTGATGTAAAAGCTGTGGCCCAGCAGGCAATTGATAAATTTGTAGAGATGCGCGGTACAGAGGGAGCAAGGCTGAAAGAGGATGTTTTAAGCCGCCTGATTACCATTGAGGAGTGCGTTGCTAAGGTTGAGGAGCGTTCCCCCCAAACGGTGGCGGAATATCGCCAGCGGCTTACGGCAAAGCTTCAGGAAGTGCTGGAGAGCACTGCAATTGACGAGCAGCGCATCCTTACCGAAGCGGCCATTATCTCGGAAAAGCTGGCGGTGGATGAAGAAACTGTGCGCCTGCGCAGCCACATTGCCCAGTTGCGCACCATTTTAGAAAGCCCCGAGCCCGTTGGGCGCAAGCTGGACTTTTTGGTGCAGGAGCTGAACCGAGAAGCCAACACCATTGGTAGCAAGGCTCAGGATGTTCTAATTGCCCGTGTGGTAGTAGACATAAAAAGCGAGATTGAAAAAATTCGTGAGCAGATTCAGAACATTGAATAAAAGAGGTGTACCAATGAATGAGCTGATGAGCATTGCCGTAATGGGCGGCGCCGACGGCCCCACTGCCATCTATGTGGCAGCAAAAACAAGCCCCTGGGTTTGGGGTTCTGCAGCTTTCATTGTGGCAGGTATAATCTGGGTGTGTGTTCGCGCCGTAAAAAAGCATAAAAAAGGAAAGAACAAATGAGCCTTGGCAGTAATGTTTCCGTCGTGTTTGTTGTATCACAGCCAAGCCCGTGGAACATTGTTGCGGGGCTTGGTGCTGCGGCGGTTTTGGTGTGGGCAGGGCTTTGCCTGCTAAAAAAATACAGGAAAAGGAAGTAAAGCATGAAGCTTATTAACATTGGCTTTGGCAACATGGTTTCTGCCAGCAGGCTGGTAGCCATTGTCAGCCCAGAGTCTGCTCCTATTAAGCGCATTATTCAGGATGCACGCGACAGCGGCCGTCTGATTGATGCTACCTATGGACGGCGTACCCGTGCAGTTATCATTACCGACTCCGACCATGTCATCCTGTCGGCTGTGCAGCCCGAGACAGTAGCCAACCGTATTGTGGATTACGAGGACGAGGAGGAAATGGAAGAGAATGAATAAAAAAGGAATATTGGTGGTGTTCTCCGGGCCTTCCGGCGCTGGCAAGGGCACCATTTTGGCAGAATACCGCAAGCGCAATCCTCAAACTGTCTACTCCATTTCTGCCACAACCCGCAAGCCCCGTCCCGGAGAGATTGACGGAGTGCATTACCACTTTACCACCCGTGAAGTGTTTGAGCAGATGATACAAAACGGTGAGGTCATTGAGTATACCGAATATAACGGCAATTACTACGGTTCGCCTACAGGGCCTATCCGTGTCGAGCTGGAAAAAGGCAACGATGTTATTTTAGAAATTGAAGTAAAAGGTGCTGCCCAGGTTCGCACCAAGTTTCCCCACGCACTGAGTATATTTGTGGTTCCGCCTACCTTTGAGGAGCTGCGCCGCCGCCTTACCGGCCGTGGAACAGAGACAGATGAGGAAATAAAAAACCGGTTGGAAACTGCCAAGCGTGAGGTTGCCATGGCACTGGACTACGACTATATCGTAGTCAACGACGTAGTTTCGGATGCTGCCGACCGTTTGGGTCATATCATTGAGTCGGCACGCTACAGCAAAAAGTTCAGCAGGGAATTTATTGAAGAAGTGCTGAGTCAGGCGTAAACAGCCTTTTGCCGGCCTACAATAGTAACACAAGGCAACAACGCAGACAATACTGTTTTGCCAATAAAGAAAGTAAGTGCCCGGGGTAAAAAACAAGTATGATTGCCCCGGGGTTAACCCCGTATGATGAATAGGAGTAAAATGCTATGTTAAGACCTGCCATGTCCCAAATTTTAAAACCCGGTGAAAGCTATTACGAGTTTGTGGTTGCAGTTGCACGCAAAGCCCGAGAAATTGCCTCGGATGCCGAAGAAAATAAGTACCCGCTGGAAGAAAAGCCTGTTACCATGGCTGTTCAAATGTTTGCCAGCGGAGAAGAAAAGCTTTCCAATATGGAAATTTCTATGGAGAAGCGCATAGAAGAATAAAACATAGCACAGGAGCAAAGGGGGGATTGCCATGTTCAGCGGTAAAAGTATTTTGGTGGGGGTCTGCGGCGGCATTGCCGCCTACAAATCCGCCATGCTGGTCAGCGCGTTGGTAAAAGCAGGCGCTGACGTGGATGTGGTGATGACCCCCAATGCCACACAGTTTGTTGCGCCCCTCACCTTTGCCACGCTTACAGGGCACAAGGTACCGGTAGATACCTTTGAGCGTGTGGCAAGCTATGATGTGGAGCATATCTCTCTGGCACAAAAGGCAGACCTTTGCGTAGTGGCGCCTGCCACTGCCAATGTCATTGCCAAGATGGCCCATGGCATTGCCGATGATATGCTCACCACCACTTTGCTGGCTACCCGGTGCCCAAAGCTGGTGGCTCCCGCTATGAACACCGGTATGTGGGACAACCCCGCCACCCAGGAGAATATAGAAAAGCTGCGCAGCTGGGGTGTTGCATTTGCAGAACCCGGCAGTGGGCGTCTGGCCTGCGGTACCTTGGGCAAAGGCCGTATGGCCCAGCCGGAGGAAATATTGGATGCCATGGAGCCTTTGCTCACGTCTCAGGACATGAAAGGCGTTTGCGTGTTGATAACGGCAGGCCCCACACAGGAATCCCTTGACCCTGTGCGGTATCTTACCAATCACTCCACAGGAAAGATGGGCTATGAGTTGGCCAGAGCCGCGCGAAACAGAGGTGCAGTGGTAACACTGGTCAGCGGCCCCTCTAATTTAAGTCCCCCCAATGGGGTGGAGCTGGTACAGGTTCAAAGCGCCGCCCAGATGTTTGAGGCGGTTAGCAGCCGAGCCCATGAGCAAGACATTATCATCAAAGCGGCAGCGGTGGCAGATTATACCCCGGTTACCGCCAGTGAAGAAAAGATAAAAAAATCAGGCAGCAGCCTGACATTGGAACTAAGCCGTACGGCGGATATTTTGGCATGGCTGGGTGACCATAAAACACCAAACCAGGTGCTGGTGGGCTTTGCCATGGAAACACAAAATTTGCTGCAGAATGCAAAAGGCAAGCTGGAGCGTAAGCATGCGGATATGATAGTTGCCAACAGTTTGCGTACCCAGGGGGCCGGCTTTGGAGGAGACACCAATGTGGTAACCATGCTGACACAGAACGGCACGAAAGAAATGCCGCTGATGAGTAAGTATGATACAGCCTGCCGTGTACTGGATAAGGCACTGAAAATACGAAAGAAAAAACAAAGCCTGTAACAATAAACGGGCTTTTGTGTTACTGTTTTAAGAAAGATAAAGGGGAGGTGGCGGCTGTTGACAAGCGTGGCAAGGATTGCGGTGGAAAATGCCGCCTATCCCTTTGACAAGCTTTACGATTACGCCATCCCCCCCGGCATGGAGCTTTTGCCGGGGATGCGGGTGGCTGTACCTTTTGGTAGGGGCAGACAGCGTATGGGTCTTGTGGTGGAGCTGGCAAAAGAGCCGGAGAACCCGCAGCAGGCACTAAAAGAGGTGCTGATGGTTGCCGACAGTCAGCCGGTACTGACCCATGAGCTGTTGATGCTGCTGAAGTGGCTCAAAACCACCACCTACTGCACCTGGTTTGACGCATTAAAGGTGCTGCTGCCTGCGGGGTTTGGACAGCAGGTGCGCCGTGCCTATACAGTATGTCAGGGTACAGATGTGCCTGAGGAGTTGCTGAGCCAGACAAAAAAGCAGCTACTGAACCTGCTGCGCGGACGCCGCACCCCTGCCGGAGAAGATGACCTGTGTGAGGCCTTGGGGCTGGAGCGTCAAGTGCTTTTACCTGAGCTTTTAAAGCTGGAGGAGCAGGGGGCCATTGTGGGAGAAGAGGAGTTTCGCCGCAGGGTGCAGGACCAAAAACAGCTGATGGCGCGCCTTTGTGACGACTGGCAGGAAAAAAAGCTCACCGAAAAGCAGCGCCAGGTAGCAGACCTGCTGGAGCAGGTGGGCTTTGCCTCGGTAAAAGAGATTTGCTACTTTGCCGGTGTGGGCAAGGGTGTGGTAGACAAGCTGGTGGCAACAGGTGCGGCAGAATATTACGAGGAAGAAACCTACCGTGACCCCTACAAGGACTCCGTGGCAAAAAAGGCTGCTCCGGTGGAGCTTTCGCCGGAACAGCAGGAGGCTGCAGACAGCTTGTATCACCACTGGCGTAAAGGCTACGGAGGAACAGCGCTGCTGTATGGTGTTACCGGCAGCGGCAAAACTCAGGTTTTTCTTACCCTTATTGATAAGGTGCTTGCCCATGGGCAGGGGGCCATTGTACTGGTGCCCGAAATTTCACTGACGCCCCAGACCATTGAAAAATTTCAAAGCTACTACGGTAAGCGGGTAGCGGTGCTGCACAGCGGATTGAGCATGGCCCAACGGCTGGATGAGTGGAAGCGTGTCAGCCGGGGACTGGCTGATGTGGTGGTGGGTACCCGTTCTGCGGTATTTGCACCTGTGCCCCATCTGGGCCTTATTGTTATAGATGAAGAACAGGAACATACCTATAAGTCAGAGAGTTCACCGCGCTTTGATGCACGAGATGCGGCCAAGGCACGGATGAAATATCACGGCGGACTCACGGTGCTGGCATCTGCCACCCCCTCGGTAGAGAGCTATTATGCTGCCCAAAAGGGAGAGTACCAGCTGGTTACACTAAAGGAACGTTATGGTGCGGCGCGTCTGCCGGATGTTACCATACTGGATATGGCAGGACAACCCCAGGCGGGAGGCGGACTTTCCCAGCAGCTTTGCGAGGAGCTGCTGCTGAATCTGGAGCGGGGGGAGCAGTCTATTCTGCTGATGAACCGCCGGGGCTACAGTACCCAGGTGGTATGCATGAGCTGCCATACCCCGGCTCAGTGTCCCAACTGCTCCATTGCCCTAAAGTTTCATGCTGCTAATGGACGGTTAATGTGTCACTACTGCGGCCACAGCCAGCCAGTTATGGGCAGCTGTCCCAGCTGCGGCAGCGAATATATGCGTTACGCAGGGCTTGGTACCCAAAAGGTAGAGGAAGAGCTGAAAGCACGTTTTCCTCAGGCACGGGTGCTGCGTATGGACATGGATACTACCATGCAAAAGTTTAGCCACCAACGACATCTGGCCGATTTTGGCGCAGGCAAATATGATATTATGGTGGGCACCCAGATGGTGGCAAAGGGACTGGATTTTCCCAGAGTGACCCTTGTGGGTGTATTGGGCATTGACCAGGCGCTGTATAGCGATGACTTTAGAAGCTACGAGCGGGTATTTAGTCTCATTACTCAGGTGGTGGGACGCAGCGGGCGCAGTGACCTGCCGGGGCGGGCATTTTTGCAGACCTACACACCGGAAAACCCCATTCTCGCTGCAGCGGCAGCCCAGGACTATGAAGGCTTTTACCGGGAAGAGATTGAAACCAGGCGGCTGCACCTGTATCCGCCCTTCTGTGCACTGTTCTGCATCGGTATCACCTCCGAAAAACAGCAGGATGCAAAAAAAACCGCCGACAATGTTCAGCAGGAGCTGACCCATCGGCTCAAATCAGATTTTTCTCAGCTTCCTGCAAGATTGCTGGGGGTATCGGAGGCAGGTGTGCTGAAGGTGGCAGGGCGCTACCGCTACAAAGTACTGTTTAAAACGGTTCGCAGTGCAAAAACACGCCAACTGCTTTCTCAGCTTTTGCTGGACTGCTTAAAGGCCGCCCCAAAGGGTACCGGTATTTTTATAGACCCCAGCTATGACTGTAATTTTTAAAATTTGCCGGCTGTTAAGGTTTGTGGTTAAACGGCACGGTCTTACATACAGCATGTAAAATAATGAAACTTGGGAGGAATCATAAAATGGCCATTCGCAATTTGCGCACTGACGGTGATGATGTATTAAGAAAAAAAAGCAAGCCGGTAGAGGTGTTTGATAAAAAGCTTTGGGAGCTGCTGGATGATATGGGTGATACGCTGGAGGAGCAAAACGGTGTAGGCCTTGCTGCTGTTCAGGTAGGGGTGCTGCGCCGCGTCTTTATTGTAGATGTTGGAGAAGGCGTTACCGAGTTCATCAACCCTCAAATGCTGGAAGTAAACGGCGAGCAGGAGGTTCCCGAGGGCTGCCTTTCTTATCCCGGACAGTGGGGGCTTATCAAGCGCCCGGCCTATGCCAAAATCAAGGCACAAAACCGCAACGGAGAATGGTTTGAAAAAGATGGAACAGAGCTTTATGCCCAGGCATTGTGCCATGAGTACGACCATTTGGATGGAATTTCGTTTTTAGATAAAGTGGAACGCCGCCTTACTGACGAAGAGGTGCGCCATTTGGGAGACTGACACCTTGGATTATAACGTGTAAAGCATACAAAGGCATTGCCCTGCAAGGCGGGCTGCTTGACACAACAGGGTAACACCAAAAGATGGAGGAATGTACAGGTGAGAATCGTATTTATGGGTACACCGGACTTTGCGGTGCCCTGTCTGCAGCGCATTTTGGATGACGGACATGAGGTGGTGGGGGTATTTACCCAGCCCGATAAACCAAAGGGCAGAGGCTACACCCTGTGTCCCCCACCCGTCAAGGAGCTGGCACTACGTTATCATCTGCCTGTATATCAGCCTGCAAAACTCCGGGACGGCACAGCTTTGGAGATACTCAAAGAGCTTAACCCCCAGCTGATTGTGGTGGTAGCCTACGGCCGTATTTTGCCCACGGATATTTTGGAGCTGCCGCCCATGGGCTGCATCAACATTCACGGCAGCCTGCTGCCCAAGTACCGGGGTGCCGCGCCAATTCAGTGGACAGTGCTGAACGGCGATCCGGTGGGCGGTGTTACCGCCATGTTTTTGGCAGAAGAAATGGACACCGGCGACATGATACTAAAGTGTGAAACCCCTGTGGACGAAAACGAGACCGCCGGCGAGCTGTTTGACCGGCTTATGCCTCTGGGGGCTCAGTGCCTTTCGGACACATTAAAGCTGTTTGAAGATGGCAAGGTGGTGCGAACCCCTCAGGACCACACCAAGGCTACCGTGGCTCCCATGCTGGATAAGGCCATGGGCGAAATAGATTTTACCAAAAGTGCCGGTGAAACTCACAACCTGATCCGCGGACTGAACCCCTGGCCTTCGGCATGGGTGCGGACAGGTGGCAAGCTGCTCAAACTGCACCGCTCGGTGCTGCGCCCCGACTGGGACACCGAAGCTGCCAATGCGCAGCCCGGTACAGTGCTGGACAGCAAGGAACTGATTGTGGCCTGCGGTGATGGCGCACTGCAGCTTACCCAGGTACAGCCCGAGGGCAAAAGCCGTATGGCAGGTGCCGATTATATGCGGGGAGCCAGGCTTGCTGTAGGAGACAAATTAATTAAGGACTAAAACTCTAGCAATTTCATGATTTGCACACGAATACTTCATAGTTTTCTGTCATACTAACAGAAAAACAATTGGGAGGGTAGATCCTATGCCATTCTTTTTCTACGACTATTATTATCTTGTGCTGGTTATTCCCGCAATGCTGCTTGCGCTTTGGGCACAGTTTAAGGTAAAGTCAACCTTTCACCGTTACTCTCAGGTTCGTAGCTACCGGGGAGTTACTGCTGCACAGGTGGCGCGGAGCATTCTGGATGAAAATGGACTACACAATGTATCGGTGCAGCATGTACCGGGTAAGCTCTCCGACCATTACGACCCCACCAGCCGTGTGGTGCGCCTGTCCGACGATGTGTACAACAGCACCTCTATTGCTGCCATTGGGGTAGCAGCCCACGAGGTGGGACATGCCTGTCAGCATGCGGTGGGTTATGCACCCATGAAGCTGCGTACCGCTATTATTCCCGTGACAAACATTGGCTCACAGTTGGCTGTTCCCCTAATTTTAATCGGTTTTCTGTTTAACAATGATACCATGGCTATGCTGGGAGTCATCTTCTTTTCCACTGCCGCTATCTTTCAGCTCGTTACCCTGCCCGTAGAGTTTAACGCCAGTAACCGTGCCATAAAAACTCTGGACAACCGCGGCTTTTTGGTGCAGGAGGAGCTTTCCGGGGTCAAAAAGGTGCTTACCGCTGCAGCACTTACCTATGTTGCCGCACTCATTGTATCAGTGGCACAGCTGCTGCGCTTAATGCTGATTGTAGGCAGCCGACGCCGCAACGACTAAACGGCTGCCGTTACAGCCCACGCTGTAACTCTTTTAACTGGTGCGGATAAAAGCACCCTTATGATGATGACAAAAAGGAGGGCCTGCCCTTGAGTACAGCCCGTGAGGCCGCCGCAAAAGCACTGATGGGTGTATTTGCCGGGGGTGGCTACTCTAATTTGGTGCTGGATGGTGCCCTTGGACGTGCCGAGCTTTCACCTCGTGACAAAGCATTTTGTTCTGCCTTGTTTTATGGGGTGGTAGAACGCTGCATCACCTTGGACTGGGCCATTGCCGCTTATTCTTCGGTACCGCTAAAAAAAATGGATGATACGGTGCTGCAAATACTCCGCTGCGCCTTTTACCAGCTGCTTTATATGCCTTCGGTACCACAATCTGCCGCCGTCAATGAGGCGGTGGAGCTGTGCCGAAAGCTGGGCAAGGGTAAAACCTCAGGCTTTGTCAATGGAGTACTGCGCAGCTTTTTACGAGCAGACAAAGCCATGCCCCAGCCCAAGGACAAGCTGCGGGCGTCGGAGGTGCATTATTCCATCCCTGGGCCTTTGATTCAGCTTTGGCGCAAGGGCTATGGCGAAACTACTGCACATACCATTCTGGAGGGTACCCTTACCAAGGCACCGCTGTTTATTCGTGTCAACACCTGCAAAACAAGCCCCACACAGCTGACCAAGCTGCTGACAGAGGCAGGGGTTAAAGTACTGCCCTGCCACGAAAGTGCCAATGCTCTGATTTTGGAAGAAGCGGGCAGTATAACCGGCCTGCCGGGCTTTGCCCAAGGGCTTTTTCATGTGCAGGATTTGGCCAGTCAGCTTTGTGCACAGGCGTTGGATGCCAGACCCGGTATGCGGGTGCTGGATGTTTGCGCGGCACCGGGGGGCAAAAGCTTTACCGCGGCGCAAACCATGGAAAACACCGGTGAGGTGGTTGCCCTGGATTTGTACGACCACCGTGCAGGGCTGATTGCAGAGGGTGCATCCCGCCTTGGTCTTAGCTGTATTCATGCTTCTGTAGGCGATGCTACTGTTTATGACCCAAACCGGGGAGAGTTCGACCGTGTTTTGTGTGATGTGGTGTGTTCCGGCTTTGGAATTTTGCGCCGAAAGCCCGAAATTCGCTACAAACCGTTAAAAAGCATAGACGGAATTTGGCAGATACAGTATAATATACTAAATACGTCCTCACACTACTGTAAAAAAGGAGGCAGGCTGATTTATTCCACCTGCACCTTAAATCCACAGGAAAACCAGGAGGTTGTCAACCAATTTTTGGCGGAGCACCCTCAGTTTGCCTTGGTGGAGGAAACAACCCGCTTGCCGGGGCAGGGCGGCTCGGACGGCTTCTTCTTTGCCGTACTGCAAAGAAAACCCTGACAGAGCATACCTTTAAAGGAGTACAATCGTTTGAATCAAAAAACCGACATTTCATCCATGACGCTAGAAAGACTGACCCGGTATGTCACCGACACACTGGGGCAGCCTAAGTTTCGTGCTGGGCAAATCTATTCGTGGCTGCACCAAAAGCAGGTAACCTCCTTTGAGGAGATGACCAATCTTTCGGCGGCTTTGCGTGGGCAGCTGGAGGAGCAGGCTTTTATCACCCGGCCAACGGTGCGCAAGGAGCTGCGTTCTAACATAGATTCTACCGTCAAATTTTTGTTCCAAATGCCCGACGGAAACTGCGTGGAAAGCGTACTGATGGAATACCGTCATGGACTGAGCCTATGCGTATCCACTCAGGTGGGCTGCCGCATGGGCTGTAAGTTTTGTGCCTCCACCCTGGGAGGGCTGGTTCGCAACCTCACTGCCGGCGAGATGCTGGGGGAGGTTTATGAAGCACAGCGACAAAGCGGACAGAAAATATCTACCCTTGTTTTAATGGGAATTGGCGAGCCACTGGATAATTTTAATCATGTGGTGGATTTTTTGGAAATACTATCCTCAGAGGGTGGGCAAAACCTGAGCCTGAGGCATGTATCCCTTTCCACCTGCGGTCTTTGTGATGAAATTGACCGTCTGGCCCAAAAAAAGCTGGGGCTTACCCTGTCGGTATCGCTTCATGCCGATAACAATGAAACGCGCTCGCAGATTATGCCGGTGATTAACCGCTATACTATAGATAGATTGATGGAATCCTGCAAAAACTACTTTGCCGTTACAGGGCGGCGAATTTCTTATGAATATGCACTGATTGATGGGGTCAATGATACCACCGAACATGCACAGGGGCTTTTAAAGCTGCTGAAAGGGCAAAACTGCCATGTCAACTTAATTCCTGTCAATCCTGTGAAAGAAAGAGGGACGCGGCGCAGCAGCCGCGAAAATGTAGAGCGCTTTTGCAAGCTACTCAACGACCGCGGACTGAGTGCCACCATTCGCCGCGAGTTGGGCAGCGACATCAGTGCCGCCTGCGGACAGCTAAGGCGCCAGGAGGCACAGAGCCAAAGCGAAGCTTGAGGAAACCAGAGCCGACCCCGGGCGTTTTGCTTGGGGAAGAAGTGTCTAAAAAGTATTTTGGACAAAAGGAGTGAGAGCTGTGCTGGGGATTATTGGAATCACCGATAAAGGGCTGAGCCGGGCTACCAACCAGGACCGGTTTGCCGGGGAGGTGTTTGCCCCGGATTTTGCCTATGGTGTGGTGTGCGACGGCATGGGCGGCGAAAACGGCGGAGGCATCGCCAGCAGCATTGCCTGCGAAGAAATTCGCCGTATGATGGAAAACAGCCGCCGGGGCATGGACGAACGCTCTTTGTACCTGCTGCTGGAAAGCGCTGTTTCCACCGCCAACATCATGGTCTATGAAAAAGCACAGCAATCCTTTGAGGATGAAAGTTTGCAGGGGATGGGCACTACTGTTTGTCTCGCTGTTATATCCGGTGATGTGGTCACCATTGCCAATGTGGGAGACAGCCGGGCATATCTTGCCCGGGGAGGACACCTCAACCAGCTCACCACCGATCATACTGTGGTGCAAATGATGGTGGACAGGGGAGAAATTACCCCCGAGGAGGCAATTACCCACGAAAGCAGACATCTGATTACACGTGCAGTCGGAGTGGAACGGACTGTGGATCTTTCCTACAGCACAGCGGAGATGGAAGAGGGAGATATTCTGCTGCTGTGTTCCGACGGCCTTTATAATATGGTCATGCCCGAAAGGCTGCTGCCCCTTTTGCAGCGCTGTGTGGAAGAGGATGACGCCACCTGTCTGGTGGAGACAGCCAATGCCGCCGGAGGCAAGGACAACATCACAGCAGTACTGCTGTACAAATAAAACCGGCCTGTTAATAAGCCAAGCAGAGGAACAGGGAAAAGCTCCTTGGGCTTGAGTAAAAGGATAGGTAGGGTTCATTACACTTTGTGCCGATGCAAAGCGGCAGAATGGATGATTTGTATGGATAATTTGCTAGGAAAACGACTGGAAGGACGATATCTTATTGAGGAGCTTATCGGCGTAGGCGGAATGGCCAATGTCTACAAAGCCTTCGATACCGCCGAGCAGCGTCCGGTAGCCATCAAAATGCTTCGGGATGAATATGTGGACAATGAAGACTTTTTGCGGCGCTTCCGCAATGAGTCTAAAGCCATTTATTCCCTGAACCACCCCAATATTGTCAAAATATTTGATGTCATCCTCACAACAAAAAACCCTGTTATTGTGATGGAGTATGTAGACGGCATTACCCTAAAGGATTATATTGAAAAAAAGGGTGTGGTGGGGGTTCGTTCTGCCATTGCCCTTACCATGCAGCTGCTTCTGGCTCTGCAGCATGCTCACGAAAACGGCATTGTCCACCGTGACGTTAAGCCCCAAAATATTATGGTACTTGCAGACGGTACCATTAAGGTCATGGATTTTGGCATTGCCCGCTTTGCCATGAGCCAATCCCGCACCATAACCGACCGCGCCATTGGCTCGGTGCATTATATCAGCCCCGAGCAGGCAAGAGGCGACGGCGTTTTGGATACCCGTGCCGATATTTACTCGGTGGGTGTTATTTTGTTTGAAATGATTACGGGGCGTTTGCCCTTTGAAGCGGACACACCTGTGTCGGTTGCTTTGAAGCAGATACAGGATAAGCCCATGCGCCCCCGCTCTCTTAACCCCAATCTGCCCCAGGGGCTGGAGGACATTACCATTAAGGCCATGGCCAAAAACCCCGACCTGCGCTACCAAAACGCTGGTGAAATGCTGCGGGATCTGCAAAGCTTTGTCCGCAACCCCGATATTATTTTTGGTTATGCCGCCTTGGATTTGAGCATGGACCACAAAAGTGAGGCTCAAAAATTTATAGAGAAAGAAAACGGAGAAACCCAGATGACATCCAAACCCCGCAAGAGACAAAACAGCCCGGAAGAAGAAAGAAAGGAAACAGCAGGCAGAAAAAAACGCCGCAAGGTTTCGGCGCTGACGGTACTTTTTGGTATTACCTGTGCGTTTATACTGGGCACCGCTATCTTTGTAGGGGCTATGCTGATGATGAACAATCCTTTTGAGCATGTTCCTGAGGTAGATATGCCCGATTTGGTAGGCAAGTCTTATGAGCAGGTCATTAAGGACAAAAACTACAAGAGCTTTAAGTTTGAGGTAGAGGAACAAACCTTTAATACCACCTACGAAAAAGGCTTGATATACGAGCAGTTCCCTACCTCCGGCAAACGGGTAAAAGAAGGTATTACCATTAAGGTAAAGGTGAGCAGCGGTGCACAAAGCATTACGCTGCAGGACTTTGCAGGGCAGGAATCCACCCTTGTATTTGCCAAGCTGAAGGAACTGGGGCTCAAATATTCTCAGGCAAGCATCAACAGTGACACTGTGCCGGAGGGTTACGTGGTTAAAACCGAGCCGGGTAAAAATGAAACGGTTACAACCGGCAGCGAAATTGTGGTATATGTCAGCAGCGGTACCGGTAAAGAAATGGTGCAGGTGCCCCAGCTGGTGGCCGAGGATTTGGAATATGCCAAGGAGCTTTTGGAAGAAAACGGGCTTTTGTTAGGCAACATCAGCTATGAAGTAAGCATGATGCCCGAGGGCACGGTGCTTTCTCAGGCACCCAACTATCCCGCCCGGGTGCCCATGGGCAGCAAGGTAAATGTAACGGTGTCATCGGACGAAGAGGTTACCTCTAAAAAGCTGACATTGCTGATGCTGCTGCCCGGCAACATGAATACCCAGGTGAAGGTAACGGCGGAAATGAACGGCGCTGAGGTTTACAGCACCACATTGATTCCGGCCAGCCAGCGAGCCCTGTCGGTTACCGTTCAGGGTGAGGGAGAAAACGTTGTTGATATTAAGATCAACGGTGTGCTGTATCAAAGCTGGAAGGTCAACTTTGATACCGAGGAAAAGACCAAGTTGGTAGATAATATTGAACAATTTGAAGCACAGGCATCACAGCCGTAATATCGCAAAGATAACGGAATTTCTGTTAGGATTAGATAGCGCTGGGCGGCGGGGGTGGGGAAGCAAACCTATCCCCGCTCACCTATTGAAGGCCCTGGAGATAACTGCCTCTAGCATATAAAATACCTTATCAGGCAATCCGGAAAAAGGCGGGCGAAGCGCCTTGCATATTCTAGTAGACCCCCCCAAGGGCATCCCGACGAAGTGGGGACAAAAAGCCGACGTGTCCAGCCGCACAGCACTTGGAGGCTTTTTGCCGTAGGGAACTTGAGTAACCCCACCAGAGCCGCCCGCCGCCCTTTGGCCGTTGGGGTGTCCAGCAGGAACGACTGGTTGCTTTGGTGCCTTTATCAATAAAAGGTACTGCCCGCCCGGCCAGAGGGCAAAGGCAACGAGGGTAAAAGATAAAGCCTATGACCCAGCTGTAAATTAAGCGCCCATATCGGACACCTGCGGTGCATTTGAATTTTAGGGCCGTAGCAGCATAACCAATCATAAAACAACATCAAAGAAATAAAAGGAGGCGACCAGATGGACGCAGCAGCACCTCTTGCCCAAACAGGTCTGATTATTAAAGCTCTGGGGGGATTCTATTATGTTCGGACCACACAAGGCGAGGAACTGAGCTGCCGTGCCCGTGGACGCTTTCGCAAGGATGAGATAAGCCCTGTGGTGGGAGATACGGTTACAGTTGAGATGACCCAGCCGGGGAGCGGCTATGTGGTAGAGATTGCACCCCGTAAAAATTCTCTTATCCGTCCTCCGGTTGCCAATTTGGACAGGCTGGCTATGGTGGTATCCTGTAAGGACCCCGCCCCCAACCTGCTGGTGCTGGATAAGCTCACAGCCATTGCCTGCCGCAGAAATATCCCCGTGGTGCTTATTTTTACCAAAACTGATTTATCCGACCCCGAGCCTTTTACCGCTATCTATCGCAAGGCGGGCTTTACAGTATTTGAGGTCAACAACCTTACCGGCGAAGGGGCGCAGGCAGTACGGCAGGAGCTTAGAACAGGCATTACCGCCTTTTGCGGCAACTCCGGTGCAGGTAAGTCCAGCCTGCTGAATACCCTGTTCCCCCAGTTAGAGCTTGCCACGGGAGATATCAGCCAAAAGCTGGGGCGCGGCCGCCATACCACCCGTCATGTAGAGCTTTTTGCCACAGGCGACGGTGGTTGGATTGCAGACACACCGGGTTTTTCCGCCGTGGAGTTTTTGCAGTTTGAAAAGATGCTTGCCCGGGAGCTGGCGGATTGTTTTATCGATTTTGCAGACTTTCGGGAGCACTGTCGTTTTACAGGGTGCAGCCACAGGTCTGAAAAGGGCTGTGCCGTATTGGAGGCGGTAGCAAGGGATGAAATTGCCCCCAGCCGCCACCAAAGTTATCTTGCAATATTTGAAGAACTGAAAGACGTCAAAGAATGGGAGTTGGGCAAGTGATGAAAAGCACCGAAACAGGGCGCTGCGTGGTCATTTGTGCCGGAGAGCTGGCAGAACAAGCCGCAGTGCGTGCCGCCGTTACCTCCAAAGACTTTGTCATAGCCGCTGACGGGGGCTATCTCCATGCCCAGCGGTTGGGAATACGCCCCCAGCTGATTGTAGGAGACTTTGACTCTGCTCCCAGGCCGGATTTTGACGGAGCCATTGAGGTGTATCCCCCCATAAAAGATGATACCGACTGTATGATTGCCGTAGAGGCAGGATGGCAGAGAGGATACCGGGAATTTGTTATTCTGGGGGGCACAGGGGGCAGGCTGGACCACACCATGGCAAACATACAAACTCTGTGCTGGCTGGTAGAGCACGACGCCCAAGGGATAATGATGGATGACAACCATGATATCCGGGTGCTGGGGCCGGGAAGATGGGAGTTTTCGCGTTTTGAGGGGTATTTTTCTACCTTTGCCCTGCTGGGCGGGCACATGACCGTGTCCGAAGAAGGAATGTACTACCCGCTGGATCATCACGTTATGACAGCGGGAGTCCCCCTTGGGGTCAGTAACCGCATCACAGCACCCACTGCAGTTTTTACTGTTCACAGCGGAATGGCACTGGTAATTTTATATTACGAGAATGACGGAGGAACAAAACATGTCCAATGAATTTAAGTCTATGCTGACTCAAGCCCAGCAGGATAAAAATATGATAGTGGTATATCGGGATGAGCTGGGCGGTGCTTTTTATGCCGGTGTGCCGGTACTGCAAACCGATACCCTGCTGGTGCTGGCCAAGGAACAGGAGTTTAACCTGGATGGTTTTGTGGTACTGCGCCAAAAGGATATTACCCTTGTAGAGCAGTATGACGACAACGACTTTTGCCGCCGTGTGCTGGAGGGAGAAGGGGTATACCAAAGGGTACAGGCGCCCAAGGTGCCCGGTTGCCAAAGCTGGCAGCAGCTAATGGAGGGTATATTAAAAAGCTATGGGGGTTGGCTTACGGTAGAATGTGAATCTCCTACCGAGACCTTGTTCTTTGTAGGAATAGGCATCTCTTCCGACAAAAATTACTTGATGATGCGCAGGGTAGACGCTGATGGCAGCTGGCACAAAGATGCCACTACAGTTCCCCTGCAGGATATTACTGCCGTCACCTTTGGCGGCCACTATTTAAGTGTTTATCAAAAATACTGCAAAAAACCCAAATAATTTTTAGTAGGAAAGAGGCGTTAAGTGAACGCAGCTTTTGGGGCAATACCGAAAATTTTGATATAAGTTTGGTACGGCCCAACAGCCTGTCCCGGGGAGCGCAAGCTCGTAGATGTTCTGCGCGGGACAAAAGGGCAAAGAGTAATAGCATACATGCCGGAGCGCAGCGGCACAAAAAGAATGGAGTAATAATATGACCGAGTACAAAGACCTGCCCATTTCAGAGGAGTTGAGGCAGGCAGTGGCAGAGATGGGCTTTACCCACCTCACCGAGATACAGGAAAAGGCAATTCCTGTAATGCTGGAAGGAAGGGAGATTATTGCCAAGGCACCCACCGGCACAGGCAAAACCTGCGCCTTTGGCATTCCCATCATTGAAAAACTTGACCCTGCCTCCAAAGAGCTGCAGGCATTGATTTTATGCCCCACCCGTGAGCTTTGCACCCAGATTTGCGAGGATTTGCGAGATTTGGCAAAGTTTAAACCGGGACTGCAGGTGGTTTCTGTTTATGGGGGACAGCCAATGGGCAAGCAGCTGGCAGCCCTTGGGCGCAAACCCCAGGTGGTAGTTGCTACCCCCGGACGTCTGCTGGACCACATGGGACGGCGCACCATCCGGTTAAACAAGGTAAGCACCGTTGTGCTGGATGAAGCTGACGAAATGTTGAATATGGGCTTCTTTAAAGATGTGCGTAAAATTCTGGACGCACTGCCAAAGCAAAAGCAGATGGTAATGTTTTCTGCAACTATTTCCCGGGAAGTAATGGACATCGGCTGGCTGTATCAGCGGGATGCCGAGGAGATTACCATACAGCCCGTTGAGCTGAGCCGACCCAAAATTACACAATACAGCTATGAAGTAACCGGGCGAAAAAAGATTGCAGTGATGGCTGGCCTGATTAAAAAACAGGGCTATGGCAGGGTACTGATTTTTTGCAACACCAAGTACGCCACCACCAGCCTTTGCGAGCAGCTTGCCGCTTACGGACTGGAGACAGAATGCCTGAACGGTGACATGATACAATCTGCCCGAAATAAGATTATGGCTCGCTACAAGGCGGGGGAAATTGGTATTCTCATTGCCACCGATGTTGCCGCCAGGGGCATTGATGTAGAAGATATTGATGCAGTGTTCAACTTTGACGTACCCCAGGACAACGAATCCTATACCCACCGCATTGGTCGCACAGGGCGTGCCCAACGTGAAGGAGTTGCATACATTTTTTACTCTCCCGACGAGCGCCAGCGGTTAAAAAACATTATTCGCTATACCCGCAACGACATTCGCCCCATCATTGCGGACGAAGACGGCAACATTACCTTGGAACAACCCAACTAATAAAAAATCCCCGTCTCACAAAAATGAGACGGGGATTTTTGAGTTTTCTCACAGCTTAATGAAGCCCTTTTTTGGTAACGCGCATCAAAGCCGGAGCCACAGCGCCGGTGACAACAGCTGCAAAAATTGCCTCAAGCACACCGTTTACGCTGATGACTCCGCCAATGACGGCAATGAGGGTGGAATAAGCAATGCCACGGGCAGCAGCATAGGCGGGGCCAAAGAACAGATAAATACCGCCCATCACCAAAATGGTGTTGACCATAGAGCCGCAAAGCCCTGCAATGGCGCTGGCAGCAAAGGGCTGATGCCATAGCCGGGTAACAAGGCGGTACACCAGTGCGGCAGCAACGCCAATGAGAATACGGGGCACCAGGGCGATGACAAGGCTCCACAGATTGCCGGAGGCATCTCCCACCGAGTAAAAGGGGGTAAAAACAAACGAGGTAGGGGTAGGGGTGAGGGTGTTGATGAGGATGCTGGTACAGCCAAAAACACCGCCTAACAATGCACCTGCACCGGGGCCTAATAAAATGCCGCCTATGATGACAGGAATATGGATGGTGGTGGCGCGAACCGGGCCGATGGGGACATAGCCAAGAGGGGTAAATGCCAAAAGAACCTCTAGCCCCGCCAGCAGGGCTATCTGAACCATCCGCGTTGTTTTTTGATTGGCAGCCATAAAAACAACCTCGCTTTCTAAAATATACAGCTTGCAGAACAATATGTGTACCGCTGAAAATACAACCTCTGCAATCGTTTATTTTACAGTTTGTTTTATCATACCCCCAAAAACACATGGAAGCAATGACAAAAGGCACTAAAATAGACAAGTATTTATAAAAATTAATAAGAAAAAAGCAAAACCGAAAATCCAAAGTGGCAAACGGTTTTTAAGGCTTTATATTCATTCCCTTTCCTGAATGGTTACACAAATTATATCTCCCGCCTGTTTTCCAATTTTCTGCCTAATATCTTTGCGGATACCAATAATATGGCACGGTGTTTTCATCCTTACCAGGCTACCCTCGTACTCAACACCGTCAAAGGTTGCCATAACCTTTACCCGGCCTTTTCCAAACTCTTCTTTTACATCGTATGGAAACTCAATGTATGCGCCGTCAATATCGCGAACCTTTTTTATTTCGGCAGTAAATTCATAGAGTTTATTATTCAAAAAAACATCCCCTTTTTTGATACCTGATACTTTCAAGATAAACATAGTATTTTCATATTAACATCAATATTACGAGCCTATCAGGGTCAGATGCATTTAACAGTATGTAAAGAATGATAAAACAAAACCGCCTACCCTATTGGGTAAGCGGTTTTCCTGGTGAGCCACCGGAGATTCGAACTCCGGACCCTTTGATTAAAAGTCAAATGCTCTGCCAACTGAGCTAGTGGCTCGTCTTTTTTTCAGAACGCTAAATTAGTATATCAATATCAAAAGCGTTTGTCAATATTTATTTTTGATATCTACAAAAATTTTTTCTTTTTTTGACGCTTTTTCCCGATATTGGTGACAAACTGCCTTTGATTGTCCTATAATAATGTCTGTAGCATCTACTTAAAAGTAGCCATTATTCTTATTGTTTTATAAAAACTACCCCAGTATTGACGTAAAGGAGGGTTGCCTGTGCCGCTGACCATGGAAAGCGACATCCGCTTTGTCAAAGGTGTGGGAGAAGCCCGCATGAAGCTTTATAAAAAGCTGGATATTGCCACGGTGGAAGACCTGCTGTACCATCTGCCCCGCAGCTACGTTGACCTTACTGCACCAAAGAATATTTTGGAGCTGCCCTTGGCAGAAACAGGGGCGGTGCGCTGTGTGGTGGCCTCCAAAAGCCGGGAACAACGCATCCGCAGCGGCCTTTCGGTTTGGAAGGTAACGGCGGTAGACAGCGTTTCCTCTCTTACCATTACCTTTTTTAATGCAAAATATACGGTGGAAAATTTACACGAAAATGAAGAATATATCTTTTATGGAAAAATGGGAGGTACCTTGCTCAGGCGTGAAATGAACGCCCCGGCGGTATACCGCCTGTCGGACAGCGGGCTGGTGCCGGTGTACCCTTTGACGGCAGGTATTACCTCTAAAAGTGTGGGCAGCCATGTGCTGTCTGCCCTTGCCGCACTGGGAGAACTTCCGGAAAGCCTGCCCCAGAGCCTGCGCCAGCAGTATGCCCTGTGTACACTGGATTTTGCACTGCGTACCATTCACCACCCCCATACCATGGCAGAGGCAGAAATTGCCCGTCGCAGGCTGATTTTTGAAGAGCTTTTATGCCTGGGGCTTGGTTTTGCACGGTTAAAACAGGGGCAGCAAAAGCGAACTGTAACACCCATGGAACAAAAGGATATCTCTGCTTTTTGGCAAAGTCTGCCCTTTGCCCCCACGGGTGCACAGCGCAGGGCAGTAAAAGAAGCTCTTGCCGACCTGTGTTCCCCAAAACCTATGAACCGACTGATACAGGGAGACGTGGGCAGCGGTAAAACGCTGGTGGCGGCTGCCTGCTGCTACTTTACGTTTTTAAACAACAGGCAAAGCGCCCTGATGGCACCCACTGAAATTTTGGCGGAGCAGCATGCCCGGAGCCTGACTCCCCTGCTGGAACCATTGGGGATGCGGGTCGGTCTGCTGACAGGCTCCATGACTGCCAAGCAAAAGCGGGAGGTAAAAGCTGCTTTGGCAAAAGGAGAAATTCATCTTTGCGTAGGCACCCATGCTCTGCTGACAGGAGATACCGAATTTTTACGGCTGGGTCTGTGCGTCACCGATGAGCAGCACCGCTTTGGTGTGGCACAGCGTATGGGGCTGGGGCAAAAGGGGCAGGAGGCAGGCACACTGGTCATGTCCGCCACGCCCATTCCCCGGACACTTGCGCTTATTATCTATGGCGACTTGGATTTGTCTGTGATTGATGAGCTGCCTGCCGGCCGGCAAAAAATTGACACCTTCCTCATTGACAGTACCAAGCGGGAGAGAGCCTTTGGGTATGTTCGTAAGCATTTGGATGCCGGTTTTCAGGGGTACATTGTTTGCCCGTTGGTGGAAGAAAACGAGGAAACCCCGGCGGATGGCCGAAAGGCTGCCGCCGCCTACGAAAAAGAACTGGCAGACGGCCCGTTTGGCAATTACCGTGTGGGGCTGCTCCATGGCAAAATGAAAGCCGCCGAAAAAGAAGCTGCCATGCGTGCCTTTTCCACAGGAGAAATTCAGCTGCTGGTGGCCACCACCGTCATCGAGGTGGGGATAGACGTACCCAACGCCGTTATTATGATGATAGAAAATGCCGAGCGGTTTGGTCTTAGCCAGCTGCACCAGCTGCGTGGGCGGGTGGGGCGCGGCAGCCAGAAATCCACCTGTATTTTGCTCAGTGACAGCTCCGGCGAAGATACCCAGCGGCGGCTAAAGTACCTTTGCGCCAGCACAGACGGCTTTAAAATTGCAGAGTACGACCTGGAGCTGCGAGGTCCCGGTGACTTTTTTGGTATGCGCCAGCACGGCTTGCCCCAAATGAAGGTTGCTGACCTTTCTCAAGATAGTAAAGTGCTTTACGAAACGCAAAAAGCGGTAGAAGAACTTGCCCAAACAGACCCTCAGCTAAAAAATTGTCCGGCTTTGCGCCGCCGTGTAGATAAGATGATGGGGCTGGCAGCAGCACTGTAACATATCACGAACAAATTTTCGTTTTAGCTTGCAAACCTTTTGGTTATGGGCTATAATACCCTTAGACTGGTTGCAAAACAGCAACACAAAACAGTAAAAATGAGTGGCGGTATGCGGCAAAGCCGACAGCCGGGACAGAGTAATATAACAAACCACTACCATTACAGGAGGTAAGGCAATGGCAGCAGATAAGCAGACCCAGGAAAAGCAGGACAAGCAGCATAGCGAGAAGCAAAAGGCGTTGGAAACTGCTTTGGGACAAATAGAAAAGCAATTTGGTAAGGGCGCAGTAATGAAGCTGGGTCAAAATACCACCATGAATGTAGAGGCGATTCCCACAGGCTCTCTTTCTCTGGACATTGCCCTGGGCATTGGCGGTGTGCCAAGGGGCCGTATTATTGAAATTTACGGGCCAGAAAGCTCCGGTAAAACCACCGTTGCCCTCCATGTAGTGGCACAGGCACAAAAGCGAGGCGGCGAGGCGGTATTTATTGACGTAGAGCATGCACTGGACCCTGTTTATGCCAAAGCTCTGGGGGTAGATATTGACTCCCTGTTGGTGTCCCAGCCCGACACCGGCGAGCAGGCTTTGGAAATTTGCGAGGCACTGGTACGCTCCGGTGCTGTGGATGTCGTAGTTGTGGACTCGGTGGCCGCCATGGTTACCAAGGCAGAAATTGAAGGCGAGATGGGTGATACCCATGTGGGCCTGCAGGCAAGGCTTATGTCTCAGGCTCTGCGTAAGTTAACAGGTGCCATTGGCAAGACCAACTGCGTGGTCATCTTTATCAACCAGCTGCGGGAAAAAATCGGCATTGCCTATGGCAACCCCGAAACTACCCCCGGCGGCCGTGCCCTTAAGTTCTACTCCTCGGTACGTCTGGAGGTTCGCCGCAGCGAGCAGCTGAAAAACGGTACAGAGGTCATAGGCAACCGCACCCGTGTTAAGGTGGTTAAAAACAAGGTGGCGCCGCCCTTTAAGGAAGCAGAGTTTGACATCATGTACGGTGAGGGCATCTCCCGTGAGGGTGAGGTGCTGGATTTGGCTGCAAAGCTTGAGATTATCAACAAGAGCGGCAGCTGGTTCTCTTATCAGGAAAACCGTCTTGGCCAGGGCCGTGACAAGGTAAAGGAATATATGAAGGAAAACCCCGCATTCTGCGAGGAGATTGCCGCCTTGGTGATGGAAAACAAGGACCAGCTGAAAAAAGGCGCAGCCAAGGCTGCTCCCAAAAAGCTGGGTGCTGCTTCTGTCAACATCACCGCAGAGGTGGACGAGGAAGAATAATACTTAAAACAGTTACAAAAATAGCTGTGGCCAGTGATGCAAGGGTCTGAGCGTAGCCGCTCAGACCCTTTGTTGACAGCTGCACAGGCTACAAATCATTTCTTTAAATTTTGGAGCAAATATGGTATGATAACTAAGTACACCCAAGAAATGGGGGCGGTAAAATGATCATTACCGATGTTAAAAAGACAAAAAAAGGGCGGTACGCCTTAATGGTAGATGGGGGATTTTTATTTTCTGTCCACAAAGACACCTTTTTAACCACCAACCTGACGGCAGGCATGGAATTTGCCCCCCGGCAACTAGAAGAGCTAAGGGTGTTGGATGAGCGTCATTCGGCAGTACAGTCTGCCCTGGACGTGCTGTCCCGTACAGCCCAAAGCAGTGGTATGCTGTATGAAAAGCTGTTGCGGTACTACAGCCAGGAAGCCACTCTTTTGGCCATACAGCGTATGGAGGAGCTTGGCCTTTTGGATGACCTGGACTACGGCATGCGGCTATCCAGAGATATGATAAACCTGCGAGGGTATTCTTTGCGCAGGGTGCGCCAGGGACTTTTACAGAAAAAGCTTTCTGCCCAAATCATTGACGAGGTGATGGAACAGTTTGAGGAGCATGATGAAGCCGACCCCATTATCTCTTTAATTTTAAAAAAGTACAAGGATAAAATTTTTGACAAAGACGGACTGCGCAAAACCATAGCGGCACTTCAGCGCAGGGGCTTTGGCTATGATGACATAAAGGCGGCTCTTGGGCGTATTGAAGAAGAAGAGCTGTATCTTGACCCCTGAAAAGCATAAGCTTTTCCACAAAGGAGTGGCATGACAGTTGAAAGAAACAGCACCGGTGTGCAACGATTTTAAAAAGGGATTCCGAGATGGTATTCCCATTGGGCTTGGGTACGTTTCGGTATCCTTTGCTTTTGGTATGATGGCGCAGTCCATGGGGCTGCCGGTGTGGGCAGCGGTTGCTGTCAGCATGAGCAATGTTACCTCGGCAGGACAGTTTGCGGGGCTTACCCTTATTGCCTCGGCGGCGCCTTATGTAGAAATGGCGCTGACTCAGCTGGTAATCAATCTTCGGTATGCCCTCATGAGCCTGAGTCTTTCACAAAAGCTGGAGGGCACAGTGACAACCCTGGACAGGCTGGTCATTGCCTTTGTTAATACAGACGAAGTGTTTGCCGTAGCAAGCAGCCAAAAGGGTTCTTTGGGTAAAAAATATTTGTTTGGCCTGATATTGGCACCCTATTTTGGGTGGGCGCTGGGTACGCTGCTGGGTGCGGCGGCCGGTACAATTCTGCCAGCTTCGGTGCGTTCGGCGCTGGGGATTGCCATTTACGGCATGTTTATTGCCATTGTGATTCCCCCTGCAAAATATCTGCAATCGGTGCGGGTAACGGCAGGCCTGGCAGCGGCGCTTAGCTGTGTTTTTGCCTTTGTGCCCATGCTGCAAAAAATCTCCAGCGGCTTTGCCATTATTCTATGCACAGTCATTGCTGCCTCTGTTGCGGCAGTGCTGTATCCTGTGCCGGACCGAGAGGAGGAAATCCAATGATTCCTGCCGGTTTTTGGGGCTACTTTTGGGTAATGGCGCTGGTCACCTACCTTATCCGTATGCTGCCCCTGACATTGTTTCAAAAAAAGATTCAAAGCAGATTTGTACGGTCATTTCTGTTTTATGTACCATATGCCGTACTTTCGGCCATGACTGTTCCGGCCATCTTCAGTGCTACTGCCAGTGTGTGGTCGGCAGCGGCGGGGGTGGCGGTGGCAGTGTTTTTTGCCTTTGCCGAAAAAGGCCTGCTGACAGTGGCCATGGCAGCCTGCGGCTCAGTATGGATTGTGGAATACCTGCTGCGGATGCTGTAACCGCCAATTTGACCTTTGTGACAACGGTGTTTTAAGACCAGAGGAGATGATGACAATGACAATGATTTTGGTGAGTATTGTGGTGTTTGCCTGCTTTGCTTTCAGCATTGGGCCACTGCTGCTTTATGGAATCTTTCATGAAGGAAGTGCCGCCATCTTCATTTTTGGTGTGGTATTGGCCGTACTTGGGCTGCTGTGGAAGCGTTTTCCCGACAGGCGGTTTCGCGGCTGGCCGCCGGAGCCGGTGGGCTGGTGGAAGTGGCTGCGGAGCAGCATAGCGGGGCTGCTGGCGGTTTGCATAGCTGTGGGGCTGGTACTTTCGGCCGCCATGGCAAAATACGCATGGCTTACTCCTCCGCCCAAAGAAGGGGACAGTACCGTGGTGGTGCTGGGGTGCAAAATACATGGAGACACCCCTTCGCTGATGCTCAAACACCGTCTGGATGCCGCCTATGATTATCTGGTGAAAAACCCCCACTGTTCTGTTGTGGTAACCGGGGGGATGGATGAAGCGGAAGGAAATACCGAGGCAAATGTGGCACAGCAGTATCTTGTAGACAGGGGCATTGGAGTAAACCGCATTGTCCGTGAGGAAATGTCTACCAACACCAGAGAAAACTTTGAAAATACTGCATTGTTCATTGAGGAGCTAAAGTTATCTAAAAACGTAGTGGTGGTGACCAACAGCTATCATCAGTGGCGCGGACAGGAGTATGCCCGCAGAGCAGGGCTGAATCCTGTTGGGGGAGTTCCCGCAAAGACTTCCTGGGGATTATTCCCCGGCTACTGGGTGCGGGAAATGATGGGTATTTGTAAGCTGTTTTTGCTGGAAGACGCCTAAGGCAACACCGCATCATTCTCAGTTTGCGTTTTAAATTTTGTATTACCTTAACGATGCTGCCCTGTTTTGGAACAATATTTTGTACCATGCAGGCTTTTAGGCGTTTTTTGGAATACTAAACTAGTATACGACATGGCCTTTTGTCTATGTCACGACTGTTTTACACACCTGCCCAAAGGGTGCATGTGTAATTTTATCAATAGCAACCGGACGCTATGCCGGATAAACAGATACTGATGCCAACAGCAATGGATGCAAAGGCATAGCTACAATAAGGAGAAGAATATGGATTGTATTAAAGTAGGAATGGTGTCACTGGGCTGTTCCAAAAATCAGGTGGACGCCGAGCTCCTCATGGGCCGCATGGCCCAGGCAGGCATGGAAATTACCACAGACCTAAGCCAGTGTCAGGCGGTAATTATCAATACCTGCGGGTTTATTGAGGCTGCAAAGGCAGAGTCTATCGAGACCATTCTGGAGTTTTGCCAGATGAAAGAACAGGGCGGCATCCGCTGTGTTGTGGTTACAGGCTGCCTTGCAGAACGGTACCGTGACCAGCTGGCCCAGGAGATTCCTGAAGTGGATGTTGTGCTGGGCATTGGCAAAAATGCCGACATTGTATCTGCCATTCAAACCGCTTTGGGCGGCAGCCATGTTACCGAGTTTGGTGAAAAAACCGACCTGAGCCTGGAAGGTAAGCGCATTTTGGCCAATGCACCGTATTTTGCCTACCTAAAGGTGGCTGAGGGCTGTGACAACCGTTGTAGCTATTGTGCCATCCCTCTGATACGAGGAGGCTTCCGCAGCCGCCCCATGGAAAACATTGTGGAAGAAGCCAAAGCACTGGCAAAAAGCGGCGTGAGAGAAATTAACCTTGTGGCACAGGACACCAGCCGCTATGGGCAGGATATTTACGGCAGCTATAAGCTGGCAGAGTTGATTGACAAGGTTTGTGAGATTCCCCAGGTGGAATGGGTGCGTATTTTGTACTGCTACCCCGACCATGTAACCGATGAGCTTATTGATACTATGGCTCGTCAGCCCAAGGTAGTAAAGTATATTGATATTCCCATCCAGCACGCCAGCGGCCGTGTCCTGAAAGAAATGAACCGCCGCGGCGACTACAACAGCCTCATGGAGCTGATGCAGCGCTTCCGCCAGCGCATTCCCGGTGTGGTGCTGCGCACCACCCTGATTGCCGGCTTCCCCGGGGAGACCGAGGAAGATTTTGAAGAGCTGTGCCGCTTTGTAGAAGAAGCTCGTTTTGAGCGTCTGGGCTGCTTTGCCTACTCTCAGGAGGAGGATACCCCCGCAGGAGAGCGTGAGGACCAACTGGAGCAGGAGGTGCGCCAGCGCCGTGCCGACCTTATTATGGAGCGCCAGATGGAAATTGCTTTTGATTTTGCAAAAAGCTGTGTGGGCCGTCAGCTTACTGTGTTGGTAGAGGGCAAAAAGGGTAAAAACTATGTGGGCCGCAG
This sequence comes from Bacillota bacterium, assembly GCA_023431215.1. GTDB lineage: Bacteria > Bacillota > Clostridia > Oscillospirales > Ruminococcaceae > Angelakisella. The sequence goes on from JAEYXR010000011.1 coordinate 29,404, forward strand.
CTATATGGATGCCCCCGATATTGACACCAAAGTGACCTTTGCCTCTACAAAAAAACATGCACCGGGAGATATGGTCTGTGTTATAATAGAGCAAAGTGACCAATATGACCTTGTTGGCCGGGAGCTGTAAGCATTGCCGCCCCAAAAGAGGGCAAGATAGTATTGCCGTAAAAGCCCCATACGGTTGTAGTTTAAAGGAGAGAAGTTAAAGTGAATCTTCCAAACAAACTTACTGTGCTGCGCATGGTGATGATTCCATTGTTTTTGGTATTCTTTTTGTCTGGCGGCATCCCCAATAATAACCTGTGGGCACTCATCACCTTTGCTGCTGCTGCCATCACCGATACGTTAGATGGCAACATTGCCCGTAAACGGGGTTTGGTTACCGACTTTGGCAAATTTATGGACCCCCTGGCAGATAAGCTGCTGGTAATGGCTGCGCTGGTTGCCTTTGTTGAGGTGCTGGGTACGCCATCAGTGGTTATTATCATCATCTTGGCGCGGGAGTTTTTGGTGACTGCGCTGCGCACTTTGGCTGCCAACAAAGGTGTGGTCATTGCTGCCGATAACTGGGGCAAAATAAAAACCGTGCTGCAGATGTTCTGGATTGTATATACCCTGCTGCTGTGCTGGCTGGAGCAGACCTTTACCGCCCTGCCGGTAAGCTGGGATGTTTTATATTTTATCTACTCCGCAGGTATGGTGCTGGTAGCACTTATTACCGTGGTGTCCGGCTTTAATTATATTTGGAAAAACCGCGATTTGTTTTTAAATGATAAATAATATCAAATTATTCTGGTTTGAATAAGTATAAATAAGCATAAGTGTATCTTGCAACCAAGAATAAAATATGATACATTGATAAATAATACACCACTGCCATGACGCAGGGAGAGTACCATGCGAACAATACCACCCCAGAGAGAAGGCACCTTGGCTGAAAGTGCTTTTGGCGGTAACGGATGAGAAGTGCCCCTGCCAGCAGGCCGAAGGAACACCCACAAAGAAAGTGGGCAGAGTATTTTGGCACGGAAGCCTCCGTTATCGGGCTATGAGTACCACAACAGTTGCTCTGAGTGAAATGCGAAGTGGAACCGCGGATTACTGCCGCCTTCGCCGACCTTTAGGGGCGGCGGAGGCTTTTGTTTTTTAGGGGGGTGAGCCAATGGCCGAAGAACCACTGCTGGAATTAGACCAGGGAACACTTTTGCTGGTAACAGAAGAAATTAAGCACAAGAGCAAGGGTTATGTGGTGGTAAAAAGCTGTTGCACACCCCAGGACATTTCCATTCTTTTGGAAGAAGGCATTACAAGGCTAAAGGATGCCGGTGCAAAAGAAATTTTTGCAGCCTGCTCTGTACCGGAAAGCCTCTTGACGGAAGAATACTGTCAGGCAGGGAGGTATCAGCTAACCTTTGAAGGCAATATGCTGGAAATGCAGCGTGAACTTGTCCCAAATTATAGTGAGGAACAAGGCAAGCTTGTACTGATTCCTCTTGGCAGCGAAAACGCCCAAACCTTTTTAGCACTTTATAACGATATCTTTTTTGAAGTGCCCAACAGTGCCACCTATCAAGAGGAGGAGCTGACCCGCCTGCTGGACACCACAAAAACCCTGTGCTTTTTGGTCAACTGCCAGGGAGAGGATGTTGGCATTGCAGAGCTGGATTTACAGCCGGAAATTCCGGAAATAGCCAGCGTGGGCATTGTGCCAGGCAAAAGAGGCAACGGCCTTGGCGCAAGCCTCATGCACAGCCTGATGGTTGGCACAGCGGGGCTATACCAAAGTGTTTTTGCGTGTCCACGAAGCAAACTCCACAGCACTGGCTCTTTACCAGAGACTTGGATTTGAAGTAGTAAAGGTTATAACCCGTTGGTACAGGTTACAATAAAACATAGTGTTTTGCGCAGCTAATTACCTATAGAAACCCTGCTGAGCGGGGAGTACCCAGATAAAATTCCCTATACCGGTAACAGCGGAGTTGGCCGGTTTTGCGGCTTTTAACAAGCTGCAAAGAAAAATAGTAATTTAACATAGCTTGGGAGGAATCATCATGAAAGTTTTTAATACTTTAAGCAGAAGCAAAGAAGAATTTACACCCATTGAGCCGGGAAAGGTTCGTATGTACGCCTGCGGCCCTACAGTTTATAACTACATCCATATTGGCAACGCACGACCCATCTGCGTCTTTGACACCCTGCGTCGTTATCTGGAGTACCGGGGTTATGAAGTAAAGTTTGTGCAGAACTTCACAGATATTGATGATAAAATCATCAACAAGGCCAACGAAGAAGGCACTGACTACAAAACCGTATCCGAGCGTTATATTGCCGAGTACAAGACCGATGCCGAGGGCCTGGGCGTGCGCCCTGCCACCATTCACCCCAAGGCCACCGAGACCATGGACGGCATTATCAGCATTGTAAAAGAAATTGTAGATAGCGGTTACGGGTATGTGGTGGACGGTGATGTCTACTTCCGCTCCCGTAAATTTGAGGAGTATGGCAAGCTCTCCCGCCAGCCTTTGGAGGAGTTGGACGCCGGCAACCGCATTGAAGTAACCGGCGGCAAAGAGGACGCTTTGGACTTTGTGCTGTGGAAGAGCGCCAAGCCCGGCGAGCCCAGCTGGGAATCTCCCTGGGGACAGGGCCGTCCCGGCTGGCACATTGAGTGCACTGCCATGATCCGTAAGCATTTGGGTGAGGCCATTGATATCCACTGCGGCGGTCAGGACTTAATTTTCCCCCACCACGAAAATGAAATTGCACAGGCAGAGTGCTGCCATACCGGCGACTACGCCCGTTACTGGATGCACAATGGCTTTATCAACGTTGACAGCCGCAAAATGAGCAAGTCTTTGGGCAACTTTTTTACCGTGCGTGACGTTGCCGAAAAATATGGCTACGAGCCCATTAAATTTATGATGATTCAGGCACACTACCGCAGCCCCATTAACTATACGGTAGAGGTAATTGAGCAGTGCAAGGCGGCGCTGGAGCGTCTGTACACCTGCCGGGACAACCTGGATTTTGCTATAAAAAATGCAACTGATGGCGAGGCAGATGCGGATTTTCATGCCCTACTGCTTTCACGCAAGGAGCAGTTTATTACTGCCATGGATGATGATTTGAACACCGCAGATGGTCTATCCGCTGTGTTTGAGCTGGTGCGTGATATTAATACCTATACTGCCGAACCCCGCGCCAAAGCCACTTTGGAAGAAGCAGCTGCACTGTTTGATGAGCTTACCGATGTACTGGGTATTCTGTACAACCGTAAAGAGCAGAATCTGGATGCAGAAATTGAAGCACTCATTGAAAAGCGCCAGCAGGCTCGTAAAAACCGTGACTTTGCCGCTGCCGACGCCATCCGTGACGAGCTGAAGGCACGCAATATTGTTTTGGAGGATACTCCCCAGGGTGTTAAGTGGCACTACGCTGAGTAAATGAGCAATAGTTTTCAAAAATTATTCACAACTACATGCCAAAGGCAGTGTATGATGTGAGAGTAGCGGTACGCCCATTCCGCCATGGAATGGGCGTACTTGTATCAGGCAGTACGGCACAATTCACGGCTTGTCCTAAGTGTTAATTTATTTGCCAATTTTTTGTTATATTTTACAATACAATGAGCGCCAAAGCTGCGCTATCTGGTGTAACAAGACACTTAGAATTGTACGGTATCGCCTAAAAATATCAGGTCGATCTGTCAGTAAAGGAGAGAAGAGCGATGTTACCTTTTGTTCCTATGGCTGTAACAAATCCTAATATGGGTGATAACAGCATGATTGGTATTGCTGTAATAGTCATGGTGGTAGTTGTGGTTATTGCGGTGGCGGCATTGTTTCTTACCCGCAAAAAGAAAAAATAAAACCTATTTGGGGAATGTGGTAAGCCGGTGGTGCTTCTCCGGTGTTGCCGAAAGGTGTGTGTAATTTTGCTTGATGCTTCTACGTTGCACTCTCTGCTCATTGTATGTCCTCTGGTCTTTTTGGCCGGATTTGTAGACTCGGTAGCAGGGGGCGGCGGACTAATTTCCCTGCCTGCTTATTTGGCGGCAGGGCTGCCCATTCATCTTGCTTATGGTACCAACAAGCTTAGCAGTTGCTGTGGTACAGTGGTGGCAACGGCCAAATATGCCAAAAGCGGATACATATCCTGGAAGCCGTCCCTTGTGGCAGGCGGTGCGGCACTGGTGGGCTCTTATCTGGGAGCAAAGCTGGTGCTGATTCTTTCAGAAAAAGTGTTGCATTGGACACTGCTTTGCGTATTGCCGGTGGTGGCCGTTTTTCTCATTTTTAACCGTGGGTTTGGCAAGGAAGAAAACAACCGCACCCTACCCACAGGTGTGTTACTTGCCTTGGCAGCGGTAATTGGCCTTGTAATAGGCGCATACGACGGCTTTTTTGGCCCGGGAACCGGTACCTTTTTGGTAATTGCCTTTACCGCTGTGCTGGGCTGGAACCTTACCACAGCAACAGGCGGTGCCAAGGTGGTCAACCTTTGTTCCAATTTGGCGGCATTGGTGGCCTATGCCCAGGGCGGCAGCATTTTGCTGGCTGTGGGCATTCCGGCAGCTGTGTGCAATATTGCAGGCAACTATTTGGGGTCGTGGCTGGCGGTAAAAAAGGGAGCACCCTTTATCCGTCCTGTGATTTTGGTTTCGGTTGGACTGCTGTTTTTAAATATTTTAAAAGATGTATTGTAATAAACCAAGGAGAAGGTACCATCGATGGAAAAACCAAGCTTTGTAATGGATCATGTTTGTATCAACGGCCAAAATCATGAGGAGGCAACAGCCATTGCTCAGGCCATTGCCTCCATATTTGACCTGCCGGTAACCCAAAAACCCACCTCAGTTTACGCAGGCAGCGGTGTGGAAGTAGCCAAGGCAGACGGCCCCGGTACCAAGGGGCATATTGGCTTTGCTACATCAGACATCAACGCCGCGGTAGAGTATCTGGAGGCCAAAGGCGTTCAGTTGGACTACACCCGTAAAAAGCTCACCGAGGACGGCCGTTTGCGCTTAATTTATCTAAAGAATGAAGTGGGCGGCTTTGCGTTGCATATCATACAAAAATAATATGCATATACACAAAAGTATGAAAAAAGGGAGCTTCATCAAAGACCTGATGCAGCTCCCTTTTCAGTTAACGGTGTAATTGATTTAAGAGACTAAAAATCCAAAATAGCAGGCGACAATGCCAATGGGGTATAGCTTTTGTGCAGCTTGGCTTTTGGTTTTAACCAACAGCAGCATCAAAGGTGTGGCGACCATGCCAAGCATCAGCAGGCTGATGGTTTTTGGGTCTGAAAAATCGTAAATGCCGCTACCGATATATACAATATCGGCAAGGCCCAAAATCATAAAATTAAAAATGTTACTGCCAATGATGTTGCCAATGGCAATGTTGTAGTTGCGCATTTTAAACAAGGCAAGGGTGGAACAGACTTCGGGGAGGGAGGTAGCAATGCCCAGCAGCAAAGCACCTGCAAACCCGGCACCCAGGTTGAGAGTATCGGCAATATGATTGGTGAGATAGGTGATGATGATACTAAGCCCGATGATTCCTACACTTACCAGAGCAAATCGAACAGAAATCTGGCGTACTGTCAAGGGTGAAGTATCTTCTGAATCTTCCAAATCTTGCAAGCCATTTTCGGCAGACATGAGCTTTACGCCGGAGGTGTACAGGCCAATAATGATGAAGGAAGTAATGCTGACAGTCATCAGGCTGAAGCTGAGGGTACGGGTGAGATTTAGCAGGATGACAACATAAATGAGAAAGGTAAACAGCGTAATTTTAGTATGACTGCCGGAGATGGTGGCATTTTTATACTGATTGAAGTAAACAAGGATAAGGGTTGCCAAAGTGGCCAGATTAAAAAGGTTGCTGCCTAAAATGTTGCCCATGCACAAGCCGGGCTCATTTAAAAATATGGTGGAGGAGATGCTGGTAAACAATTCGGGCAAAGAGGTGACGGCGGAAAGCATGACGCCACCGATAAAGGCTCCCGAAAGACTGGTCTTTTTATCAAGAAGATCTACATATTCTGATGCCTTGTTTGACAAAAGCACAATACCCACAACCACCAATAAATACAACAAAAAAATAACCATGACAACCTCCGCTTTACATTAGAAAATTCTGCCCTTGCATTCTTGGGTACATCGTAAGATGTTGCAAGGAAAAGGGATGTTTACAACCTTGCACGTGGTGACAAATAAAAAACAGCAGGCATAAGTACCTGCTGTCAATAAAAAAAGACGCAGATATAGCCGTCTTGCTACACCTGAGTCTCATCAATTAAGATAAACCAGACTTTTCAGCCAGGATGTTGGCTTATCACGCACTGTTACGCCGATTACTCCCTCAAAAGCTTGTTTATTTTACCATGTTTATTGTAATTTGTCAATAAAATGCGGATTGTGAATTTGTGCATGATGCCAATACTTGGAAAGCCAGTGTTTTTGCGTCTTTAGCAGCAATAACAAACATCGGAGACAAATTCCCAACCTGACCCACGTAAAGGGGAGCCGACTATGTCGGCCTTCCGCGAAGGGGAAGTAAAAAAAGAAACCTGCTTGTCCGAAGAAAAGCAGGTCTTTGTTGGTGGATGCTGAGAAATTGGAATCTCCGATCTGACCCACGTTAAGGGGAGCCGACTATGTTGGCCTTCCGCGCAGGGGAAGAAAAAAAGAGACCTGCTTGTCCGAAGAAAAGCAGGTTTTTGTTGGTGGACGCTGAGGAACTCGAATCCCCGACCTTCCGCACGTCAAGCGGAAGCTCTACCAGCTGAGCTAAGCGTCCAAATAATCTTAGTCAATTTAATAACATCTAACCCATGTGCGAAAGACCCGCCTGTCAAGGGTCAGCCTTACCAGCTGAACTAAGCTTCATATTATCGATGCCAGCGGGTACTCCCGAACCAGCGAGTTACATTATAACAAGATAACATCAGAAAATCAACCCCTAAATTCATTTTTTTTTATAGTTGTTAAGTTTTCATAAATCCCATAGGATTTTGTTGTGTGATTATATAGTGCTGTGTTATAATATAATCCGTATATGTATGAGTATAAAAACGGCGTTTTTACGCCAAAAAAGGCGGTGCTTACGTGCGGATTTTGGGAATAGACCCCGGTTATGCCATTGTTGGCTATGGCGCGGTGGAATATTCTTGCGGGTGCTTTGCTCCCGTGGGCTTTGGAGCCATTACCACCCCCGCCGGGGAGGAAATGACTGCCCGGCTGGAGACCATTTATGAAGATATGAATACTGTGCTTACCAGGTACAAGCCTGAGGCCATGGCAGTGGAACAGCTGTTTTTTACCAACAATGTTACCACAGGCATTGCGGTTGCACAGGCCAGAGGGGTTATCCTGCTGTGTGCCCGGCTGCACCGTGTCCCCATTTTTGAGTACACCCCCATGCAGGTAAAACAAGCGGTGGTGGGCTACGGCAAAGCAGAAAAGGCGCAGGTTATGGATATGACCCGACGAATTTTGGGGTTGGATGCTGTACCTCGTCCTGATGATACAGCGGATGCCTTGGCAGTTGCCATCTGTCATGGACATACCGGCGCTTCGTCACTTTCCAAGCAAAATTTACTGCGGCGCAGCAGCTGCAGATAATTTGGCTGCTGGCAGGCTTTTTCAACATAAAAGCGGCAATACTTTGCCAAAAGGCGGTAAGTGCTACTGTGGTACTGCCTTTACGAAAGGAGCGACTACACCATGATATACAGCGTTACAGGCAAGCTGAAGCTGCTGGAGCCTACCTTTGCTGTGGTAGAGGCGGGCGGCGTTGGCTATAAATGCACCACCACCACCTCCACCCTTGCCCAGCTGCCCCCTCGGGAAAGTGTAGTGACACTGCTGACCTATCTGCAGGTAAGAGAAAATGATATAGAGCTGTTCGGTTTTGCAACAGAAGAAGAGCTGCGGTGCTTTAAGCTACTCATTTCCGTCTCGGGTGTGGGTCCTAAAGCAGCGCTGGCAATCTTGTCCTCCACCACGCCCCAACGGCTCATGCTTTCCATTGCAGCAGGAGACGCCAAGGCACTAAAGGCCCCGGGCGTAGGCCCAAAGCTGACACAGCGCATTGTTCTGGAGCTAAAGGACAAGGTTTCCACCGACGATATGAAGCAGGCAGTGGGCTTTTCTCCCGCCTTTGCAGCAATGGACGGCGAGTGTCTGTCGGCGCAGGGCGAGGCCATCAGCGCACTGGTGGCACTGGGCTACGGACAGACGGATGCCGCCTCGGTGGTTTCCAGGTTGGACAGCGCCCTACCTGTGGACGAGCTAATTAAAGCTGCACTGAAAAAACTGGCGAGAGGGGTGTAACAGTTGCTGGACAACGAAATGGACTTTGAAAACCGCATTGTCACCCCCGATTATACCCAGGATGATACCGAAACAGAATTTTCGCTGCGTCCCCGTACACTGGAAGAATATATTGGGCAGGATAAAGCCAAGGAGAACCTGAAGGTGTTTATTCAGGCGGCAAAGCTGCGAGGTGAACCGCTGGATCATGTGCTGCTGTACGGCCCTCCGGGACTGGGCAAAACCACCCTCTCGGGCATTATTGCCAACGAAATGGGTGCGAGTATCCGCATCACCTCCGGCCCAGCCATTGAAAAACCCGGTGACCTTGCCGCGCTCCTTACCAACTTGGAGCAAGGGGATATTCTGTTTATTGATGAAATCCATCGCCTCAACCGCAGTGTTGAGGAGGTGCTTTACCCTGCCATGGAGGACTATGCTCTTGATATTATCATCGGCAAAGGTCCCTCGGCGCGTTCTATCCGCATTGACCTGCCTAAGTTTACTCTGGTGGGAGCCACCACTCGTGCGGGGCAGCTGACAGGGCCCCTACGCGACCGCTTTGGTGTTATTTTGCGCCTGGAGCTGTACACCCACAACCAGCTTTGCGAAATTGTACGCCGCAGCGCCAGTATTTTGGGCATACCCTGTGACCCCACGGGTGCCATAGAGCTTGCCCGCCGCAGCCGCGGCACACCCCGAATTGCCAACCGATTTTTAAAGCGTGTGCGGGACTTTGCACAGGTCATTGGCAACGGAGAAATCAGCGCCGCCATTGCAGCAGAGGCCCTTGATCGCTTGGAGGTAGACTATCTGGGTCTGGATTCCATCGACAGGCGGATTCTGGAAACAATCATTACATCCTATGCCGGTGGACCTGTGGGTCTGGATACTCTTGCCGCCGCAGTGGGGGAAGAAAGCGTTACCATTGAGGACGTTTATGAACCCTACCTGATGCAGATTGGTTTTTTAAGCCGTACCAGCCGGGGCCGCTGCGTTACCCCCAAGGCCTACGAGCATTTGGGCCTTCCCGTAAACGGCAACACCCCAGATGCCCAACTGTCTTTTTAGGGAACTAATAGCATTTTTAATGATAGATAGCATAAAAATTGTTACCAGGCAATTCACTTTTGCAGAGATATTGCATCACTTTTGACTTTTGGCAAGCGCCCTAGTATGGGACGGACACAAACCGGAATAAACTTAGCTTAAGAATAGATGAGTAGAATTTAGTATGTCAGCGGAGGTATGACAATGGGAAGACTGTTTGGAACAGACGGTGTGCGGGGTATTGCCAACCGTGACCTTTCGGTGGAGCTCTCTACCAATATCGGTGTTGCACTGGCAATGGTGCTGCGGGAGCGCAACCCCGGCAAACCCACGGTTTTGGTGGGTAAGGACACCCGTGCGTCTTCGGATATGATAGAAGCGGCACTGGTGGCAGGCTTGTGCGCAGGCGGTGCAAATGTTGTTGAAATCGGCGTAGTGCCTACACCGGCGGTGGCCTATCTTGTCACCCGTGAGGAGGCGCAGGCAGGCGTTATGATTTCCGCCAGCCACAACCCCTATCATTTTAACGGCATTAAGGTATTTGGCCCCAAAGGCTTTAAGCTTTCGGATGAAGAAGAAGCAGAAATTGAGGACATTGTGCTGGATCATACACCACCCTTTGTTTTTGCTGCTGCAGACCAAATTGGCCGTGTAAAACAGGATGACCGCCTGCTGCATCACTATGTGCGCCATCTAGCTTCTACCGTCAAGGACGACCTTTGCGGACTTAGGGTGCTGGTGGACTGTTCCAATGGCAGCGCCAGCGCCACCGCCCGAGAGCTGTTTGGTCTTTTGGGCGTAAAGGCTGACATCATCAACGACACCCCCGACGGCCTTAATGTAAACCGTCACTGCGGCTCCACCCATGTAGAAGAGCTTTGCGACAGAGTGACCGCTGAGGGGTATGATTTGGCAGTTGCCTTTGACGGTGATGCCGACCGCTGCCTTGCAGTGGATGAAAAAGGCAGTGTAGTAAACGGCGACCAGATGATTGCGCTGTTTGCCGTGGATATGAAAGCAAAGGGAACTTTGAAAAACAATACCGCCGTAGTTACCATTATGAGCAACTTCGGCTTCTTTAAATTTGCCGAGCAAAACGGGATTAACACACGTACCACCAAAGTGGGTGACCGTTATGTGTTGGAGGCCATGCTGGAAGAAGGCCACAGCATTGGCGGCGAGCAGTCCGGCCATATTATTTTTACCGATTATATGACCACCGGTGACGGTCAACTTTCGGCCATTCAGCTGCTGTGCGCCCTTGCACGAAGCAAAAAGACCCTGAGCCAGCTTTGCCAGGTCATTACCATCATGCCGCAGGTGCTGCTGAACGTAGAGGCCACCAGAGATATGAAAGCAGCCATTACCGAAAGCCCCGAACTTGCAAAGGTGATGCGCCGCTGTGAGGATGAACTGGGAGACAGCGGCCGCGTGCTGCTGCGTCCCTCCGGCACCGAGCCGCTGATCCGTGTTATGGTGGAAGGCGAGAACATGGTACAGATTGAAACCATCGCCCACACCTTGGCTGACGCCATTACAAAATATCTGGCATAATTACAATAGATTAACCGGGGCTTGAACAAGCTGCCCGGTGGGGAATGGAGAAAATAACAGTATGCGAGCAGCAGAAAACTGGAAGGATTTTGAAGTGCTGGACGCCAGCGACGGCGAAAAGCTGGAACGGTGGGGGGACGTGCTTTTGGTGCGTCCCGACCCCCAGGTGCTTTGGAAAACACCCAAGGGCGACCTTTGGAAGAAAGCCAACGCCCGATATCTCCGTTCCTCCGCAGGGGGCGGAAAATGGCAGGTGCGCAGCCTTTCCCGGGAGGTTTGGAATATCCACTACGGCGGACTGACCTTTAAAATCAGCCCTACAGGCTTTAAGCACACGGGGCTTTTTCCTGAGCAGGCAGTCAACTGGGATTTGTTTGACAAGCTGATTCGCCAAGCGGGCAGGCCTATCCGGGTGCTCAACCTGTTTGCCTACACCGGCGGCGCAACCCTTGCCTGTGCCCAGGCAGGAGCTGCGGTATGCCATGTAGATGCATCCAAGGGCATGGTGGCATGGGCCAAAGAGAACCAGACCCTCAGCGGTCTTTCGGACAAGCCCATCCGCTGGATTGTTGACGACTGCCAAAAGTTTGTGGAGCGTGAGATACGCCGCGGCAGCCTGTATGATGCCGTCATTATGGACCCACCCTCCTATGGACGCGGCCCCGGCGGTGAGGTTTGGAAGCTGGAGGATTGCGTTTTTGACCTGGTGAGCCTTTGCGCGGGAGTTTTGAGCGAAAACCCCTTGTTTTTTGCCATCAACAGCTATACCACGGGGCTTAGCCCTTCGGTAATGGAGTACATTTTGGGCGCAACTGTTGCCAAAAAGTTTGGCGGCACCACGTCCTCTTCTGAAATTGGGCTGCCCGTTGCGGCCTCCGGCTATACGTTGCCCTGCGGATCTACCGCTGTCTGGACAGCAAAAGGCAGCAGGTAAGGGCCGCTTACGCCTCACTTAGCAGCGAAAGGGAAGGATAAAGCTTTGGAAAATATCATTGAAGGCCGCGGCATCTACTTCAGATATGAGGAAGAAGCCGTAACCCAGTATGTCATTGATGGTGTGGATATCGACATAAAGCGAGGAGAATTTTTGGCGGTACTGGGTCATAATGGCAGTGGCAAGTCTACCCTTGCCAAGCATTTTAATGCAGTATATCTGCCCCAGCAGGGGTCTGTTTTGGTAGACGGCATTAGTACCGCCGACGAAGAACACCTATACGATATCCGTCAGACCGTAGGCATGGTGTTTCAAAACCCCGACAACCAAATTGTTGCCACCATTGTAGAAGAAGACGTGGCATTTGCACTGGAGAATATCGGGGTACCCCCTGCCGAAATCCGTGAGCGTGTCGACCAGGCGCTGAAAGATGTAGGAATGTACGAATATCGTGAGCACGCGCCTCACCAGCTTTCCGGCGGCCAAAAACAGCGTGTGGCCATTGCCGGAGTAATTGCCATGCGCCCCAAGTGCATTGTACTGGACGAGCCCACCGCCATGCTGGACCCCAAGGGTCGCCGCGAGGTAATGCGTACCCTGCGGGCTCTTAACCGCGACCACGGCATTACGGTGGTGCTCATTACCCACTATATGGACGAGGCAGCCAAGTGCGACCGTGTTATTGTGATGGAACGTGGCTCCATTATTTTAAATGGCACCCCCCGGGAAGTGTTTTCTCAGGTGGAGCTGCTAAAATCTGTGGGGCTGGATGTACCCCAGGTCACCGAGCTGATGCATGAGCTGCGCAAAGCGGGCTACGCTGTCCGTAATGATATTATTACCGAAGAGGAATGCATGGACGAGCTGGAGCGTCTGCTGAGAAACGAGGTGGGAGCATGAGCATTGCCATAGAAACACAGAATCTTACTCACACCTATTCCATAGGTACCCCTTTTGAAAAAACCGCGGTAAGCGATGTTTCCGTTCAAATAGAAAAAGGTGAATATGTAGGAGTCATCGGCCACACCGGCTCCGGCAAGTCTACCCTGATCCAACACTTTAATGCCTTGATGAAGCCCACCTCCGGCAAAATGCTGGTAAACGGTGAGGACATCTGGGCCGACAAAAGCAAAATACGTCAGTTCCGCTTTCAGGTGGGGCTGGTGTTTCAATACCCAGAATATCAGCTGTTTGGAGAGACCGTTTACAGCGATATTGCCTTTGGCCCTACCAACATGGGCTTAGACAAGGACGAGATTGACCACCGCATCCGTCAGGCGGCACGTTTTGTGGGACTTACCGACGACAAGCTGGCCAAAAGCCCTTTTGAGCTGAGTGGCGGCCAAAAACGCCGTGTGGCCATTGCCGGTGTGCTGGCGATGGACCCTGAGGTTCTTATTTTGGACGAGCCCACCGCAGGCCTTGACCCCAAGGGCCGTGACAAGATTTTGGGCGAAATTCGGGAGTACCACCAGGAAAAGAAAATTACCGTGCTGCTGGTTTCTCACAGCATGGAGGACATTGCCCGCTATGCCACCCGGGCTATGGTCATGAACAAAAGCAAGCTGCACTGCTACGATACGGTAGAAGCCGTATTTAGCCGCAGTGCCGAGCTTTCTGCCATGGGCCTTTCAGTACCCCAGGTTTCCCGGGTGTTTTCCGGCCTTGCCGACCGTGGGCTAAACCTTCCCCGCAATATTTATACCCTGGAACAGGCAAAGGCCGCCCTCCTGAGCCGTTTGGGAAAGGAGGCAAAAGCATGATTCGTGATATTACCATTGGTCAATACTTCCCCGGAAAGTCCCCCATACACAAAATGGACCCCCGGGTAAAAATCCTGCTGTCTCTTGCCTATATTGTCATGCTGTTTGTGGCGCGCAACATCCCCGCCCTTTTGGTGGGAGTGGTGTTTGCTCTGATGTGTTATCTCATCAGCCGCATCCCCCTTAAAATGATACTCAAGAGCCTGAAGCCCATTGTGCCCATTGTGGTGTTTACGGCCATTCTTAATATGCTGTTTGTAGACGGACGGGTGCTGTGGGAATGGTACTTTATTAAGATTACCTATGAAGGTGTCATGACGGCGGTGCTGATGTCCATCCGCATCATCAGCCTCATTGCAGGCACAACGCTGCTCACCTATACCACCTCGCCCATTGCCCTTACCGATGGTATTGAGCGGCTTCTTGGTCCCCTGAAAAAGATTAAGCTGCCGGTACACGAGCTGGCCATGATGATGACAATAGCCTTGCGTTTTATTCCCACCCTCATAGAAGAAACAGACAAAATTATCTCTGCCCAAAAGGCCCGGGGTGCCGATATGGAAACCGGCAGCCTGATGCAGCGTGCCAAGGCACTGGTGCCCATTTTGATTCCCTTGTTTGTGTCCTCCTTCCGCCGTGCCGACGAGCTGGCGCTGGCAATGGAGTGCCGCTGCTACCGGGGTGACGTGGGGCGTACCCGTATGAAGCAGCTAAAAATGAGCTGGCGGGATACTGTGGGTACACTGGTGATGGCAGCTGTTTTGGTGCTGGTCATTTGGGTAAACTTTATTCTGCCCCCTGTTTTGGGCTGATTTGAAAAAACCCACCGGCAACCGGATGAAATAAGTTACCGTTTTTTGTCGTAGTATTTATTGGGGCAATAAACGGAACAACCTTGCAATAGGAGGTGCCCCATGCGCCACTTGATGCTGACTTTGGCCTACCGGGGCACAGAGTACCACGGTTTTCAGGTACAGCATAATAAAATTACCGTTTGTCAGGTGGTGCAGGACGCCATCCAAAGGGTATTCGGCAGTCGTTTAGATATCAAAGGCTGCTCCCGCACCGATGCGGGGGTGCATGCCAACGGCTTTGTCCTCACCTTTTTTACCGAAAAAAATATTGCGTGCCAAGGAGTGGTGGAGGCAATGAATATTGCTCTTCCCGTGGATGTTGCGGTAAAAAGCTGCAGGGAGGTACCAACAGAGTTTCATCCCCGGTACGACTGCCTTGGCAAAAGGTATCTTTATCAAATGTATGTAAGCCGTGCCCGGGACCCATTTTTGGAAAATCTGGCGCTGCAGGTGCGCTTTCCCATAGATGCGCAGCGTATGCAGCAGGCCGCCTCATATTTTGTGGGCACCCACGATTTTAGTGCATTTTGCTCCGCCGGCGGATCGGTGGAGGATAAGGTTCGCACCATTTACCAGTGTAGTGTTATGCAGCAGGGTGAGCGTTTGACCCTTGCCATAACCGGAGACGGCTTTTTATACAACATGGTGCGCATCATTGCAGGAACACTGCTGGAAGTAGGCCGCGGCAAGCTTATGCCGGAGGAGATACCGCTGATTCTGCAAAGCGGTGACCGCGCAAGGGCGGGGGCTACGGCTCTTGCCTGCGGACTGTATTTGGACAAGGTGTTTTATGCCCCGCCTGTGGGCAGCGGGCTGGAACCTTTCTCCACCGGCTGACCGTTACAAAAAAACAGCGGTTGTGCCGATATATTCATTACACAACAACTGGGAGGCGCAGCATGGGAGAAACAACCGAATTTGAAAAACTGCGCCGTAAGCGTAAGCGTAAGCGCAACATCAAACGCTTTTTTGGCCTGGTTTTGGCGATGATTTTAAGCATTGCCGGCGTAATTGCCGCAGATAAAATTTATCACTGGGACTTGGGTACCAAGCTGAGCAACGTAATATCCGGCATGCGTCCGGGCGGAGGCTTTCCGGTCCCTATGGATGACTTGGATGTACTGAAGCTTTTGCCTATGGGCAAGGATATTGCTGTGGCAACAAGCTCCGGTACCTATATCTACAACAGCAAGGGTGCTAGGCTGGCTCTTTGGCCTAACAGCTATAACCAGCCTGTAAGCAAGGTGGGCGGCGGTAAGCTGCTGACCTTTGATTTGGGCGGTACTCATCTGCGGGTAGACAACAAGTCGGAGGAGATTTACTCCGAGGATGTAGGCGGGCGCATTTATGCTGCCGACATTGCACAAAATGGCGGCATGGCGGTGGCTTGTGCTACACGGGGGCATTTGTCCAAGGTAACGGCTTACAACACCCGATATGCCGTTATGTATACCTGGTACACCAATACAGGTACCGTTTATGGCCTTTCTATGTCACCCAACGGGCAGCGGTTTGCAGCGGTTAGTCTCTACTCCAAAGGGGGAAAGCTGACTACCCAGCTTCATATTCATAACACAGCCCTCAGCGAAACCGAGGCTGAGGTGGCTGTAGTGCCCATGGAGGATGAACTGGTACTATCTCTGCAGTGGACACAGCAGGATACCATTCAAATATTGACAGACCGCAATCTTTACCTTTTTGACCAAGAGGGACGGGAGATTACACGGGAACCTGCTCCCACAGGGCTTATCACCTGCTATAATGACCCCGAGGGCGGCATGTATTTGGCTTATGGAGATTACCGTGAGCAGGATGGCGTTACCGTAGAGGCTTACGATGAGAAAATGAAATTGGCAGGAAGCACACAGGTAAACCGCAAGGTTCTCTCCATTCAGACAATAGACAGCGGCCGTGTGCTGCTGCTTACCGAAGGCAAGCTTTATTTGGCCAACGATGATCTGCGTGAAGTCAAGGAGCGCAAGGCCCAGGACCTTACCGCCGTGTGTGGCATTGGCAATGTGATTTACGGCATTACACCCGACGGCCTTACCCGGGGCAGCCTTTGATATGATGCAGGCTATGCTGGCATAGCAGGCGTGCAGAGGGCTATCTGCAACAATTACAGCATATAGATACAGTTGAAGCCATCATACCTTCTTTAATTACTTCACAGTGAAAGGAGCATCGGCGCCATGGAGTTGACATCATCATTGATTTTAGATATCATCCTTTTTGCCATATTGCTGGGCATTGTCTGGCGTGCGTGGCGGGCAGGCTTTGTTTCTGCCTTTATCAGTCTGGTGGGTTCACTGGCAGGATACCTTGGGGCGGCGCTTTTAAGCGGCCCCATCAGCCAGCAGTTGTACACAGTTTTTGTACAAAAGCATGTACTTAATTATGTAACCGATAAACTGCCACAAACGGTAGGTGGCGTTCCCCTGGAGAATTTGGGTCAGGTGGCCGGGCTGGCAGGTTTTCAGGATCAGGCAATTTCTATCATCAGCCAAGCGTTGGAAAATTTGAATCTGGATCTGGCTTTTTTAACGGGAAAAGACACCGAAACTGCTGCACAAGGTATTTTTGGCAAGGTTACTCAGGAGGGTACCGGTGTGGCGCAGGCGGTTACCGAAGTGGTAGTAGGCCCGGCTGTAGAATTTGTTTTGCGTACCGTTGTATTTTTTATACTATTTTTGCTCATTATGTTTGTGGTACGACTTTTGGTAGGCCTTGGCAAGGGCTTTAACCATGTCCCGCTGGTGGGCGGCATCAACCGCCTGATGGGCCTGGGGCTGGGACTTGTCAATGCTGCTGTTGTAGGGTATCTTATTACTATGGCATTGGTGCTGGTTGTTGCTGTTTCGGGCAACAAGTGGGAACTTTTAAATTCTTCGGTACTGGAAGAAGCAAGGCTGCTTATGTGGTTTAAACACCTTGATCTCATGAGTATTTTTTCGTAAATGAGTATAGCTGCCTTACAATTTGGTTATGATGCCTACAGTATGCCTAAAGGGCACATCCGCATTGATTAAAACTGTCTGGTATGGTTTTGATACATATGCCCTCGCGGAAAAGCAAGCCCGGGAGAAAGGAAAACCCCCTTATGCTAAAACATATTCCCAATCTCTTATCTGTTATCAGGCTGCTCCTAATTCCTGTTTTTTGGATCTATTATGCAGCGGCACAAACCGTAGAAGACTTTCATTTTTGCGGTTTATTGCTGGTGATTTCGGGTATAACAGACATCATGGATGGACTGATTGCAAGAAAATTTAATTTTATTACCGATTTGGGCAAGGTGTTGGACCCTGTGGCGGACAAGCTTACCCAGTTTACCGTTGCCATTGCCATCTGCCTGCGGCACCCGTGGGTATGGCCATTGGCGGCGCTGCTGGCGGTTAAGGATATTGCCATGGCCGTGGGGGGATTTTTCCTTTATAAACGGTACCGGCGCATTGACGGTTCCAGGTGGTATGGCAAATTGGCCACAGTCATCTTTTATGTGGTTATCATTTTACTGGTTTCCAACCCCGGGCTTTTGGATGCCCGCTATGTTTGGGTAGCCATGGCGGTGGTGGGTGGTTCCATGTTGTTTGCAGGAATTATGTATGCCCGCAGCTGTGTAAGCCTGGTACGCCAAAGCCCTGTAAAGCCTCAAAGCGCACCCCGTGAGCCGGCGGCTTAGCAACCATTTTTTTCTAAAATTTACTAAATTTAATCACAACTTTTTTGCTGACTCATAAAAAATTCATACGGGGTTCACAAGGCGGCGTTATACTTTGTAACAACATAATACCAAGCTCTGAGCAGTGGCCCGCACCTTTGCCGGCAACCGTCTTTTGGTGGATGTAAAACCCTTTTGCAGGGCTTGCCGTAGAATGAATCAGCAATTGTTAGTATAAATTTGCACCAAAAATAAACTATGTAAAGTTCCACTTTGAGGAGGTACCGCTGGTGCGTACCGCCGGAAGGAGCATGATTGATGGATATGATGTGTACAAGATGCCGCAAGCGTTTGGCTGTGGTATATATGACCCGTATGGAAAACGGAAAGACAATTAACGAGGGCTTGTGCCTAAAGTGTGCCAAGGAATTAAATCTTGGCCCTGTGGACGACCTGATGAAAAAAATGGGCATCTCCGAAGAGGATCTGGATGCCGTTAACGAGCAGATGATGGAGGCCATGGGCGGGCAGGACCCGGAAAGCCTGTTTGAACAGGGAGGAGCCATGCCCTTTCCCTTTTTGCAGAACCTGTTTGGCGGTTCCTCAGAAAATCAGCCCTCCATAGAAGATTCTGCTTTGGCAGAGGCTCAGCCGGAGAACATAGGCTTGGAAAAAGCAGGACAAAAAACCTCTGCCAACAGCCGTGGCAAAGGTGAAAAAGAAAAGAATAAAGAGTCTTACAAGTATTTGGACAACTTTTGTGAAAACCTTACCCAAAAGGCCAGAGACGGAAAAATGGATATGATTGTGGGCCGCGATAAGGAGATTTATCGTGTAACCCAGATTTTAAACCGCCGTACCAAAAATAACCCTTGCCTCATCGGAGAGCCCGGCGTGGGCAAAACCGCCATTGCCGAGGGCATAGCCCAAAGAATTGCCGACGGACAGGTGCCTTACAAGCTGCAGGACAAGGAAGTGTACATGCTTGACCTTACCGGCCTTGTGGCAGGTACCCAGTTCCGCGGCCAGTTTGAAAGCCGTGTCAAAGGACTTTTGGCCGATGTTAAAAAAGCAGGCAACGTCATCTTGTTTATTGACGAGGTGCATACCCTTGTTGGGGTGGGTGACAGTGAGGGCAGCATGAATGCCGCCAACATCCTAAAACCTGCCCTCAGCCGTGGAGAAATTCAGATTATTGGAGCCACCACCTTTAACGAGTACCGTAAGAATATCGAAAAGGACGCCGCCTTGGAACGCCGTTTTCAGGCCGTTAAGGTTGAGGAGCCTACCATTGAAGATACAATACAGGTGCTTCTTGGCATTAAAAAATATTACGAAAGTTATCATCGTGTAAAAATCAGCGACCAGCTGGTACAGCGTGCGGTGGTACTTTCCGAAAGATATATCAACGACCGCTTTTTGCCCGATAAAGCCATAGACCTTATGGACGAGGCATGCTCCTGCGCCAACCTGGAAAGCAAGGTAATGGTGGAGTACGATACGGCATACCGTGCCAAAATGAAAGTGGACGAAAAGATTGCTCAGCTGGAAAAAGAAGATGTGATTGACTACGAAAAGATAGCAGAGGCAAAATCGGAGGCAGCCCGCCTGCAGCAGGAGGTGGAGCAGCTGGCTCCCCAAGCGCTGAACGTTTCGGTTACCGAGGAGGATCTGGCCAAGGTGATTGAGCTTTGGACAGGTATCCCTGCCAGCAAAATCAGAGAGAGCGAAATTGGACGCGTGGCGCATCTGGAAGAAAACATGGCTAAAAAGATTATTGGGCAAACGGAGGCCATTGGCCTGGTGGGTGCCGCTGTGCGCCGTGCCAGAGTTAACATCAGCCCCCGCAAGCGTCCGGCCTCCTTCTTGTTTGTTGGCCCCACCGGCGTAGGCAAGACCGAGCTGGTCAAGGTGCTCGCTCAAGAGCTTTTTGACAACGTAGAGCCTATGATTCGTCTGGATATGTCGGAGTTTATGGAAAAGCACTCGGTAAGCCGCATTATCGGCTCTCCTCCCGGCTACGTGGGTTATGACGAGGCCGGCCAGCTTACCGAAAAGGTACGCAGACGCCCATACTCCATTGTTCTGTTTGATGAAATTGAAAAAGCACACCCCGATGTGATGAACATTCTGCTGCAGATTTTGGACGAGGGCCGTATTACTGATGCCCAGGGCCGTAATGTAAGCTTTGAAAATACCATTATTGTCATGACCTCCAACGCAGGCAGTGAGCGTCAGGAGAACGCCCTTGGCTTTAACAAGCAGCCTCTGGATGTGGCAAAGGATAAGGCAATGCGTTCACTTCGGGAATTTTTACGCCCCGAGTTTTTGGCACGTATCGATGAGATTGTGGTGTTCCGTCCCTTGGGTAAGGAGGATTTTGAAAAGATTGCCGCCCTTATGCTGGATGAAATCAAGCCCGTACTGTTGGAAAAAGGCGTACGCTTTGATTACACTCCGGAGGTGCTTTCTACCATTGCCCAGGAGGCCTTTGGACACAAGAGCGGTGCCAGAGATATCCGCCGCTGCATCCGCAAGTCGGTGGAAGATCCTATCTGCACCCTCCTTGCCTCCTGCATGGAGAATCCCCCGGCATTGATGCTGGCAGAAGTAAAAGAAGGCAAAATAACACTTACAACCGAGTAAAATACAAAAGCAGCTTTCAGGGCAACTCTGAAGGCTGCTTTTTTGCATTGATGTTTTGTCAGGCACAAACAGAAAATTTAGGGTTTGATTCAAAAAAAGTAAAGTTTACTAAAGAAATAAAAATACTTACTATGAAATAAAGTATAATTCTATTTCGTACCATATATGTAATACTATTTCTTCGATTAAATTTTTGAATCGAAGCTGCCGTGCAGAGTGCGTGGGCACATCTCATGCAGAATTCTACGTGCCGATGCGCTACTAAAAGCTTAGGAAAGCTTTTGAAATGATTCCAGCTTAAAGTATGAACAGTTGGTAAAAAAATGTGTTTGGAACTTGAAGAAACTGTATTAACATGATATAGTACAGTTAATACATAGGAATGGATGATGATAGCTTGTCTGCAATAATCAGAACCGTAAACCTGCGCAAGGCGTACCGGGTCGGCACCGAAAAGGTGGTGGCGCTGGGATGCATTAACCTGGAGATTGAAAAAGGCCAGGTTTGCTGCATTTTGGGTACCTCCGGTTCGGGTAAGTCCACCCTGCTTAACCAGCTTGCAGGGCTGGAAAAGCCTACCCGCGGTGAGGTGTTTGTCAAGGGGGCAAAGATTTCAGCCTTTTCTGAGAAAAAACTTGCCCATTTTAGGCAAAAGAACATCGGCTTTGTGTTCCAGTCCTATAATCTGCTGGCGGGCATTACCGCAGCAGAAAATGTGGCACTGCCTCTTACCTTTCGGGGGATGGGAAAGCGCAAGCGCGAAAAATTGGCGCTGGAGATGCTCAAAGAAGTTGGTTTGGCAGACCGAGCCAAGCATAAGCCCAACGAAATGTCAGGCGGCCAGCAGCAGCGCGTGGGTATTGCAAGAGCCTTTGTGGCAAAGCCCGATGTTGTGTTTGCCGATGAACCTACGGGAAACCTGGATACCAAAACAACCAAGGAAGTAATGAATTTGTTCTTAAGGTTTGCCCGGGAGCTGGGTATCACCATTGTACTGGTAACCCATGACCGCTCTTTGGCAAGGTATGCCGACCGCATTGTGACCATCGTAGACGGTGAGGTAATTTCTGACGAGGCCAACCAATCGCTGTATGAACTGGAACAGCAGGAGGAGGCAGAAGCACAAGAAAATCAGAAAGCGGAAGAGGTTGCCCACACAGAGCCTGACGAGCATCAACCACTGCAGCAAGAACCTTTGGAAGAAGATAAGGCGCAAGGGGAAGAAACCCCGGCTCAACTCAAAGAAGCATTGGAGGAAAAGTAAGTGAAATCAACCAAAAGAATTACAGCCCTGGTATTGGCAGGACTGATGGTCCTGGGTACTATGGGGTACATATTCAGTGTAATGGCAAACGCAGCTGAACAAACCAGCAATAGTATTGTCTGCAAAGAGTATACAATAAGCGGCAATGCCACCACGGGTAAAATTGTTAAAGATGAGCGTGTGACTATTACCTTCCAGCTTACAGGACAAAGTTCAGCGGATATTGCAGCTTTGAATGGCTTTACAACAGCTGAATTTAATAGTAATGATAATGGTTTTACATCTAGAAATGAGACTAAATGTACACTTACAGGTACTGCTGATTCAGGAAGTGGCCGACGTACCCTTACAGTAGAAAATGTTATTTATGCTGGTGGGACAAACAAAAAGTTATCTGTTAATTTAAGCGGGGGTACAGCAACTAAAAGAACAATTACTTTTGATATTACCGAATGCCAGGCAGATAAGCCTACAGACCCAACAGACCCCAGCGACCCTGGTAGTGGCGATGGCGACAAGCTGCCTGCAGGTGTCATCAATCCCCGTTATTCTCTGGAGGAAGTTTACACCCAAAGCAGTAGCGGAAACAAAACCTACTACTTTAACGTAAACGACGGAACCAACAAAGACTCCAGTATTAAAAAAGGCCGCCTTGCAACCATCCGCGCCAAGGTTACCGATGAAAACGGAACGGTGGCAGGCGTAAATGCCGCAAAGGCAAGTTTGGATATGGGCAGCTTTACAGGCGGAAGTATTACAATTGAGGGTGTTACCTCCTACGGTGACGGCGTACAGTATTATGTTGTTTTTAAGGGTATTAAGTATTCCGGCAACGGCAATACCCTTTCTGCCATTGTCAAAAGTGATAGCTACTATGCAGAACTTGCAGCCACTGTATCCGAATGTGTTCCCTATGTGTACGAGGATCCCAAGGATGACAATGACGTAGATACAGGGTCGCTGGCTGTAGCCACTCCCTATGTCATCATCAGCCAATACGGCTACGGCGGCAAGGAGATTACCGCAGGCGAAACCTTTACGCTTTCTTTGACCTTTTACAACACCAGTGCCAACGTGGATGTTCAAAACATGATGGTCACCGTGGGCATGCCTGAGGATCTGATGCTTACCAACTCCTCCAATACCTTCTACATAGACAATCTGACAACCAAAAGCTCTGTGACCAAGACCATTCAGGTCACTGCCCGGCCCAATGCAAAGGCACAGTCTCACAATCTTGACGTTTCTATGAATTATCAGTACATCGACCATCATACCAACGCACGTCGTGATAATTCCACCGATGAAAAGATTGCCATCCCAGTTATTCAAATTGACCGCTTCCAGGTTACCGGCATTGAGGTGCAGAATGAGATAGGTGTGGGTGAAGAAGGCCTTATCACCGTTAATTTTGTCAACAAAGGCCGAAGTGACGTTTACAACATCTCTGCCGAGATTACCGGCAATATCCAGAACCCCGGTCAGCAAAAGAACCTGGGTAACCTGACCTCCGGCTCTACCGGTACCGTAGACTTTTATGCAATTCCCACAGAGGCTGGTACTATCAGCGGTGAAGTTATTATCACCTACGAGGATACCAACATGGAAGAAAAGACCGTCAACATTCCCTACAGTGCTACCGTCATTGACTACAGCGACATGGCAGGCGGCGGTATGGGCGGCGGCAAGGATCCCATGTTCCCCGGTGGAGACATGGGCGGCATGGAGCCTGAAGAAGAGAAAAAGTCTCCCTTGCCTTGGGTTGTCGGCGGCGTAGCTGTGGCTGCAGTAGCCGTTGGAATTATTGCAAAGAAGCAGATAGATAAAAAGAGGAGTGAGGCCGCCGATGCGGATCTTTGATATTATCGGCTTTTGCTGGCGGAACCTCACCCGGCGAAAAATGCGTACTGCCCTTACCGCCTTTGGCGTAGTTATTGGCGTATGCGCCATTTTGGTCATGATTTCCATCGGTATTGGATTAAGCCAATTTTACGATGAAATGCTGGCCAGTTGGGGAGATTTAACCGTTATCAACATTTATAACTGGGGTGGTGGCGGCATGGCTGTTACCATAGGCGGAGGCAGTACGTCTTCATCCTCCGGCGGCTTGGTGCGGGATGATGAAGTTGTTGCTAAAATACAGGCGCTACCAGGGGTAGATATTGCAACGCCTTTTTATCAGCCCAATGATGCCAACTTCCAGTTTAAGTCCAGCAACGGCCGTTATCAGGCATGGGGGAGCATCTACGGTGTCTACCCCGAAGCCTTGGAAAAATTGGGCTACAAGCTCAAAGAAGGCACCTATCTTCATGACGGAGACAAGGAGTATTCCGTTGTGGCGGGCGAGCAGTTTGCCTACCGTTTTAGAGATGTAAAGCGGGAGCGCAACAATATGCGCGACCCGTACCCCGACCAGTTTGGCAATATCCCCGATCCTTTTGTCAACCTGATGAAGGATAAAATGATATTATTTGGACAAAACCAACGCTTTGATAACGAGGGCAAACCCCAGGGAAAAGACCTGGAGGTAAGACCTAATTTTATTGGTATTCTGGAGAAAAACGACCAGAACTGGGAAGCTACCAACAGCGTGTTTATGGATATTAATGAGCTGAAGGGGCTGGTTCAAAAATATAATAAAATGAACGGCCAGAAAACCAAAAAAATTAACTACGAAGATGTACGCGTAAAGTGTGTAGACGTAGAATCTGTGGCAAGCGTTCAAGATGCCATTAAAGAAATGGGCTTTGAATGCTATTCCATGAATGACTCCCGAGAGATGATGCAGGAGCAGGCCATGATGATTCAAATGGTACTGGGTGGTTTGGCTGCCATCTCCCTGTTTGTTGCAGCCATTGGCATTGCCAACACTATGGTCATGTCTATTTACGAGCGTACCCGTGAAATTGGCGTTATGAAGGTTATCGGCGCAGAGCTGAGAGACATTCGTGTGCTGTTCCTGATGGAAGCCGGCATGATTGGCTTTATCGGCGGTGTGGTGGGCGTTGTTCTTAGTTATCTTGCCTCCTATGCCCTTAACACCTTTGCAGGCGGCTTGTTTGCAGATGGCATGATGGGCGGCGGCGGAACCTCTGCCATTTCGGTAATTCCTCCATGGCTGGTACTGTTTGCTTTGGTGTTCTCCATCTTTATTGGTGTGCTGTTTGGATTTTTGCCTGCCAACCGTGCAGTCAAAATTTCAGCACTGGAAGCCATCAAGCACGACTAAAAAAGCATAGCAGTCATATAAGCGGCTCCGGCTTTCCTTTTAAAGTTGGGGCCGCTTTTTTCGACCCAATTTTGCTCTTGGGCGTGTCATAATAACCATGAATTGGCTGTCATACGGTGGTGTTGTAGGTAATTGTGAATTTTTGCAGGATGTCTTTTGGGCAGCACAAAATTGCCTTGTGGCAGCAGCCAAACTGCTCACTTTTACTCATCCCATTTGCCGATAAGGCACAATAAAGTTGTTTTTTAATGCGTAACTTGCTATAATATGAAAAGCTATTTTTAAAAGAGAAATGGCAGCATGGAGGCAATTACCTGTAAAAACAGCGATTAAGCAACTGTTACGGTCATTACATAGGGAAATAACGGTAATTCCCGCGTTACAGGCGTGGATGAATTGAAATAAATAATTGCAAGTGAATATAAAAAATTAGCTGGAAAAAATTAAAGTTTTTTGACCTGCAATAAATCGAGGACAGTAAGGCACATAGTAAGAGGAAGAGAGAATAAAAGCCTTTATGGCGGCTTCCTTTTGCATCGGCCTTGCCGGATAAGGTGGTGCAAGATGGTACTGAACCAGCAGGATGTAACCAAGGCCCGCTGTGGCGACAGGGCAGCCTTTGGGGCTCTGTATGATGCAGTAGCTCCGGATCTATACCGGGTGGCGCTGTATTCTCTGCGCAATCCTCAGGATGCAGAGGATGCTGTCAGCGAAACCTTTATAGAAGCATGGAAGGGAATAGGAAGTCTGCGTGATGACGGCAGCTTCAAACCCTGGATTATGCGTATTTTATCCATACGCTGCAAGCGGCGCATTGGTGGCTATGTCCGGGAAAAAGGAAATATTGATATTGAGGACTATGTGGAAGAAGGCATACCCGACCAAAGCTCAGCCCGGGCCGAGGTGTTGGAAGCTTTGGATAAGCTGAATGGTGAAGAGCGGCAGATTGTGCTGCTGAACACCCTGGAAGGCTACACCATGCGGGAAATTGCAGAAATTTTACAAATGCCTCAGGGTACGGTCAGTTCAAAGCTGCACCGCACATTAAAAAAACTACGAACACTTTTAGCGCCATAAAGAAAGGAGGGGGCAATGATGCAGGATTTTAACTGGGAACAGTATCCGGGACTGAAACAAAAGCTGTCGGTGCTGGAAGATACCCCTTTGCCGCAAAGCCTCTCTTCTCAGGCGTTGTTTGCCAGAATGGACGAGATGGAAAAGCAACAGAAGTCTTGTGATGAGCTGGAGACTGTTCGCAGAATCAGACGCTGGCGTCCGGCACTTTCCTATGCAGCAGCATTTATTTTGCTGGTAGCGGTTTATTATGGCGCAGGATATATCGGTGTAGCAAACCTCTCAGGAAGAACGGGCAATGCGGCTCCCCAGATGATGGCAGATAAAAGTGCTACAGCCTATGGTGTGCAAAGCTCTGCGGCATCAGCAGTAGCAGATATTGCAGAAGCACAGATGGAGGAGGCTGCCGATGCCGGTGCTACAGAAAAGTCGGCAGAAAACGGTATGGTAGCCGATTCCCCCGATATGCTGATGCAGGCTGCTCCCCCCACCTCTTTAGAAGAATATGAAAAAGCAATACGCAATACTGTATTGGTGGTGCCTGCACTGGTGGCAGATGAAAGCCAGGGTGTGGTATACTCCGCCCAGGATGCCATGGAATATGCAGATCTTGTAGTGGTGGGAACTTTGGAGGAAATTGGTATAAGCCACTATAACGGCGGAAGCCATGTGCCTTACGGAACAGCTTCTATTGGGCAGCTGATAGTGCTGAAAGGCCAAAGCCCTCAGGAGACACTGTATTTTAACTTTGGCGGCGGCTATGTGTCTGCCACAGAGTATTATGACGAGGCGGCACAAAACTCAGCCAACAAAGAAGGAATTAAAGAGGGACTGGAAGGCAAATATGTCAAGGTATTGCTACCCGTTCCTCAGCCGGACCTGATGCCGGGTGAGCGCTACCTGCTGATGCTCAAGGAGGAAGACGGTGTTTGGCATGCTGCTATAAACCCCTACGGCATTTTAGAAGTTACTCAAAGCGGTGCCATTGTGGGCCCCCAGGGTGAAGATTTTGGTACCATAGGCCGTCCCAACATCAAAGACTGAGGGGATAGAAATAATAAAGGCCCCATAAAACATACAAAGCAAACACCTTTGACAGCAAAGCCTTTTGGCTTGGGTCACAGGTGTTTTTTGTTGTTTCCTGCCGCTGGCGGCAGGTACATAATTCCCGATGTGTGCCCCCATGTTCTATGAGTGGACAGGGCTGCATAAAATACAAAGAGAAGATGCACCCCAGGTTTATCATAAAGAGGAGGACAAGCGGATGAAAGGAGATCTGTTTTTACTGGGAGGTATGGGAATATCGATATTGGCAATTCCCATGTTGGTACTGATGTGGTCGGGCATGCCTATGGATGCGCAGGCAGTGCCGCAAAACCCTGCTACGGCAGTATCAACGCCCATGTCCGACTCAGGCCAGTCAAAGAGCGGGCTGGACAGCCTTATCACGGAAGTGCCACTATCCGGCAGCCAGACACAAAACCCGGAAAGCGAGGCCAGTGTGCCCAACCCGGAAGAGGACGCCCCCGATTACAAATGCCCCATCAAGGACTTTAAGATTCTTAACCGTTCTACGGGTAAGATAGAAAAAATATCCATTCGGGATTATGTACGGGGTGCGGTGGCTTCAGAGATGCCGGCTGCCTTTCACACAGAAGCGCTAAAGGCGCAGGGCGTTTCTGCGTTAAGCTACGCTCTTCATGCGGCTGCGGTACAACGGGCAAACCCTGATCCGGCATTGGGGGGAGCAGATTTTTCGGCAGACCCTCAAAACCGGCTGGGATATATGACCCAAAAGCAGGTAAAGGAGTTTTACGGAGACAACGCCGATTACAGTTGGCAAAAGATTTGTGAGGCTGCAGATGAAGCTGCCAAGTGGGTAATGCTGTATGAGGGTGAGCCCATAGCTGCGGCTTATCATGCCATCAGTGCAGGCATTACAGAAAGTGCCGCCAATATCTGGGGTGGGGAGCTTCCTTATCTGGTAGAGGCTGACAGCAGCTGGGATATGCTTGCCGAGAGCTTCCGCAGTGTGGTCACCATCAGCAAGGAAGAATTGCAGCAGAAAATTACGGCTGCGGGAATACAGCTGGAGGAAGACCCGGAAGCCTGGTTGGAGATTCTGGAACGTTCCCCCGCAGGGTATGTAACAAAAATCAGAGTGGGAAATGCAGAGCTGCATGGCAATCAACTGAGAGACTTGTTAGGGCTGCGCAGTGCATGCTTTTATTACTCCATTCAAACCAGAGGCTTTGTGTTTGATGTAAGGGGCTACGGACACGGTGCAGGGCTTTCTCAAAACGGTGCAGACTATTTGGCGCGTCAAGGCAAAAGCTTTACCCAAATTTTGCATCATTATTATACCGGTATTCAAATGGCAAAAATGGCATAATGAGATTTAACAAAAAGGCTGTTGGGGGACAAAACAACCTTTGACAGCCTTTTAGACGAAAAAAACTTTATGTCTTGAAAAAAACGGCCAAGCCCTTGACTAAGCTTTGGTGATATGATAAAATAATTAAGCGCTTGGATCACGGCGCAGTGTTGCTGTGTCATGGAGAGGTGTCCGAGCGGTTTAAGGAGCTGGTCTTGAAAACCAGTGACTCGCAAGAGCCGTGGGTTCGAATCCCACCCTCTCCGCCAATTTCCTCTCAGAACAAAATACGCATCAAAACTTTACCTTGGAGATGTACCCAAGTGGTGAAGGGGCTCCCCTGCTAAGGGAGTAGGTTGGGCAACTGGCGCAAGGGTTCAAATCCCTTCATCTCCGCCAAAGCAAAGACCGCTTAAACAATAAGTTTAAGCGGTCTTTGCTTTTTACAAAAACCACACGTTATAAACTCCTTTGGTTCCTTTTTTCTTGGTTGGGTAGCCAATGGTAGCCTTTGCATTGCACAAAGATGCAGCTGTAGTTAAAAAACCCAATGCTGATACCCTGCTATAAAACTTGGTGATGTATATGGATTTTGACAGGGGATTTACTACAGTCAGCCTTAAAAAAGAAAAGGTGGAAGCTGCCCTAGTTTAGGCCGCTTCCATCTTTTTCATCATCAAATAAAATTTTTTTATCGAATACGCACACCCTGCTCCTCAAGTTTTTTCTGTACCATAGAAATATCCACCTGAGACACAGATGCCTTTGCAGATACGGAGAGTGCAGCAGCTGTCCCCGCCGCCTGACCCGTAGCTACACAGCAGGACATATTCCGAAAAGAGGTATGAGCAATCGGCTCTCCTGATATACATCTGCCTGCAACCAAAAGGTTTTCAACGTTTTGGGGTAGCAATGCGCGATAAGGTATTTGATAATACCGCCCTGTGAGGGGCAGAACCAAATATCCCCTTCCGTCAATAAATTCAGGGAATATTGCAATGCTGTCCTCAAAGCGGGCCTCGTTGAAAACATCATCCTTGGTAATGGTGTACTGCCCGTCCAGCAAACGCGATTCTCTTGTTCCCAGCGTCATTCCAAAATTTCTGAGTTTGGCATTTTCAAAGCCGGGAACACGCTGACGCAAAATTCTAAGTGCATCTATGCAGCATTTTCTTCCGTTAATATGGGCTTTTGTTAAGTCCCTTACATCCGTACAATCAATATTGCGCATAAATACCAGGTTTAACTGGGTCACTTCCCCTTCGGGTGTAACGGTACTCCAGGTTCCCCCTATGCTGGTATTGGGTACATCAATTACCAAGTCTCCATCCTTTATTGCTTCAATAAAGGGCTTTTCCAGGTAAGGGGTAAACATTTCATCTTCCTTGCCGGTGGTGCTCTGCGACCAGCATTCTCCGCCCCAGTCTGCATAGGTAGGTTTTAGGTCGCGCTTGACATAGGTCATAAATTTTTGGGTGTCCACCCCTTTGCAGCTAAAAAGCTCTGTAACAGACATGAGCTTTTCCTTGGGAGCTTTATGATAAAAAGCCCCAGAAAGGTGCATCACATCACCATCTCCGGTGCAATCGATTACCCTTTCTGCCAATATGGCCTGCCGGCCGGATTTACTCTCGGTAATCACACCGCATATTTTGTTGTCTTCTTTTATGACATCTACCACATAAATGTCCAAAAGCAATCTGACTCCGGATTTCACCAGCATTTGGTCACAGACATATTTAAACATCTCTGCATCCAAGGCCTGACTGTCAGACTGGCACTCCTTGGTGGAGGCGCCCATAGCCAAAGCGGTTTCTTCCATTTCCTTTAAAATACCGCCCGCCTCATTCACCTTGCCTTCGTGGCGATACCATGCAACCGCCTCTACTCCAACCTGAGTAATCACGCCACCAAAACACCCATATCTCTCAAGCAAAAGCGTATCTGCGCCGCATCTGGCGGCAGCCAAAGCCGCTGCTATTCCGGAAGGGCCTCCTCCCACCACCAGCACCTGGGCTTTATCCAGCACCGGAACTTGTCGTGCCTGCTCCAGTATCATTTCCATAAAAGAACCTCCAAAACTAATGATGGCTTTTTTGCCTAGCAATAAACCTTACTGTTGTTTGTTAAACAAATTTTCTTTGTGATTTGTAATTTGCTTTTTAAAAATACAAAAGACCAAGAGTATGCCAAGGTATCCTGTAATGGTGTACAGCACGTTGACCAATATTGCAAAAGGGAAGCGGCTAAGGATAAAGGCAACCACTGTCAGCACCACTGCACAAATACGAAACTGTTTGCTTTTTTCATCTTCAAAAAGGCGATTACAGCTTAGCCAAAGCATGGGGACTGCGGTAGTGTAAACACCGCCAATTAAAATAATTGCAAAAATAGCGCCAATAAAGGGCAGAATTTGATTGGCAATGACCAGGGCAGGGACATTTTTATCATATAAGCTTCCAATGTTGGCCAAAAGGCCAAAAGCAAATACAGAAACAGCAAGGGCAAAGGTAAGGGCTCCCGCAATTCCACCTGCTTTAGCTTCTTTTCTTGATGAAGCTGTTGCACCCAGCTTTGCCAAAAAGGGAGTAATCATGACACACCCCATAGAAGGAAAAATAAGGCCGGAAATAAACCAGTTGGGCGCAGCCTTTGTTACGGTAATATTCTTTAAAATGACGTCTGCCTCCCAAAGGCCCGTAGGGTTGAGGATGATGCTGCCTACCCCCACCAGTACAGAAAACAGAATAATGCAAGGCCCAATTTTAGAAACGACATTTACCAATCCGTTCAGCCCCATTAAAACAGTGACAATAGAAAGCAGAGCCATGCCGATTCTGCCCCAAAGTAAAGAGATTCCATAGTACTCGTTTAAAATGGCGCCTGCCCCAGCCAACATGACAATATAAACGCAAAACAGAAAGATTGGCGTATAAATTTCGAAAAATAAACCTAGGTGCTTGCCGCAATAGTATTGAAAGATGTCATTGGGAGAAGAAAGCTGCAAATTGTATCCATCACTCATAATGGAGCTGCAAAACCCAAAGTAAATGCATGCTGTCATAATCACTGCACCAAGGCATCCCCAAAAGCCGTGGGCCGATAAAAACTGCATGGCCTCTTGGCCGGAAGCAAAACCCGAACCTATAAGATATGCTACAATAGCACCCGCAAAAGTAAACACCTTTGACCAATGTAAAGTCTTCATAAATTGTCCTCGTTTGATAGTAAATAAAAGTATAAATTTGTTTTAGGGTGCAAAAAACCAAGCCCTTTAAAAAGAACAAAATTTTGGGGGGAGATGTGCCGAAGCTGTCTTTCCGGTACATCTCCCCGACATTATCAATCTTTCATTATGATATTTATAGACACAAGCCAGATATTTTTGTCAACTTTCTGTACAATAGCTTAGCCGTACATCAGGTTTGGCAGGAACATGGTAATAGGCTCTATAAAAATAACCAGTAAGTCTACAATAAAAATGGTAATAAGGAACGGCATATTTGCCTTTACAAATTTCTCCATGGGGGTATCTGTCATAGAGCATGCAATAAACATCATGGAACCATAGGGAGGCGTAATGCCGCCAATCATGAGGGTGATGGTCATAATAATACCAAAATGGACCAAATTGATGCCCATAGCCTGAAGAGGACCAAGGAGCAGCGGCACAAAGATGAACATGCAGGGGCTTACCTCCATAAACATGCCCACAAACAGCAAGAATGCCACTACAGCCAGAATAAAAACATACTTACTTACCGCAAAGGTCATGATGATGCTGGACAGGTGCTCGGGGATTCGTTCATATGTAAGGTAATAGCCAAACAGCTTTGCCCCCAAAATAATCAGCATGATTTGAGAATAGGAAAAGAAGGTCTCTTTGATGACGAGCCAAACGTGCTTGAGTTTAAAGTTCTTGTAAACCAAGCCACCGACAATGGCGCAATAAAATACTGCAATGGCACCGCCTTCGGTAGCGGTAAAGATACCAAAGCGAAGACCCATTAAAAGTCCAAGAGGCATAAACAATGCTAAAATGGCACTGCCTGCGCCACGCATAATTTCTGCAAAAGTGGCTCTGCGCTCACGGGTAGCGGGATATTTGTTCTTCTTTGCAACCAGGGCGGTGGTAATCATGAGTGCTACGCACATCAGGATACCTGGGATATATCCCGCAGCAAAAACCTTGCCGATGGAGGTGCGGGCAGCCATACAATAGAGAATCATGACAATGCCCGGAGGAATGACTGCGGGAATAATTGAGGAGGTTGCGGTAATGGCTGCAGCAACCGGAGTGTCATATCCACGCTTAACCATCTGGGGCACCAGCATTTTGCACTGCATGGCAGTATCAGCATTGCCGGAGCCGGAAACACCGCCCATTAAGGTGCTGAGCAGCACGTTTACCTGACCCAAACCGCCGGGCATATGGCCCACCAAAAGCTCACAAAAATCCATGAGCCTGGTACTGATGCCGGAGTAGTTCATGATGACACCGGCCATGATAAAGAATGGTACAGCCAGCAGTCCAAAGTCCTGAACACTGGAAACCAGGTTTTGCAGCGCCAAGTCGATGGGCATGGTGGTGTTCATAAAAGTAAAGTAAAGAGTAGATGCTAAAATCATAGAAAAACCAGCTGGGACGCGAAACAAAAATAAAATAAATACCAATAGTAATGGCAGGTAGCTTACAAAGGTTACTCCCTCCACAATTTAGGCCTCCTTTAAGGTGCAATTATCTAACAAGCTGTGCAATGTGCAGCCTTTCGGCAACGGTAGGGTAACTAGTTCATTTCCTTTGCCGCAGCTTCTACATCTGCAAGGGGATTATCCAATTCATAAGTTCCCCGAATTTTATGATAAATTTTAAAAGCGCAGGAAACAGCCATGACGCCAAAGCACACCAAAAGGGTTAAGTTGACCACATTGGCAGGCAGCCGCATTACCAGCGTCTTTTTAACACCTACATTGGCACATAAAACAGATGACAGATAGGTTAAATATCCAAACAAAGCCAGTAGCATAATATCTGTTCCAATATCAATGACCTTCTGTACAGGTTTTGGCAGCTTGTCAAAAATAAAGGTGATACGCATATGCTTATCATACCGAAAGCAGGCCACGATGCCCAGATAGGTTGACCATGCAAATTGAATCAAAATCATTTCTTCCGACCAGCTGATTGGTGTTCTGAAAATATAGCGCATTAAGACATTAATAAAGGTCAGGGTAACCAGCACACCAAATACTGCGCCGCCAATATAAATGTCCATATTTGATAGTATTTTAAGCCACGCAATATTCTTCTTTTGTTCTTTCATGTGAGTCCTCCGCAACAAATTACACTAAATATGGCATGCCATCCAAATTTTGTGGGCCAATGGTTGGCATGCCATATTTCTTTACTGATTATTTACCAGCACGGATTTTGGTCAGCTCCGCTTGCAGTCTCTCATAAATGTCAGGAGACAAGGTGGGGAACACGTCCTGAGAATAGATAGCCTTTGTGGCTTCTTTAAAAGCAGTGGTATCAATTTCAACAATCTCTACGCCGGCAGCCTTAAACATTTCCAGAGCCTCGGCATCACCCTTTTCGTATTCTGCAGAACACCACTCGGCAGCGTTCTTAAATTCTTCTACCAAAATGTTTTGCTGTTCTTCGCTGAGAGAATTAAACACCTCGTTGGACATGACAGCAGAAGAAAGGCCGATGAAATGCTTTGTCATGGTGATGTACTTGAGAACTTCCTGCATCTGCATTTTTGCCATATCAGAGAGAGAGGTCTCGTGGCCATCTGCCAGACCGGTTTGAATGGCATTGTATACTTCGGAAGAAGGTGTGGTAATAGAGTTGCAGCCCAGTGCGTTAAAGGTCTCAATGTAGAGCTGTACACCGGGTACGCGGAAGTTAATGCCCTTTAAGTCATCGATGCTGTCAACCTTCATTTTTCTGGTGCCAATGTTGCGGAAGCCAAAGTTAAAGGGAATTGCCAAAACCTTAACGCCTTGCTCCTCGGCTTTTTTGTTCATCTCTGCAACCAGGTCGGATTCGCAAAGCTGACGGAATTCTTCACGGGTGTCTACAAGGAAAGGTCCACAAAGCGCCACATAGTCGGGAACCCAATCTGCCATGGCGCTGATATCATACAGGCTGATATAGTTTGCACCACGGATGCACTGTTCAATACCATCAGCACCGGAAGGCAGAGCGCCGGAAGCGCTTACTTCAATTTTGATGGCTCCATTGGTTCTTTCTTCTACCTTTTGTGCAGCCATCTTGGCAGCCTTATCCATGGGAGTATCTACGGAAAAGACGTGGCCAAGCTTTAGCACCAATGGTTTTTCGGCTGTGGGGCCTTTTGCGGTCTCCCCGGAAGCCGCCTCACTGGAAGGTGCAGCAGAAGAAGCAGGTGCAGAAGAAGCAGGTGCAGATTGGCCGCAACCAGCTAGGCAGCTAAGTGCTAAAACAGTGGCCAATAAAAGAGATAACAGCTTTTTCATTTTATTTCCTCCTAAAATCTCAAACACACACAGCAACATTTTTCGACAAAATTTGCTGTGATTTTGTACTTTCATTATAACCTGTTTATATCTTTAGTTCTATTGACTAAATAGACCAAGTGTTTTTGCAACTATCTTCTAAATTCCCCAACAGTTGTTTCATTTTATGAAACTTTAAATATAAAGCACAAAAATTACGTTTAAAATTGTTACTATAATACATTTTTTATAAATTTTGTTTCATTATTTGACACTTTTTTGAAAAGAGCTTATAATTATAAAAAACAATTTTATGTTTTGACAGAAATGGTGGCTTAGATGCGCGAGCTGTAGGCTGGCTTTAAAAGACTTAAGGTGCCCCCAGTTGATTGATACAATGACAAACAAACGAGGGTGATGATTATGATATCCTTGCATCAAGCAAAAAAGGAGTTAACATCTTTAGCAGATACCCAGGTTTTGGTTGTTGGCGGTGGGCCTTCCGGCATAGCCGCTGCCATTGCCTCTGCCCGGGCAGGGGCAAAAACCACCATTATAGAATCCGGTTCCTGCTTTGGAGGTAATATGACACAATGCGGGGTGGAATCCGGGCTGTGGTTTCGCTTTCCCAACACAGAAGAAGCGGGAGGATTGCTTCGGGAAGTGGAAGAAGCAGTTTTAAAGTTGAGTAATTCTTTTTATGGTAATATGTCAGAGATGCTGACCACTGACAGTGAGCTGCTGAAGGTGGTCTTTGACCGCCTGTTGCTCCGTGCAAATGTAACGCCTATTTTGCATTGTACCGCAGTAAATGTTGTAGTGGAAAACTATAAGATAAAGGGAGTTGTTACTCAAAGTAAATCCGGCCGGCAGGTTGTA
The DNA here is from genome assembly GCA_023431215.1 of Bacillota bacterium. GTDB lineage: Bacteria > Bacillota > Clostridia > Oscillospirales > Ruminococcaceae > Angelakisella. The sequence continues at coordinate 65,495 of JAEYXR010000011.1, forward strand.
TATGCACAACGTGTCATTGATTGCACCGGCGATGCGGATATTGCAGCCTTTTGCGGGGCACCATTTGTTCAAAGTCCCAAAGAAAAGCTCATGAGTGTCTCTCCTTTGTTTCATGTTGCAGGTGTAAATGCCACCCGTTTTTTAAATTATATAAAAAATACGCTGCGCCCCACTTACAGTGACTGGGGCGACTGCTGGAACAAACAGCTGAATCAAAGTGACTTTGCCCTTTTTACACCTTATATCAAGGAATGCTTTCAGCAAGCCCAACGTGACGGCCTGCTCCCAGAGCTGCCCGATGTTCGTTTTGGAGGAAGCTACGGCTCGGTAACGGCAGACGGAAGTGTCTCAGGGCTTAACATTGTGCTCATTGGCAATATTGATTGTACCGATGTTTTAGATTTGACAAAGGCAGAGATGTCCGGTCGGGAATACTGCATGATGGCGCTGAAGGCTCTGAGAAGATACATGCCGGGCTTTGAAAATGCAAGAATTAAAAATTTTGCTCTTAAAATTGGTGCCAGAGAGTCCAGAAGAATCTGTGGCCAATATTTTCTTACCGGGTCAGATGTATTAAACGAGTGCCGGTTTGATGACAGCATCGGCATTGTGCCGGAATTTATAGATGGAAAAGGATTACTGGTTCTGCCCACCTCCGGACGTTATATGCAAATTCCTTATAAAGCACTGGTGCCCGTAAATATTGATAATTTGTTGGTAGCAGGACGCTGTATTTCTGGTGACGAAATTGCGCATTGTGCTTTTAGAAGTATTGCATGCTGTTTTGTAACCGGCCAGGGTGCCGGCGTTGCAGCAGCTGTCTCTGTTTTAGACGGAGTAGTAGCACAACAGGTAAATATCAAAAGCGTTCAGGCATTGCTGGAAGGCCAGAATGTTAAAGTGTTTTAATTTTTTATATATAAGAGGTGTATGATGTCCCGTTTAGAGCTTAAGACCGGATCTTCCAATGCCAATCAGTCTACTAAAAAATTAATGCATTTGCTGGAAATTATGTCTCAGAATAAAGAACCCATGAGGCTTTATGACCTGGCGCAGCAGTGTGAGATGCATCCCACTACCACATTGCGGTTTTTAACCACCCTGCAGTCAATGGATTATGTTGTGCAGCATCAGGAAACCAACAAATACAGCCTGACCCATAAGATTTGCCGACTGGGTGCGTATTTGCAAAAGCCGGGTGACTTAAGAGATGTTGCAATACCATACTTAGAGCCACTTGCCACCGCATTTGGTGCCTGCGCCAATTTAATTATTGAAGACAACATGTCAATATTGTATTTGGAAACAACATCATTCAAAACCCTGCCACACCAGGCAACACGCAGCATTGGTGCTATTGCTGACCTGCACTGCACCGCTGCCGGTAAGCTCTTTTTAATTGATTATTCGGAGGAGCAGTGGGAGCAGCTTTTGGCTATCAAAGGGCTTACCCCAAAAACTAAAAAAACCATCACCAATTTGGATAGACTTCAAAAAGAACTTATGCTGGCTCGCATAAACGGCTACGCCTACGACGATGAAGAATGTGAAGAGGGGATAAGCTGCGTTGCTGCACCCATTCGTGACTATACCAACCGTATCATTGCCGCTCTTAGTTTAAGCGGGCCCTCCTTGTTCATGACAAAGCCGCAGATACAAACCAAATTGCCCATGCTTTTAGAATCTGCCGGTAAAATTTCTACTCATATGGGTTATGACAAATCATCAATGAGTGAAGTCTCTATGTATCGCAGATAGTGTGAAAACTATGTTGTCCCTTTCAGCAGCTGTAACAGGCTGCTTTTTTTATAGTGTTTTCCTTGAGGTTTGTTAGGGGAAGAAGATACTATCATATAAAGATTGTAAGCTCTTATATGAATTTGCAATTTGATATGATAAAATAGGGCAAATGTGGATAGGAAAGAGGAGGGGCCGTGCCAATGAAAGCCGTGCTGAATGCAATGCGGATGCGTAAAAATGAAATTCCTCATGAGGTGTTACCCTTGTTTGAGAGCATTGTTCAAACATATAAGGGAGCCGAATGTGAGAGAGAATTTATAAAAGCAATGGAAGAACATCTTATCAGGGAGCAAAGGTTTCGGCTGTTTGAGCAAAACGGAAGCTGTAGCGGTACCGGGTATGACAAAGAACGCAAAGCCTTTGCAGCTGAGCATGCGGACAAGCCCCTTGCAGAAAGGCTAAAGCTGTTTACCAATACGTTTGGCAGAACCGCGGTTTTAAATGATGATAATACCATTACAGTTACCTTTGCCTGTAATCATGGTTACTACAAGCACGCGCCAAAAGGAAAATTTGAGTATCCGGCATCGATAGAAACATATTTTGAAAGATGTGCAGGTGGGCGCTTGTATGAATACCAAAAGGCATTGGGAATAAAACTGAAGATAAAATCAGTTGATGTATCTCCTCTTAACGAAAATATCGTAAACCCTGTTGTCTTTACGTTTGAGGTCGTAGATTAATAAAATACTTAGGCCAAGACCACCTAAACTTATTGTTTAAGTGGTCTTGGCCTTTTTGATACTGGTATGCTGTGTCACAACTACAAAGCATCTGTTTGTGAGAAAAGGCAATGGCCTTCATTTCTCAAATAAACGCCTTATTCCTATCAATCTGTTGTTGTGTTATACTGATGATAACAATTTTGCTTTTAAAAATAGCAAAAGAAGGGGGCAAAGACACATGCTAGAAGAGCGAACAGGAATTATGTGTTTTGGAGACTCCAACACCTGGGGCTATGTGCCAAAGGCGATTGGTGATACAAGCGTTGCAAAAAGATACGACGAAGATACCCGCTGGACGGGGATTTTGTCAAAACTTTTGGGGCAGGATTTTGTTGTTTACGAACAGGGCATGAGCGGCCGTACCACAATATACGATGTCCCCGGTGAGGCGTATCGAATTGGTGCACCACAGCTGTTGCCCTGTCTTTATACCTGTGCACCCCTTAGCCTTGTGGTACTGATGCTGGGTACCAATGACCTTGTTCTAACCGATAACCCGCCTTGTGAAGGAAGACTTGCAGAGGGAGTGCTTGCAATGGCAAGAAGCATTCAGCAGTTTGGAAAGTGCGGTAAAAACGGCATTCCGCCCCAAATTTTGCTGGTGTCACCGGCTTTGGTCAATACCAAGGTAGAGACTTTACTGGGAGTAAACAGGTTATCTCGGCTGTTTGCACAGGAGTATAAGCAAGCGGCAGAGCAGCTGGGCTGTGGCTTTTTGGATGCCGCACAGTATACCCGCCCCAGTGAAGTGGACGGTGTGCACCTTGAGCCGGAGAGTCACCGTGCATTGGCACATGCTATAGCAAAAAAGGTACTGGAGATGCTGAAATGAAGGTGCTGACGCAATGGGTGACAGTACTGCTACTGATACTGGTATGCGGCTGCAGTGCGGCATCACCGCCTGTGCCCCAGGAAGCTGTAAAGGCAGACTCCGGTTTGGAACAGGCTGAAGGTACAGCACAAGAGCTGCCGCAAAGTGATTGTGTACAAGAGATCAGTGACACTGCGGCGGATGACCGTCCGGAAAACTATATCCGCTGGCTGGTACAGCAGACGGTGAAAAAAATTGACCGTGCGGGGGCACAGCCGTCAGAAAGAGTGCGCGGGGCTTATGAATATGTCATAGCAAATACCAGCTTTGCCAAGCCCGTAGGCCTTGACATTTGGCGCATTAGAGGAACAAGCACCGAGCTGCCTGCCTATGAGGAAAACAGAGCTTTAAGTCCCTTGGCTTTTGGTGTAGGAAGCTGTGAAGACTATGCTTGTGCCCTGGTGCTGCTTCTGGAGGAAATGGGGTTTTCTGCTCGTTATATACCGGGTACTACCATTTCTGTTCAAGGTGATTTTGTAGACCATGCCTGGGTTATGGTAGAACTGGAGGGGCAGTGGTATCACCTGGACCCACAGTTGGAAGATAATATTATGAAAAAGGACCGTTTAACCTACCGTTACTTTTTAAAGTCGGACAAAACCATGTTTACCGACCATCGCTGGGGGCGTAATCTAATTCAGTACAGCAAGCTTACCCCACGGCAGCGCCAGGAGGTAGAAAAAAACTACCTTTTTGCCGACTGTCCATCTGACTGGCCTGCACCTGAGCCGAAGCAGCTGCCTCAGGCGGCAATGCCCAACTACAATGTGCTGCTGGCAGAGGTGGAAAAAGAGCGAAAGGCCTATGAGCGGGAACATGGTAAACTAACCGAACTGGAGCTTCATGTGGTGCCTCCTGTGTTTGGGGTTGAGGGTTACGGCCCCAAGGATGACTGATATTCTACACTTGCCATAACACCGGTGTGTTTTTACCACACTTGCGCCGTTGTTCAGTAGAAACAGTAATGGCTGCCGGGGTACCGGCAGCTTTTCTTTTGTATAAAGGCAACACCGCAGAATAGGGTGCTTACCTTATCCATTGGCCGAGCAAAGAACACTTCAAATTGTGAGGTATCCCTTAAGAAAATATAGTTTGTGTAAAGATTTGAGAATTCATTTTCGTTATCTGATATGATATCTATTCTATGGCAATACACTTATTATAGGGTTCGTGATTTTAATTCGTGATTTTAAATTGATTTGCAGCATGGGCTTAAGCCCATTGTGTAAGGAGGCAGCATGATGGAGAACAACCGGTGGAATCAGCTGCAGCAGACCAAATGGTTTTGGCCTGTCTGCGTGGGTGCGGCGGTATGTGTTTTGGGCGTTTTTGCAACTTTCTTTTTCAGCGGAGTTTCGGTAACTCCTACTTTGTCAAACAGTGAAGGTATATCTCCGGCATCGGCTTTTACCATTGCTGCGCCGGGGCAAAAGGAGCAGAGCCTGCGGCAAAAAATTACCACCGAGCCGCCGGTGGCTTATTCCCTGCAAAAAGAGTCGGGAAGCTTTGTGCTGCGCCCCTTGGCTCCCCTTGTGCCAAACAGCAGCTTTATCATAAAAATTGGAGGCAAAAAATTTACCTATCAGGTGCGGAATGCTTTGGTGGTGTCCTCCCATTTTCCCACAGACAAAGGGCAAAAGGTGACATCACGCTCCGGCATTGAGTTTACCTTTAACACCAACCACCTTACCCTGGAGGATTTTGAAAAGGCACTAAGCATTCAGCCCATTATTCAGGGTCGTGTGGAGCAGGGGGATGGACGCTATGTGTTTTACCCCCAAAAGGGTATGGACTATGAAACCACATATACCGTGCGCCTAAATCCTCCCCTTGCCACCCCGGATGGCGCCAAGCTGGAACAGGAAGTGGTATTTTCCTTTACCACCTGTTCCAAAGAGGAAGAAGAGGAGGCATATTTCTTTCAGCTAAACGATGGACTTTCCTACAATTCTCTTACCACAGAAGCACCTGTAGTGCCCATGTATCTGGATACTGTTTTTGACAAGCAGCCGGTATCTGTCAAGGTGTATCGGTGTGGGGATGCGGCTGCCTACCGTGAGGAGCTGATCAAGTATAACAGCAACCGTCGGAGCGGTCTGGGCTTTATAGATACCTCTGCCATGACCCAGGTAAGCACCTTTGAGGCGGTGCCTTTTCGGCTGGTACAGGATGACACTGTGCAAAGCGGAGGTAAGGGATACTACAATAGCAGTGCTCTGGTGGTTCAGTTCCCCGAAGCATTGGAGGAGGGCTACTATGCAGCAGAGTTTACTGTCCAAAGCAGCCCCGAGGCAGAGGGAGGCCAAAGAACCATTACCCGGCACATGCTGCTGCAGGTAAGTGACCTGTCGGTGTTCCACATGCGGTGGGACAAAAACCTTTTGCTGTGGGTAAACAATGCCAAAACCGGAGAGCCGGTGGAGGGTGCGGAGCTAATCATAGAGACGGGGTACCCCGCCGCTGCCGTTACCGGCAAGGATGGTGTGGCCTATGTGGATGATGCACAGCTCACTGCAGACAACACCCGGTACGAACAATGTTTGTTTACCGTTTCTGCGCGGGACAAAACCTTTGTGGACAGCAGCAGTTTTTATGACTATGATGACGAACAGGAGCGTGCCTCCCACAAATATAACTACTATTTATTTACCGACCGGCCAATTTACCGCACGACAGATACCATGAAGGTTTGGGGGATGATACGCCCCAGAGAATCCTCCACCCCCAAGCCTGAGACGGTAACGCTGGAGCTTAACGGTGAAAAAACACAGGTAACCCCTGCAAGCAACGGACTGTTTACAGCAGAAATTACCTTTAGCGGTATGCAGGGCGGCGACTGGCCCAGGCTGCAGCTGATGCTGGAGGATTTGGTTGTGGGTGACCAGTACGTGCGAATTGAGGATTATGTAAAGCCTGTTTATACTGCGCAAAGTAGTACCGACCGGCCGGTTTACCTGCTGCCAAGAGGTGATAAGCCAGTGGTAACACTGGAGGTTTCTACCTTTGACGGAACACCGGCACCGGACTTTTCGGTAATAACCGAAAGCTGGAGTGATATGGCCTTTGACAAAGGCGGACAGCAGCTGCGCACCGACAAGGAGGGCAGGCTGACAATCCCCCTGACTGTCAGGAATTATGAGACCACAGACTCCTGGTACCCTTATTCCTACGACTATCGTTTTTCCAACAACGAGGCAGAGGCAGAGAACTTTTATCAATACGGCAGTGTGTATGCCATTCACCGTGATATTATGCTACAGGGTCAGGTGGAAGAAAAAAGCGGGGGCACAAGGGTGCTCGTCACCACCAACAAAATAGATACCTCCCGCATTAAGACTCAGGAGGATTTGTGGCAAACCGAGCTTTTAAAGGGTGAGGCAGTGACTAAAAATGTAGAGGCGTCGCTGTACAAAATCTACTACACCAAGGAAGAAGCAGGCGTAAGCTATGACTATATCAATCGGGAAATGGTGACTGCTTATACCTATGTGCGCCATGAGGATTTGGAGCAGCAATATACCATCACAACCCAACAGGGCAGCTATGCGCTGGATGGTCTGCCAAAGAGCACCGACCATGAGTGGTATCGTCTGGAACTTACCACCACCGATTCTACCGGTAGGATGGTGCGCTACCAGGTGTATTTAAGCAACCCCTGGGAATATGGTTACCGCAGCAACGACGGAACCCACCGTTATGTGCTGGATAAGCAGGTTAGTGCCGAAGAAGCACAGGTAGCTACTCAGGTAAATGCAGGAGACGGCTATTATTATAAGCCCTACAGCGAGCTAAGCGCATCCTTTGGGGATGGCGAGAACGTGACCTTTGTACTGATGGATAACGATGAGCCCATGGAGAATTTTAAGGGTCGGCTGCTGTACACGGTGGTGCAGGATGATTTCCACCACACTGCCGTCACCCAAAAGGGCGAGGTGGTAATGCCCTTTGGTGAGGACCTTGTGCCAAACTATATCATTACAGGCGCCTATTTTGACGGAAAGCACATTTACGCTTTGGAAGACAGGTACATGAGATTTTCACCACAAAAACGGGCACTGGAGGTAAGCGTTACCACCGATCAAGACCGCTATCAGCCTGCCGACAATGCCAAGGTTACCGTCACCGTAACCGATAAGACCACCGGCAAACCCCAGCCGGGTGCCGAAGTGGTGCTCAGCGTGGTGGATGAAGCAATTTTTGCCCTGCAAGAACAGAATATAGATGTATTAAACAGCATTTACCGCAGTATCTATTGGCCCTACCCGCAAAAATACACCTCTTTCCGCCAACCGGGCTATAACAACGCCGGAGAAAAAGGCGGCGGAGGCGGCGGAGACGGCCAGATGCGTGTAGATTTTAAGGATACCGCATGGTTCCAAAACGGCATTACAGCCAAAGACGGAACCTTTACCACAGCAGTTCAGCTCCCTAACAACATTACCAGCTGGCGGTTTACCGCTCTTGCCCTGACCGATGACGGCAAGGCGGGCAGTACCAAGGAAAAGGCAGCTGCAACCAAGGACTATTTTGTGACCCCCATTGTCAGCGAGCAGCTGCTGGCAGGAGACACCCTTGCGGTGGGGCTGCGCAGCTCCGGCGTAGGCGTATCCGCCAACGACCAAGCCGATTACACCGTTACGGTTAAAAATTTGGAAACAGGGAAGGAAGAATCCACAACCGCCGGCGGCAGGCTGCGCACACTGGAAACGGCTACCTTTGACGGCCTTTCGGCAGGTAACTACACTGTTACCGTAAAAGGACGGTGCAAGGACTTTATCGACGGAGTTCAGCTTCCGGTGACTATTGTGGAGTCGGGAATTGAGGTCAGCCGGGTGGCAACCTTTAACCTTAAGGACGGTATTTCGGTAACACCCCTGCGCTACCCTGTTACTGTTGCACTGTATGACCAAAGCATGGTGACCTACAACAAGGTATTTTCCAATCTTCTTCAAAAAGGCTCTGGAATACGCACCGATGCACGACTGGTGCGGGTATTCATCGCCAAGGAATATCAAAATCAGGGGATAGACAGTTATCTAAGCGAGGTTACCCAGCAGGATGCCAAGCTGCTGCGGGAGGGAACCTTATTCGGTGTATTGCCGTACGCCCAGCCGGATGCCGAGCTTACCGTAAAAATGATACTGGCCGCGCCTGAACTTGTAAGCAAAAACGGTTTGTATGAGCTGGGGCTGCAGGGGGCAGGTGCCGGAGAATCGGTGGCTGTGCGCTATTTGGCAGAGGCATTAAACGGAGAAGATAACAAAGCGGAAATAAAGGCGATATTAGACGAGGGTCTGGCTTCCTTTACCGATGAAGCCTATCTGGCGGCTGCACTGGCAGTGTCGGAGGAACCCGCCGCCGCCACTGCCTGGTATGACCGTGCGGTACGCCCTAATTTGATGGAACTACAAGGCGTATCGGGAGAAAGGGTGCTGGCAGTAAAAGCGCAGAAGGACAGTAGCCAGGACGACTGTACAGCGGCGGCATCCATGGTGGCAACCCTTCTGCAGCACAGCGACGCAAGCCAATTGGTAAGCTATCTGGCGCAAAAGGACAGCATCTATGAGCCGTATTATTTGGAACAGCTGTTGTACCTGACACGCTGGCAGCCTGCCAAAGCACAAGGTGCCAAGGTAAGCTGGCAGCAGGACGGAAAAACTGTTACCAAGGAGCTGGGCCGCAGCACCGAGTATCTATCTTTGAGCCGCCAGCAGTTGGCAGAAGCAAACTTTAAGGTGCAGGCAGGTACCGTGTATGCAGATGTGTATTATGCCGCTCCAGCGCAGGAGGTAAAGGACGATGAGAACAAGCTCATTGGCATGACAAAAACAATTACCCCCGTCAATGGAGACAGCTTTCAGGTGGGTGACCTTGTAAAAATTACCATTACCGCCGACCTGGGACTGTTTGATGGTGACATTGGAGAAGGAGAGCTGGTCATTGAAGATTATCTGCCCTCCGGTATGCGCTTTGAGCAGTATGGAGCCACTTATCAGGCAGCCCAGTATAACCCCGATAATTTTTGGTATTTAAGCAACCGGGAGCAGCAAAGAATCAGGTTTGGCGCCTGGGTTACAGGCAAAAGCCTAAAACTGCAGCCTGTGGTATACTATGCCCGCTGCACCACCCCCGGCAGTTATGTGGTGGAAAGCACCTACATGAGCAGCCAGACCGGCCCTGTATGGGGCAGTACCCAGCGAGACACCATTGTAATAGAGCCATGAGAAAGTCTATGAATACCAAGTTAAATTTACTATGCCCGCTGTTGGCACTGCTGCTGGCGGTGGGCTGTGCCCAGCCCAAAATCACAATAACGGCGCCCCCTGCCGCCTCGTCTTTGGAGGCAGGCGTACAAAACAGTGTGGCACAGCCGACCAATACCCGCATGCGCTGTCTTTTTTACGACAGTTCTCAGCTGGAGGTAGGCATTCAAAATGCGCCCCTGTATCAGGCAGAAGGTGACCTAACAGCCGGAATGATTCCTCATCATCTGCTGGCGGCAGATATGATAGCCGGTTTTTTTGAGCTTGCTGCCGAACAGCAACCCTACGATGCGGTGCTGATTGTATCTCCCAGCCATTTTGGCCAAAACTGTCAAAGTATGGTGACCACAGCAAGAAAAGGATGGCAGACCCCCTTTGGCCTGATAGATGGGGATGAGGAGCTTGCCCGGGCGCTGCTGGACAATACAACCATAGCGGCAGAGGACAACCCAACCGCTGTGGAGCTGGATCATGGCGGGGCAGGACTGGTGCCCCTTGTGGCGCGTTATCTGCCGGATACCCCTGTGACTGTCTGCCTGCTTAGCAACCGCCTGAGCAGAGAACGGCTGGAGGCAGTACGGCAGGTTATTGCCCAGCAGCGGCAAGAGAGAAGAATTTTGCTGGTGGTATCGGCAGACTGCTCTCACTACCTGCAGCCCCAGGAAGCGCATCGTCGGGATGAGGATACCATCAGCGCCATAGAGAGCTTGGATTTGGAAAAGATTTTGAGCTATACCGACGCAAATATAGACTCACCCCAAGCCGTTTCACTGCTGCTGGATGCCGCAGGAGAAGCAGATACAACACTTACTCTACTGGACCATTCGGCATCCAACAGTAAGCTGCCCCACGGGCCGCAAAATCCCATTTATTTTGAGGGCGTTACCAGTTATCTGGTGTATGCGGTCACAAAAAACACACCCTGAATGAAGCCATGATGTCCCAGAAGGAGAACGACCAATGAATCCATTGATAAAGCGCAGTTTTATTGCTGCAACTGCTCTGGTGCTGGCTGCCTCAGCCCTTACCGGCTGCAGTAAGGAGCAAACAAATCCAGGCAGCCAAGGCACCTCCTCTCTCTCCTCACAATCTCAGGAGCAGGTACAAAAAGGAGACATTCCTTTGACCATGGAGGGCGTGCTAACCTTTTACCAAAGCCGCACTCAAACCACCTATGGCGCCACGATAGAGGAAAAAACAATCTACCTGCCGGTGGATAAAAGGGTGGAGCAGGGGCTGACGGCACAGGTGCTCAATGACCTCATAGACGAAGCAGGTATGTATACGCCCTATTGGGTAGAACAAATAGAGGAAAAAGATGGTGTTGCTGTGGTAAACATCAGCGGTGAGCCCAACCCCGATTTTGAAAACCGCATGTTTTACGATACCATTGCCATGACCCTGCTGCAAAGCTGCCCCGTACAGTCTGTGAGCTTTTTGTTGGATGGTGCACCCGCTCCGCTGCAGGCACAGCAGCAGGACAGTACAGCCTTTACTCCGGCAACGCTGAACGTTCCTAAACTATCTCAAAAGGAGTATACCCAGCTGCGTCAGCAGGTGCCTTATTCCCAGGTGGTGGAAAAGTATCGGCAGCAGCAGGCGCTGCAAGGCTATGATTATACACGTCCCATAGACTCCTGGGACCTAAAAGGAGATGCCCGTGCCAAGAAGATTTTAGATACCATTGCCAACATCACCCGCCTGAATATTCCCGAAACAGACTTTTTAACCATTGAAGAAGCACCCAACCACTTTATTCAAATGGCAGCACTTGTTAATGTTCCCAGTGTGTATTGGGGGCAGGTAAACGAGTTTTCCGACGTTAATACCTATCCGCAGCTGGAGCCTTTGGAGGAAGCGGTGTGGGATTTTCAGGGCTATTTACAGGAGCATGTGGAGCAAGCCGCCAAAGAGTTGTTTGGGCCGGAGGTAACACTGACCCACACCAACAAAGGGCTCAGTCCTTGGCAGTATCACGAATACGCCGGGGTATATACTCCGCCCCACATGGGTACACCATACCCCACCTGCTATTTACTAGACTATACAAAAGATGGAGCCACCATTACCGCAACGGTGGCATACAGTGCGTACTTTACCGGCTTTGGCGGTGTGGATGAAGCGGAACAGCTGCTTGCAGGTGAAATGGGGGAGGAGGCCTTTGTTACCCAGCGGGCAGAGCGCCACAGCTTTACCCTCAGGCAAAGCACAGACGGAAAGCTGTACTTAACAGGGCACAAGCTTTTGGGCAATGGGAATACCCCTTGATGTACAATAACAAAAACCCCCTTTGGCTTCTTTTAAGCCAAAGGGGGTTTTACTATTCAGTTGGTACTTAACGGTAGATAATATCTTCACGGGCGGGGCCGTTGGAAACCATGGAGATGCGTACGCCCAGGTGCTTTTCGGCAAACTCAATGTAGTCGCGGCAGGCCTCGGGTAGCTGATCGTAGATGCGGATACCGCGGATGTCACATTTCCAGCCGGGTAACACCTCCAGAATAGGCTTTGCTTTTTTCAGCAAAGGGGTAGAGGGAAAATAGTCCACACGCTGTCCGTCAATTTCATAGGCCACACAGACGGGAATTTCTTCCAGGTAACCCAGAGCATCCAGTACGGTAAATGCCACCTGAGTGGCACCCTGTACCTGACAGCCGTAGCGGCTTGCCACCATATCCAGCCAGCCCATGCGGCGGGGGCGTCCGGTGGTTGCACCATACTCGCCGCCATCGCCGCCGCGGCGACGCAGCTCGTCGGCTTCTTCCCCAAATATTTCGCTGACAAACTCGCCTGCGCCCACTGCGCTGGAATATGCCTTTACCACACAGACAATATCATCTATTTCATGAGGGGGCAGGCCGGCGCCTACAGCACCATAGCCTGCAATGGTATTGGAGGAGGTGACCATGGGGTAAATGCCAAAGTCGGTATCCTTTAGTGCGCCCAACTGGCCCTCCAGCAATATTTTTTTACCCTGGGCTCTTGCCTTTGTCAAATAGTCAAAGGTATCGGCAACATAGGGTGCCAAAATCTCCTTATAATTCATAAGGGTGGCATATACACCGTCTACGGTCAGGGGCTCCTTGTGGTACAGGTGTGTGAGCAGAGTGTTTTTGATATCGATAACCTGTGCAATTTTTTGGCGCAGGGCGGCCTCTTCTTCCCACAGCTCACAAACCTGAAAGCCGATTTTTGCCACCTTGTCTGAATAAAAAGGGGCAATGCCCGACTTGGTAGAGCCAAAGCTGCGACCGCCCAGACGTTCTTCTTCGTAAGCGTCCAGTAGGACATGATAAGGCATTACCAGCTGGCAGCGGTCGGAAATTAAAATTTTGGGTGTGGGCACACCGCGCTCCACAATGGAAGCCAGTTCCTTTGCAAAATTTTCTACCGACAGGGCAACACCATTGCCAATGATACTGGTGATATTGTGATTAAACACCCCCGAGGGCAGCTGATGGAGTGCAAATTTTCCGTATTCGTTTACAATGGTGTGGCCGGCATTGCTGCCTCCCTGAAAACGGATGACGATATCCGCCTGTTGTGCCAGCATGTCAGTGAGCTTGCCTTTGCCTTCGTCGCCCCAGTTGGCGCCTACAATAGCCATTGCCATAATAAGTCCCAATCCTTTCTATCCAAACAACATGGGTGAAGAAACTACCCTCATTTTCAGGTGCGGGTTGCTTCAATGAGAATAAAATTTTCTTTTCTACCATGATTGTAACACAAGTTTTAAAAAGCCAAACATACAAAGTTCTACCGTTTAATATAAGTAAATCTAATATTAAAATGATTTAATATTAGATTTAATGTTGTTTAGTGCCACTATTTTAAAAATTAGATGCCCATAGCCCGTCATCACACAGTATCCGCAAAAATGGGCGGACAATTCGTTAGGTGCCGTAGATAAAAAAACGAGGCTTTGTCCTTTTATTCAAACGACAAGGCCTCGTGCTTTTATATTTCGCTATATTTCCGCTTTTAAGATTCTAAGGTCACATTTTCAATGTCATCCTCATCCGACTCTACTCCCAGCTGCAAAAGCTCCCGGGCACTGCCCTCTGTCAGGCTTTCCACATTTTTCAGCTTTTTTTGAATTTGGCGGGTGCGTACACCTACCAGCTTATCCAACTCGGTGCTTACCTGGTCCAGCCGGTTTTGTGTGGCAGCCAGCACACCTGCAAATTTATCAAATTCTGTTTTAACCGCACCCAGAACCGTCCATACCTCGGCACTGCGCTTTTGAATGGCAAAAGCCTTAAAGCCCATCTGCAGAGAGTTGAGCAGTGCTGCCATGGTGCTGGGGCCTGCCATGTTTACACGAAAATCTCGTTGCAAAATTTCTACCAGACCGCGGCTTACCGCTTCGGCATAAAGCCCCTCAAAGGGCAAAAACAATATGGCAAACTCGGTGGTATTGGGAGGGTCGATGTACTTGTCACGAATATCCTTGGCAAAGGAGCGAATACGGGAATCTAGCACCGACTGGGCGGCCTGAACCGCCTGTGGATCTCCGGTATCCCGTGCGTCCTGCAGCTGCAAATAAGCATCGGCGGGGAACTTACTGTCTATGGGCAGGTAAACACCGCTGCCGTCCTCGGTGGGCAGCTTTACCGCATACTCCACAAAGCAGCGGCTGCCCGGCTTGGTCATGATATTGGTTTCATACTGTTCGGGAGCCAAAATTTCTTCCAAAATGGCGCCCAGCTGAATTTCACCCAGTACACCCCGGGTTTTTACATTGCTGAGCACACGCTTTAAGTCACCCACACCTACAGCCAACGACTGCATTTCGCCCAGACCCTTATATACCTGCTCCAGACGCTCGCTTACCATTTGAAAAGAGCGGGTCATTTTTTCTTCCAGAGTTTTTTGCAGCTTTTCATCCACTGTCTGGCGCATTTCCTCCAGTCTGCGGTTGTTGTCTGCCTGTATCACACCTAGGCGGTGCTCCATGGTGGTGCGAATGTTGTCCAGCTTTTGCTCCTGTTCCAAAGCAAAGCTGCCAAAGCGGGCTTCCAGGCCCTTTTGCCCGCCCTGCAGCACCTCTGCCATGGCGCGCATAGAGCTATTGTTTTGAGCGGCGAGCTCTTGGCGCAGCCCCCGCTGACTTTCGGCAAGGTCTCGACGCAGGTCGTCACACCGCTGCAATACGTCACGATTGCTCAGGCGGTTTATTTTACCCACAAGCACAATGACGGCAATGATGAGAAAAAGTACTGCAACGGACAAAAGTCCCAGCAACAGTAGAATCAGTGTTTGGTTTTCCACAGCCAGTCCTCCCTTTGGTGGAAAGTTATATCGCACAGAAATAGCCGGGCAACAGATAAGAGTGATTGACAGGGCGTATTTCTTTCAAAGACAGTGACCATGGTCACCCCTTCATGTGGTATTGATTTCAGTATAGCATATCCTGCTAAAAAACAACAGAAAAAAGTACATTAGTTCGCGATGTTTGCGAACTGCACAGTTTTGTGCTGCTGCAAAAGCTACATTGTGTTCCACTCTACAAAAGCGCAAAAACCTCGTTGACTTTGGCAAAAAATTGAAGTATCCTAAAAATACAAAAGAAACACTGTGCGTGACTGACGGAATTTGTGGGATACCACAAGGGAGCGCGCAGCTATTATATGCCGACCGTCTGGGCAATTCTGCGTAGGGGCAGAGTTGCCCTTTTTATTTTCTTAAGAACAACTAGGTTTGTGCAGTATCGTCTTTCAGAACAGGTGGGTCCCTACGCAGAATAGAACACGAGCGAGAAGGAGCAGAATCAATGGATTTTACCGCATGGCAGAACTTTGTGCCCGGAACGTGGCAGCAGGAAATTAATGTACGGGACTTTATTCAAAAAAACTATACGCCGTACACCGGTGACAATACCTTTTTGACAGGGGCAACACCCCGCACTCAGGCACTGATGAAGCAGCTGAACAACCTGCTGCTTCTGGAACAGCAGTTTGACGGTGTGGTGGATATCGACACCGATACCGTGTCTTCTCCCACCCACTACCAGCCGGGATATTTGGACAAAAAGCATGAAATTATTGTAGGCCTGCAAACCAACCGCCCCCTCAAACGGGGTGTGGTGCCCTTTGGCGGCATCCGCATGGCACGTCAGGCTTGCGAGGCCTACGGCTACACCCTCAGCCCCAAGCTGGAAAACGAGTTTACTTACCGTACCACCCACAATGACGGTGTCTTTCGTGCTTACACAGGCGAGATGAGAGCCGCCAGAAAAGTGGGTATCATCACCGGCCTGCCCGACGCCTACGGCCGCGGCCGCATCATTGGCGACTACCGCCGTGTGGCGCTGTACGGCATTGACCGGCTGATGGAAGAAAAGAAAAAAGACAAGGCAGAGCTGGGCCTTGGTGAACTGCTCAACGATACCATACGCCTCAGCGAAGAACTTTACCAGCAAATCAGTTTTTTGCAGAAGATGAAGGAAATGGCCGCTTTGTACGGCTTTGATATCAGTGCGCCTGCCACCAATGCAAAAGAAGCTATCCAGTGGCTGTACTTTGGCTATCTGGCCGCCATCAAGGAGCAAAACGGCGCAGCCATGTCCCTGGGACGTGTCAGTACCTTTTTGGATATTTACATTGAGCGCGACCTGCAAAACGGTACCCTTACCGAGGTGGAAGCACAGGAGCTGATGGACGATTTTGTCATGAAGCTGCGTATGGCCCGCCACCTGCGAACCCCCGATTACAACGAGCTGTTTGGCGGAGACCCCATGTGGATTACCGAATGCATTGGCGGCATTGGGGAGGACGGTCGCCCGCTGGTCACCAAAAACTCCTTTCGCATGATGAACACCCTGTACACCCTTGGCAGTGCGCCGGAGCCTAACCTAACGGTGCTTTGGGCACAGGAGCTGCCCGAGGGCTTTAAGGAGTTCTGTGCCAAGGTGTCAATTGATACAGACTCTATCCAGTACGAAAATGATGACCTGATGCGCCCGCGGTTTGGCGACGACTACGGTATTGCCTGCTGTGTTTCTGCCATGAAGCTGGGCAAACAGATGCAGTTTTTTGGTGCGCGGTGCAACCTGCCCAAACTGCTTCTCCTTGCCTTGAACGGCGGCTATGACAACGTCAGCGGCCTGCACATTGGCCCCCAAACCACTGTTTATAAGGAAGAAGTGCTGGACTACGATCAGGTGATGAAGCGCCTGGAGCAGTACCGGCAGTGGCTGTGCAAGCTGTATGTCAACACCATGAACGTCATCCATTATATGCATGACAAATATTCCTACGAAAAATCTCAAATGGCGCTACACGATACACAGGTTGACCGCTTTATGGCCTTTGGCATTGCAGGGCTCTCGGTAATGGCAGATTCACTAAGTGCCATCAAATATGCCAAGGTAACAGTCAAGCGGGACGAGCAGGGCTTTATAAACGATTTTGTTACAGAGGGTGACTTCCCCAAGTTTGGCAATGATGATGACAGGGTGGATACCATTGCCAAAACCCTTGCCCATGACATGATTGTGGAGCTGCGCAAAACCAAAGCGTACCGTCAGGCCATTCACACCCTGTCGGTGCTGACCATTACCTCCAACGTGGTGTATGGTAAAAAAACCGGTGCCACCCCAGACGGGCGCCCTGCCGGAGCCGCCTTTGCCCCCGGCGCCAACCCCATGCACAACCGCGAGGAAAAAGGGGCCCTTGCCTCGCTGAATTCTGTGGCGAAGTTGGATTATGACGACTGCCGGGACGGCATCTCCAACACCTTTTCCATTACGCCCGACACCCTGGGCGCCACCCCCGAGGCGCAGATTCAAAATTTGGTGAGTGTGCTGGATGGCTACTTCCATCAGGATGCACACCACATCAATGTCAACGTTCTCAACCGGGAAACGTTGCTGGATGCTTATGAAAACCCCGACCACTACCCCAATCTTACCATTCGGGTTTCCGGCTATGCGGTCAATTTTCATAAGCTTAGCCGTGCGCAGCAGCGTGAGGTCATCAGCCGTACCTTCCATCAAAAGCTTTGAGCCTGCATGTTACCTGAATAAGGAGGCTATCCATGCCTGTACTTGGTCGAATTCATTCTGAACAATCCTTTGGGGCCTCCGACGGCCCCGGGGTGCGCTATGTATTGTTTTTGCAGGGGTGCCCTTTGCGGTGCAGCTGCTGCCACAATCCCGACACCTGGTGTTTTGAGGGAGGGCGACAGATGTCTCCTCAGGAGGTGATGGAGGCTGTGTGCCGTTGTACTCCTTTTTTTGGCACGCGGGGAGGAATTACCGTATCCGGCGGCGAAGCTTTGATGCAGCAGGAATTTGTTACAGAGCTGTTTACCCTGTGCCGCAGCCAGGGCATCCATACCTGTCTGGATACCAGCGGCTGCTGCATCACAGCACAAACAGATGCCCTGCTGGAGGTTACCGACCTGGTGCTGCTGGACATCAAATACACCACCGACAAAGATTACCTGCAGTATGTGGGTGGCGGGTGCAGCTACGGGCAGGTAGAGCAATTTTTAAGCCTGCTACAAAGCAAGGGTGTCTCTGTTTGGCTGCGTCAGGTTACAATACCGGGCAAAAATGACGATATGGATAATTTAAGGCGGTTGTGTAACCTTGCAAAGAGCCATAGCTGCGTTGAAAAAGTGGAGCTGCTCCCTTTTAAAAAGCTGTGTATTGAAAAATATCAGGCATTGAATATGGATTTTCCCTTTCAAGATATTGAGGAGCCTGCTTTTGACCAAATGCAGGAGCTGAACAGACAGCTTAACATGCTGTTATCTTAACTCCCACCAATGCATATGCGTACCCTGTAGTTCTATTTTTTACATACAAAAATCAGAAATGGTAATCATCCCTTTTGCGTGGTATACTGAACATAGTATCTGCGCAAGGGGGATTTTGTTTTGTTTTTTACCATACGCAACAATGAAATAGACTTAACTAAATTGGAGGATATGGACCCCCACGCAATTAATGTGGGCTATTTTACTATGACGGAGCTGCAGGGGTATTATGACCGCGTGGGTATTGCCGAACCTGCCATTGCCGATGCCATGGTAGATGGTGTGTTTTTGCGCAACAGCGTAGAGGTTTATGATGACTTTACCTTTGGTATCATCAATGTGGTGGATGTGATGGATGTCCATGCAGACCGGGACAGAATAGCCTTTTTTATCCGTAAAAACCTATTTATTTTAATAGAGCTGAAGGACGATGACGGCAGTACAAGAGAAATGTTTGAAGGGGCAGTGGGGCGCTTTACCCACAATGCCACCATAGAAAAAGTGATATTTGGTATTTTGGACCGTTTGCTTACGGGCAGCAACACCGCCCTGGAAAAGATTGAGGGCCGCATTATGGAAATGGAGCAGCGTTTGGTGGAAGGCGACACCGCCCCCAGCCTAAACCGGGAAATTTTTGACCTGCGGGAGCGCCTGTCTGTACTGAAAAACTACTTTGAGCAGCTGATTGATATTGGCGAAGCCCTGCAGGAAAATGAAAATGAATTGTTTAAAGAAAGAAATCTTCGATATTTTAAAGTTTTTACCGACAAAGCATCCAGACTCAGTGCAGGTGCACAGGCTCTTAGCGAAAGCCTCATTCATCTGCGTGAGGCACTGGATGCAGCGCTGAATTACAGCCTAAACAGCATCATGAAGATGTTTACGGTGGTGACCACGGTGTTTTTGCCCCTGACCCTTATCGTAGGTTGGTACGGCATGAACTTTACCAATATGCCGGAGCTTGGCTGGCGGTATGGATATTTGGGTGTTGTGGCTCTTAGCGTGCTGGTTGTGGTGGCCTGCATCATCTTCTTTAAAAAGAAAAAACTATTGTAATAATACGAATTTGGGCAAACACCCAAAGGGGGAATATACCTTGACCGAACTTTTGCTAAAAACCTTTGTAAAAAACTATGACAATGTGCAGGACCCCAAAGTGCGGCAAAGCTATGGAAAGCTGGGCAGCACAGCAGGCATACTGGCAAACCTTTTGCTGTTTGGCAGCAAATTTGTTGTGGGTACACTGACAAACAGCGTAGCCATTACCGCCGATGCAGTCAACAATTTGTCTGATGCCGGTTCCTCGGTAATTTCTCTCATCAGCTTTCGCCTCAGCGGAAAGCCTGCCGATAAGGAACACCCCTTTGGCCATGCCCGGGTGGAATACATTGCCTCTATGATTGTGGCGCTGCTGATTTTACTGCTGGGGGGAGAGCTTGCAAAAACATCGGTTCAAAAAATACTCAATCCTCAAGAAATAGTTTGGAATCCAATAGCCATTTGGGTGCTGGCAGGGTCCATTTTGGTAAAGCTTTGGATGTTTTCTCTTAACCGAAACCTTGGCAGAAGAATCAATTCTTCGGTAATGGCTGCCACAGCTACCGACAGCTTCAGCGATGTGCTGGCTACCTCCGGTGTCCTCATTGCCACCGTTGTGGCGCATCTGTCCGGTTTGCTGCTGGACGGCTGGGTGGGCGTTGTTGTGGCTTGCTTTATTCTTTGGTCGGGGGTTGGCATTATCCGGGAAGCTTTGAATAAGCTGCTGGGAGATGCCCCCTCTGCAGAGCTTACCCAAATGATAGAGGGCTTTGTTCTGAGCTACAAAGGCATCATTGGCGTGCACGATTTGGTGGTGCACAACTATGGCCCCGGCAGATGCTTTGCATCACTGCATGCAGAAGTTCCTGCCTGTGAGGATATTTTGGTGAGCCATGATATCATTGACAACATTGAGCGAGAGATTTCCCTGCAGCATGACGTGCATCTGGTCATTCATCTTGACCCGGTGATTACAGATGACCCCGAGGTGGAAGAAATGCGCAGCCGCGTGGCGGAGCTGGCAAAAAGCATTGCCCAGGGAGTGAGCGTCCATGACTTCCGCATTGTAAAAGGGGTTACCCATACCAACCTTATTTTTGATGTTGCCATACCCAGTGAGTGCCCCATGAGCAATGATGTTCTGTTGGAGGGCCTACACAAGGGAGTAAGCCGGTGGGGCAGCTATTATCCGGTAGTCACGCTGGACCGCGCCTACATTCCTGCCAGAGAAAACTCCACACCCCCCGAGGACTGACTGTATCTTGATTTTGAAAATGAATTTGTATCGGTTTCTATTACCTTTATGGAGGTGATTGAATTTGGAAAAATATATTGCCCTTTTGCGCGGTATCAACATCAGTGGTAAAAATAAAATATCAATGCCATTATTAAAAGCAACATTTGAAGAGATGGGATTTTTGAATGTTAGCACTTATATCAATAGCGGAAATGTTCTTTTTTCCAGTGAAGATAATGATAAAAGCCAAATCAGCAGCAAATGTAAAGACATGATTGCGCAACGGTTTATGTTAGATGTTCCTGTGGCAATTATTTCACAAAAAGAACTATCAGAAGCTTTGGATAACGCACCCCCATGGTGGGATATACATTCAGATGAAGAAGTGATACATCAGGCAATATTTTTAATTCCGCCTGTCACGATGGAAGAGGTGTGTACGGCTGTGGGGAAGGCCAAACCGGAGTATGAACAGGTTGGTTGTTATAAGGATGTCATCTTTTGGTCTGCGCCAAGAGCAACCTTATCAAAAACAAGGTGGTATAAAATTGCAAGTTCTTCCGTAAACAGCAAAGTAACAATTAGAAATGCCACCACTACAAAAAAACTGCTTATGCTTTCTCTTGAGTAAAGCAATTAGGGCATTTAACGCAGCAATAGCCCCGGAACAACTTTGTTCCGGGGCTATTTTGCATTTATCTTAGGAAACCCACGTAATGGCTAGCCTTTTGCTGCGGCTGACAATTCGTTGGGGATACCTATCGTGTTTTGGACACTGGTTCTCTTAGCTTTCTGCTACCTGCCCTGCCAAAAGCCAGCTTCCGTTTACCTGCTCTACCTGATAAAACCGGCTAAAATCCTGGGCTACGGCATACAAAACACCCTGATAAATGCCATCGGGATTCAAAACCTCATAAACAAGGCAGGTTTTATTGTCCAGTGTTTGTGTACCGTCTGTTTTCTGTACAGTGGAACCATCCTCCATACCTTCCAGTAAAATTTCCTCCAGAGTATCCGGGGTAATGGAACGGGGAATAAACCCATATTTGGGGTAACGTACCACCAGGTCATCGTTATATGTCAAAGTCCACTCCAGAGGCGACTCTGAAAACCCTTCATTTACCGTATTGATAGAATATTCCCTGACATCCAAATAATCTCCTTCAGTGATACCGCTCATGTAGCGGCTTTGGAGAATTTTTGTTCCGTCAAAGGTGTAAATGGTAATCCACAAAGGAACAGGGCTTGAGGAACTAAGCAGAGCAATGCTGTCAGGAATCTTCTTATTGCAGTTTTCAAAAAACACCTTAAGGCGCTGATGATTGCTTAACACATCCTCTGGGGTAAAGCTATCCTGCCCGCCAAACTGTGAAGGTACCATAAGAAGGGGGAACAGTCCGCCATCTTTTACTTCTTTTCCGGTGTTGTATGTGATTCGCTGAATATTTTCGTGCAGGAAATCGGGATGATCGTTGATAAATGAAGAAAAGGAATCAGAAAGAAATGCCTCCGAAAGCTCATCGATAAGCTCCTCCGTCAAAGTGATGGGAACAAAAACTTCTTGGCTAGTGGTAAAATCGTTTGGAGCAGTAGAAGATTCTAACTGCGAGTTGGTGGGGGAAAGCGGGCTTTTGCTGCAGGCGGTAAGAAGCATAAGCAAAAAAATGGCACTTAAAAGTTTGTTAAGATGCATGAACATCCTCCTGTAAAACATGGGCGTTATGGCTGCTGACGGTATGTTTTAAGAATTATTGATTCATCAAGGACATACAGTCCAGTTATAAATAATACGGGAAGTGCCTGCAAAATATTTACAGAAACTTCCCGTAGCGCTATATTCTGTTTATGTTAGCTGAATAAGATGTTCTGGCGAAATATCATCCAGCTTGGAGCATCCGGCTAAAATCATGGCTTCCTCCAGCTGTGCTTTCAGCATATCGGTATAAGCCTTGACCCCCTGAACACCTCCGCCAAAGGCGGCAATGGCATAGGGGCGGCCAATGAGGACACCCTCAGCCCCCAAAGCTCTTGCTTTAAAGAGGTCGGCACCGGTGCGGAAGCCGCCGTCCACCAAAATATGCAGATCTTTGCCAACGGCACGACGAATGTCTGCCAGTACGTCACAGGTGGCAGGCAAATCCTCCAGTGTGCGTCCACCGTGGTTGGAAACCACAATACCGTAGGCTCCGGCCTCGGCAGCCTTGATTGCACCTTGGGGGGTCATAATACCCTTCAGCAGAAAGGGGAGGGAAGTTGAAGAAATAATTTCTCTTAAAGCGGAAACACTACAGGCAGCAACAGGAACCCCCAGCTCCCGCAGCTTACCAAAGGCTACAGCGTCAATGTCCATTGCCAGTGCGGTGGCACCGGCTGCTTCGGCTGTGCGTATTTTTGGTACAGACAACTCTGCAGGCAGCGGTTTCATGGTGGGAATACCCACACCTGCTGCAGCAATATGGGGCAAGGGATTGGTAAAAAACTCTGCCTTAATGCCATCTCCGGTAAAAGCGGCACAGCCTGCGTCTGCACATCCTTGTACAATGGCGTGGTTATACTCGTCCTCGGTAATGGCAGAGGTATAGCTACCTGCAACGTTGGCAATAGGTGCTGCAAATACCGGGGCTGTAAAGGTGCGTCCAAACAGTGCTACGGTAGTATCTATAGGGCCTTCCTCATAAATGGTATCCATTCGAATGCCAATTTTTTTAAGCTGCTGGTAGTTGCGCATAAAGCCCAGACCTGAACCTGCACCGCCGGGGCCGGGGCTGATAAACCGGCAACCCTGACCGTCGCAAACACGGCATACCTTGCATTTTGGTGCCATCTTGTCCCGTGCATTTGCTAAAATTTCTGCGTAAGACATAGTTGTCCTCCTATCAAGTGTTCCCCGCAAAAAAAGCATGAAATTATGGGTTCTGTTTTGTTGGGGAAGTAAGATACAGCAAAACTTATTCCTAGTCGGCGGCCTTGTTCAATGCCTCCATCAGCTTATCTATATCCATGCCATGGACGGTAGCGCCCTGCTCAATATTTTCAAAATGTGCAGCAGCACAGCCAATACAGCCCATGCCAAAAGAGCGAAACACCTCTTGAGTTTTGGGGTATTTCTGTGCTACTTCCATAATACCCATATCCTTGGTAATTTTCATTTTTTTGCATCCTTTCTGTGTAACAGCTTTATGTGTGATTTGGGTAAAGTATACTTCTTTAGGGTATTACTGTCAAGAAAGTATCATTAGTCTGACTTATATTCAGCAGTAATATTCCATATAAAATGATTGGTTGACAATTGGTCTTTGGAAACGTATAATAACCGCTATGGAAAGTGATGTATGATGAAATTATATAAGCAAAAAATACCCCCAAAATATCAAAATCAACTAAATAAAGATAAGAACAAAGGCGTTCTTCCAAGGATGATTGATACCGGTCACCCTTTGGATGAACGCCCTTTTTATTTGGTTCAAAGGCTTACCAAAACCGCTGCGCTACAGACCACCACTGTGGCTCTCCCTTGCGCCCCTCTCGGCAGCTGCCACGGGGGCGCTTTCTCTTTTTGTGGGGGCACCTTGATGGATAAAGATACTATCTAAATATCATCTAGGGCAAGATTTGTACTGACACGTTTGAAGCACATAAACACGGTCCACAATATCAAAAAGCAGGGAAG
Source organism: Bacillota bacterium (assembly GCA_023431215.1). Classification (GTDB taxonomy): domain Bacteria; phylum Bacillota; class Clostridia; order Oscillospirales; family Ruminococcaceae; genus Angelakisella. The sequence continues at coordinate 89,862 of JAEYXR010000011.1, forward strand.
GTACCTAGAGGCGATGAAGGATGGTGTACAGCACCTGCATACATAGCGAGTTTTTTGAGAGGGGATACTACCCCGGAAAGGATGGAGAAACATGGATAAAAAGTATATTTTTGTAACAGGCGGCGTTGTGTCCGGTCTGGGCAAGGGCATTACTGCAGCGTCTTTGGGGCGGCTTTTAAAAGCAAGGGGGTTAAAGGTAGCGTCGCAGAAGCTGGACCCTTATATTAACGTAGACCCCGGTACCATGAGCCCCTACCAGCATGGCGAGGTGTTTGTCACCGAGGACGGTGCCGAAACAGATCTGGATTTGGGCCACTACGAACGCTTTATTGATGAGGACTTAAACCAGTATTCCAACCTGACAACCGGTAAGGTTTACTGGAATGTACTGACCAAAGAGCGCAACGGAGAATATTTGGGTGAAACCGTTCAGGTAATTCCCCATATTACCGGTGAAATCAAATCATTTATTTATTCTGTGGGTAAAAAAAGTGATGCGGACGTTATTATCACCGAAATTGGCGGCACCATCGGCGACATAGAAAGCCAGCCTTTCCTGGAGGCCATCCGCCAGGTGTCATTGGAAGTGGGCAGGCAAAACTGCATTTTTATCCATGTTACCTTGGTGCCCTATCTGCGCAGCTCCGGCGAGCATAAGTCTAAGCCCACTCAACACTCGGTACGGGAGCTTATGGGCCTTGGCATCAGCCCTAACATCATTGTATTGCGCTGCGATGAGCCGGTGGATGAAAGCATCCGTCAAAAGATTTCACTGTTTTGCAATGTGCCCCAGGATTGTGTCATAGAAAATCTTACCGTACCTGTTTTGTACGAGGCACCCATGATGCTGGAGCGGCAGCACATGGCAGATATTGTCTGCCGAGAACTGGGCATAAAGGCACCTGCCCCCGATCTCAGCGACTGGCAGGCTACCTTGGACCGCATTGCATCCCGCACCAAGCACACCACCATTGCGCTGGTGGGCAAATATGTACAGCTTCATGATGCGTATCTTTCGGTGGCAGAAGCGCTGCGTCATGCCGGTTACGAAAACAGTGCTGTCATTGATATCCGCTGGATTGATGCGGAGGAGATTACTGAGCAAACAGTGGCCGAAAAACTGGCAGGCTGCAACGGCATTTTGGTTCCGGGCGGCTTTGGAGACAGGGGCATTGAGGGCAAAATTTTGGCAGGCAGTTATGCTCGTAAAAACAATATTCCCTATTTGGGTATTTGTTTGGGAATGCAGACTGCGGTTATCGGCTTTGCCCGTGATGTGCTGGGTCTAAAGGATGCCAACTCCAGCGAATTTGACCCCGAAGGCGCGCACTCTGTGATTGACCTCATGCCCGACCAGCACGGAAATCTGCCCAAAGGTGGCACCATGCGGCTAGGTGCCTGGCCCTGCCATCTGGCACAGGACAGCATCAGCATGTCCGCTTATGGGCAGCAGGATATTTCGGAGCGTCACCGCCACCGGTATGAATTTAACAACGCCTACCGTGAGGCCATGGAGGCCGCGGGTCTGCGCATTGTGGGTACCTCCCCCGATGGACGCCTGGTGGAATCCATTGAAGTGCCTGCCTGCCGTTTCTTTGTGGCGGTGCAATATCACCCTGAGTTTAAAAGCCGTCCCAACAAGGCGCATCCCATTTTCCGTGAGTTTATCCGTGCTTACTTACAAGAAAAATAAAAAAGAACTGCTGCAGCAAAAGACCATGGGCTATTTGCCCATGGTCTTTTGCTGCAATTGCCAAGAGAAAAAAATCGCCCTGAGCGGAGAACTCAGAGCGATTATAAGTGTGTATAGCTAGGTTAAGGAGCTAAGGCTTATTTCTTGAGAGAAACAGCAGCAGCAGAAACCAGAGCAACTACAGCCAGAGCGGT
>JAEYXR010000054.1 GCA_023431215.1 Bacillota bacterium
GCCCAGGCCCGTACCCTGCTCCAGCTGTTGGGAGGCCGCCAACGCCAGAGGTTTCATGGCTGCCAGCTCATGATGGGATACGAACCGGCCTAAATGTTTTTCGTTTAATACTACACTCATTTTTAATCACCCTTTTTCTTCAACTGATGGTTACTGTGGGTTTGTCTTTATTGTACCCCATAGTAATCTTTTTTTCAAGCTAATCTGTGTACATTTGTTAAATTTTGTGTGGCTAAAAACCAAATGTACTGTGCAAGTCTACAGAAATTGCATTTTTTATCTACCCTTGTTATTGGCAGCGCCCGGTTTTTTTATTGCTCCATATTTCATCCAATAGACAGCAGCACACGTCCTAAAATACCCAAGGCACGAAACAGTGTCATTTTGTCTACAGCCACTGTGGTTTTTATGGGGTAATCCATCACACGTTCCCCGTCTACACAGACAATGACACTACCCACAACCTGATCTTTTTCCACCGGTGCTTCTACCGAGTCACTAAGGGTTACATCCTGGGTAATGGTATCAGCTTTGGACTTTTCCACCACAAAGCCGGCAGGCTGGTCAGAATAAAGCTCCACCTGAGACTCTATGCCGCCGTTAACCTTCATGGGTACAGCCAGGTCGGGGGGATTTAATTTGGCCATGGTGTAATTGGCAAAGCCCCAGTCCAAAAGAGAACGGGCAGCGGCAAAGCGCTCGTCAGAGGACGGTGAACCCATAACAACAGCAATCAGCCCCAGTCCCTCGCGCTCGGCAGTGGCCGAAAGACACTTTCCGGCTTTGCTTGTTGTTCCGGTTTTCAGTCCTGTTGCTCCCTCATAAAAACGAACCAGGCGATTGGTGTTAACAAGCTGTGTTGCGCCGCCTCTCAGGCTATCCATCCACACGGTACTGTAGTTTTTGATAAGGTCGTGCTTCAGCAGCTCCCGGGACATAATGGCGATGTCCTCCGCCGTAGTGTAATGGTCGGGAGTATCCAGCCCTGCTGCGCAGGCAAAGTTGGTGCCTGTCATGCCCAGCTCCTTTGCTTTGTCGTTCATCATCTGTACAAAGCCAAGCTCGCTGCCGGCCACGTGCTCTGCCAGACAAACGGTGGCATCATTGGCACTGGCAATGCAGGCTGCCCGGAGCAGCTCATCCACCGTCATCTCTTCACCGGGCTTAAGCCAAATTTGGCTGCCGCCAAAGCTTGCTGCATTTTCGCTGCAGGCAACTTTGTCATCCAGCTTGATTTTGCCCTGCTCCAGTGCTTCCATAATCAGCAGCAGGCTCATAATTTTGGTAATAGAAGCCGGAGGTAGTTTTTCTTTTTCGTTAAGAGAATACAAAATGCGCCCGCCGTTTGCTTCCATCAGCACAGCCGACTTGACCGGCAGGTTATTATCGGGAAACAGAGCCGCTGCAGCCGTAACCTCTTCCTCATATGCACTGGCAGATGCATCTACCGCAGGCTCATTGGGCCAATCGCCTTGTTCTGCAGCCAGAGCTTGGGTAAACACCGGGCCGCTTAACAGCAGTGTGGCAGCCAGCAGCAATGCCAGCATTTTTTTCATAACAATGCTCCTTTCGCCGCTCTGCGTCGGCTAAAATTTAATTGCAGACACCCCTGTCACGCAGAGCAGTGAGTTAACAAGGGTATTTTTGTACAGGAATTTTGATATTGTCTCTCTTTCCGTACATGTATATGCAACCCGGGGCTGTCCCTTGCCAAGCTGCTTTTGAACAAAGGGCTTTTGGCTTAAATCTTTGTTTTAAAGAACATTGACTTTTCATAACCGGCAAAAGAAAAACTCCGGTACAGTCATAGGGCTGTACCGGAGTTTGCTTTTTATTTTATTTTACAGGGGTTAAATCCAATCCCTCACAGGTGTTTAAAAATTCCAGAACCTCCAGGCGGATAGCATCGGCGCCGCCCGCTTTGTTGCTTTCAATATTTAACGGCATCAGGGGGTCATGGAGAGAAAGGCGCAGCAAAAACCAACCCTGCTGTGCGGGGATGGTAAAACGCAGACCCTCGTGGTTATCGGTAGCTGCAATCCATCCTTGCTGTCCCTTGGCGTACTTCTCCAGGGCAGACAGCACCGCCAAACCGGTGGTTTTAAAGTCCTGGGTGGTTAGGCGGGGACGATATTCCTTTGCTTCCAAAGGCTCCCGCAGGGCAGAGAGCATTTGTCCCAGGCTTTTACCCTCTTTGCGCAGCCTTGCCATTTGAATAATGATTTTAGCAGATAGGTAGGCACCGTCATCCAGGAAGTAGTTTTCCTTCAGGGCGCCATGTCCGGAGGTCTCCATGGCCAGCAGGCACTCCTTCCCCTCCTCATTCAAGCGGATGGCCTCGTTGATGACATTTTTATAGCCACGCTTAAAGCGGTGGTGGACACAGCCAAGGCTGCCTTCAATAAAATCTTTTAGCTCTGCGGAGGTAACGCTGTCGGTCACCACCACGCTATGAGGGGCCTCCTGTGCCACAATGGCCGCCATAAGTCCGATCAGGCGGTTGCGGCTCAGTTCTTCGCCATCATCCAGCACCGCGCCTGCACGGTCAACGTCGGTATCAAATATGACGCCAAGGTCGCACTTACCCTCTAAAACAGCCTGACGAATAGACTCCATTGCCTCCTTGTTTTCGGGGTTGGGGATGTGGTTGGGGAAGCTGCCGTCGGGGTCTAGGTAACGGCTGGCAGAAACATCTGCCCCCAGGGGTGCCAGCACTTTGCTGGCAAAAAAGCCCCCTGCACCGTTGCCGGCATCCACCGCAATCTTAAAGCCTGCCAACGGTTTTTCTCCCATGTTAATTCCTTGGGAGATAACCTGACACAGGTGTGCCGCATAGGCATCAATGAGGGCAGCGCAGCGGGTATCTGGCCCGGGCTGAGCAGCCGCTTCTATGTTGCCGCAGCGAGACAAAATATTTTTGATGTCACGGCTTTCTAAACCACCGTCATGGGTAAAAAATTTAAGTCCGTTGCGGTTAAAGGGCAGATGGCTGGCAGTAATCATAATCGCTCCGTCAAACTCAAAGCCCTTTAGCACGGTGGACATAAACATAGCAGGGGTAGATGCCATGTCACAGTCAATACCCTCTACGCCCTGGGTCTTCAGCCCCTCCAAAACTGCCTGCTGCAGCATTGGGCCGGAAAGGCGGGAGTCTCTGCCCACACCTACTTTTAAAGAGGAGGCCTCTTTGCCTTTTTTATCCGCCAGCCACAGAACAAACGCCTGAGAGATTTCCCGGGCAATGTCCGGGGTAAGTGTAACTGCTTCGCCGGGGATGCCCTCCAGAGCTACGCCGCGAACATCACTTCCGTTTTGTAATTTCAGGTAATCCATGAATGAGTCCTGCCTTTCCCACAGTTGTGCTGCTTTCATGTTAGAGGTGGTTGTTCCACCCCTTTCTGCACCTATTATACACGATTGAACCCAGCGGTACAACCGTGGTTTTGCCCAAAATAGCATGCAGAAAACCCCGGCAAAGATTCCACACCTTAGCCGGGGTTTTGTTGAAAACTTTTGGTTTTTACTTTTTGCCTTACAACTCTATCTTACCGTAAAGGCTTGCCTTTTTGGTGGCTTCTACCTCTTGCTGGCTGCGTTCTACCTTGGGAGCCACAGGGGCAGCGGTTACAGGCTTTTCTGCCTTGGGGGCAGGAGATCCCGCTACAATAGGCACGCCGCGGGGCACGCTTTCCAGCCCTGCAACATCCTGTGAGACATCACGGGGTGCGGCTGCCGGGTAGTTTTGGGGGAGGGTCTTAATCTCATTACCAGATTCCGGCCGGGGAGTACGTTCGCGGGTATCGCGATTATCACGTACGCCCTTGTTGTCTCTGCTGCGGTTGTTGTCTCTGCCGCCGCGTCCGCCACGGCTGCGGTTGTTATCTCTACCGCCGCGTCCGCCACGGCTTGCGCCCTGACCACCTTGGCCGCCCTTGGGGGCACCGGTGGCAGAAATGACCACACGTCGATTGGGGTCAACACCAACGGAAGAAGAAGTTGCGCCCTTAACCTGAGAAACAGCTCCATGGATAACACGGCGCTCGTAGGGATTCATGGGCTCCAGCGTGGTGCTCTTGCCGGTGCGCACAGCATTGTTTGCCAGCTTTTTGGCAAGGGCAATGAGGGTACGCTCACGTTTTTCACGGTAGTTTCCGCTGTCAATGTTGACGCGGATATAGTCTCCCTCGCCGCGGTTTGCCACCAGGCTTGCCAGGTATTGCAGTGAATCCAAGGTCTCGCCGCGGCGGCCAATGATAACACCAAGGCCGGTGCCGGTAAGCTGCAGACATACACAGTCTGCATAATACTTGGGAGAAACTTTGACATCTTCAAAGCCCATGGTCACCAAAATCTCAGTGACATAAGCAGCACTGTGCTCTACCTTTTCACGAACAAAGTCGGTGGGGGTAATCTCCACCAGCTCTCTCAGCTGGCGGACAGCGGCCTCTTCGTCACCTGCTTCGGCAACGGCCGGCTGCTGGGGCTGAGGTTTGGTTTCGGGTCTTGGGCTGCGCTCGCTACGGGGTTTTTGCTCGCTTCGGCGGTCATTTTTTGGTTGCTGGGGCTGCTCGCTTTTTTCACTGCGCTCTTGGCGGGGTTTTTGTTCTCTGCGCTCGGTGCGTTCCTCACGAGGCTTTTGCTCGCTGCGCTCCTGACGGGGCCTGGGCTGCGGCTGGGGCTTGGGGTCGGGCAGCTCAATATAAACACGCACCTTGGCGGGGTAGGTTTTTAGTCCCAAAAAACCCTTTTTGGGCAGGCTGATAATATCAAACTGGGCATCTTCACGGGCTATGCCCAGCTGCGCGCAGCCGCTGTCTATGGCAGCATTGACATCACGGCCTGTGGCAATAATTTCCTTGGTCACGTTTTGTACCTCCTGCGTGAACGGATCACTTAAGATCCTCGTCGGTTACCTCAATATCGCCGTAGTCACCATATTTTTCGGCATTGCGGCGGCGGGCATCAGCTAGCTTCTGACGGTTCAGCTCTTTTTGTGACAAAGCCTTCTCGTCCATGTTGCGCCCCTCTTCTTTGGCTCGCTTCTTTGCTTCTATCTTTTCCATGCGTTCCTGTTCTTTGCGTGCTTCATCTTCTGCTCTCATTTTTTCTGCCATTTCCTTGGGGTTCCAAAACTTGTTAAGAATCAAAGCCTGGACACCGGCAACCACGTTGGAGATGATCCAGTACAGACCAACACCGGCGGGCACCTTCATGGTAAACCATAGAGACATCAAAGGCATCATGTACATCATCATCTTGGTAGAGGCACCGCCTGCACCCTCGGGGGTGGGGGTGTTTCTCATGGTGACCATGGACATCAGCAGTGCGGTGGCACCGGAAAGCAGGGGAATGAGCAACATCAGGTTAAACCAGCCAATAATAGCGGGGTCGGGGGTAATGGAAAGGTCCAACCCAAAGCTGGTCATGCTCAGGGAAGAGATATGTTCTACCATTTCGGTTCCCAGGCTTTCAAACCAGCCGGGGTTTTGCTGAATGGTTTTAAGAGCGGTAATCTGGGGTGCGTAGCCAACCATCTGAATGCCATGCTCGGTGCAAATATTTGTGATGGCGGTAATGACATCGGCAGGCACACGCATAATGTGGGTCAGAGGCCTATAGATAACATCAATTAAGCCAAAGAGAATGGGGAACTGAATGAGCAAGGGCAAACAACCGGCCATGGGGTTATAGTTTTCCTTGGCATACAGTGCCTGTATCTCTTCGTTCATTTTCTGAGGATTGCTTTTATACTTGCTCTGGATTTCCGCCATCTTGGGCTGGATAATCTGCATTTTAATGGTTCCCTTTTGCTGCTTAATAGACAGCGGAACCAAAAGCAGCTTGGTTACAATGGTAAACAAAATAAGGGCAACAGCATAGTTGGGGATAATTTTGTACATTAGCCACATGATCCATCCCAAGGGAAGACCGAAGGCACTCATGATAAAATCCATTGGCTTTTTCTCCATTCAGCTCCGCAAAATGCGGGCACAAGGTATTGATTGCTTTGTGTACAAAAAACCCTCACGGTCCATCAGTGCATTTGCTATCTGGCGGTTTGCCGGAGGTGTCATGGTGGAACACGCAAAAAATCAAAGCAACCGGGTATGAGTTTTTGCACATTCCATTTGCTGTAAGTTTGCAAGGCAAAGCATGAAAATGGGGCTGTGTGGGTGCCCCTAGGGTTCGTTGTTAGGTGGGGAATCCTCCTGTTCCTGTGCTTGGGAGTATTCCCGACATGCGGCAAAGGGCCGCAGAGAAAAATGGTTCGGCACCGGGTCATAGCCATGCCGGCACAGTGGGTTGCACCGCAAAACACGGCACAACGCCATCAGCCCTCCTGCCAGAACGCCATGCTTGCGTATGGCCGTAACGGCATAGCGCGAGCAATTGGGAATGAAACGGCATGAGGGCGGTTTGAGGGGGGACAGGTATTTTTGGTAAAAGAAGATGGGGGCCAGGAACACATGCTCCCGTAGCCAAATCCGCATGCGTGTCAGCGGAATCATGGCGTTTTGCCCTCCTGTCCCGTCAGACGGCCCACATGGCGGGCCATCACCTTTTGCACATCGGTGCTTTTGCTGGCAGGGGTGCGTCCACGGGCCACAAAAACATAGTCGTAACCCGGGGTTAGGGTCACCCCAAGTCCGCGGTAGGCGGCTCGGATAACACGCTTGGCGCGATTGCGCTGCACGGCGCCCCCCACCTTTTTGGTGGCGGTTACACCCACACGGGTATTACCCTTGCGGTTCTTGGCACAGTAGGTGACCAAAATGGGGCTTACCAGACTTTGTCCGCGCTTATACAAGCGCACAAAATCCCGGTTTTGATTAAGCTTGATGAGCTGGGCCATGACAGCGGCTTTCCTTTCCGCCTCCTGCAAAAAAGAAGCATTTTTGCCCTTTTGGGGGCGTGGTTTTTGGTTTTTGCTAAAAGGTTGTAAAAAGAAAGCCCACACAGAGGTGGGCGCTTCATTTTACAGAGTCAGGCTAGCTCTGCCCTTAGCTCTTCTGCGAGCCAGGACCTTGCGGCCGTTGGTGCTGGCCATTCTCTTGCGGAAGCCGTGCACCTTACTTCTGTGTCTCTTCTTGGGCTGGTAGGTTCTCAGCATATTCGTACCTCCTTTACTCAGGGCGTTGTGGAGTTTATGTCACCCGCTTGTCCCAAAGAAACAGGCAGATGACGTCACACACAGGGATGCGGAAACCGCCCCGATGTGGTGAAATCTAGGGTCTAACCTTGCAATATAGCATTATACCTTAGGTTTGCAAGGGCTGTCAAGGGTATTGCGCTAATTCTGCGCTGTCTAATTTTGGTGAGCATCTGCGTTTTATCCCCAATAATACCTTTGTCGCCCTCTTTCGACATCATATTACCCGTTTACAGCAGATTATCAGCCCCAGTTTAAATAGAACTCTGCGTTTTTTTTAAAAAATCAGAATTATTTTTTTATTTCAGTTTTCCACAAAAATTTACATTTATTTTTGCATTAAAAAAAGTTTTAATACATTATATAATAATGCTTATTTAGCCTGTGAATAACTTGCAGAAGGCTGTGGAATATGCTACAATAATAACCATAATAATGCCCCCGTTCTCCCTTTTTTTGTTCGCCCTTGTATCTGGGGTGAACAAAAAAAGGGAGAACCCCATAACACAGCTGCGTTATCGGCAACGAGCTGCGGTAATTTTACCCGCTGCCCGTCCCTGCTGCTGTGCCGGTTTGAAAGGCTCTTTCAAACTACCCTCCCGGCGAGTACCGCGCCATGCCGGGAGGTTCTTTTGCGGTAAAACAGCTATTTCGCCTTTGCGCTTAAAAACACCAGCCCTTTGCTGAGGATTTTTCCGCCTTGTCCGGCGGCAGAAGCTGCAGCAAAAAATGCGGCAAGCACAGGAGTAATAGCACCCGAAACTAAGCCCAGCGCGGCGGCAGAATGGACGAGTAACGACATGGATTCCTTTCAGGACCTTTTTGACATGGCCTGCCGGTACTGTCAAAGCGAGCTTTCGGAGGTGGCCTATAACCTCTGGATCAAGGACATTGAACCGCTGAAGTTTGACGGATCGGTGGCCTATCTTTTTGTAAGAAGCGAATTTAAAAAATCCATTATTGAAGAAAAGTACCTGGTGCTTTTAAAAAAAGCCTTTGCCAGTGTGCTGGGCTTTGAGGTGGATGTAAACTTGAGCTGCGAAAACCCGGACAAGCCGGCCCCCGGTTTTGTCCCCACTGCTGCTGCCCCCGGGGACGGCACGGCGGCCTCTTCCATCCAAAACGGTGAGTACGAATATACCTTTTCTACCTTTATTGTGGGTCCCTCCAACAAGTTTGCCCATGCGGCCTGTTGGGCGGTTGCCACCAATCCGGCAAACTCTTATAACCCCCTGTTTATCTACGGACAGTCGGGGCTTGGTAAAACGCACCTTTTGTGTGCTGTCAGCGAAGAGGTACGCCAGACAAATCCCGGCTACAACATTATTTATGTAAAAGGCGAGGAGTTTACCAACGAGCTTATTAACGCCATTGCCTCTAAAAACACCTCGGAGTTTCACGAAAAATACCGGGCAGCCGACCTACTTGCAGTGGACGATATTCAGTTTATTGCCGGTAAGGAAAGTACTCAGGAGGAATTCTTCCATACCTTTAACACGCTGTTTCAAAGCGGAAAGCAGATTATTCTTACCTCCGACCGCCCCCCCAAGGAAATTAAAACTCTGGAGGACCGCCTGCGTACCCGCTTTGAGTGGGGCCTACTGGCAGATATCCAGCCTCCCGACTTTGAAACCCGTGTAGCCATTATCCGCCGAAAGGCCGAGCTTTTGAATTTGGACATCCCCGATGATGTTGCCGAATATATTGCCAACAGGCTGAAAAACAATATTCGCCAGCTGGAGGGTGCTGTAAAAAAGCTGAAGGCCTACAAACAGCTGGCAGGCTCCAATCCTTCTATTTTAATAGCGCAAAGTGCTATCAAAGATATTCTCAGCGATCATCAGCCTATTCCCATGACGGTGGAGCGCATCATTACCGAGGTGGCCCGAACCTATTCTGTCACCAGCGACGACATTCGTTCCAGCAAGCGCTCCAGCAATATCTCTACCGCACGTCAGGTGTCCATGTATATTGTACGGGAAATTACCCAAATGTCTATGTCCTCTATCGGGGAGGAATTTGGCAACCGTGACCACAGTACCGTGGTGTATGCCACCCAGCAGGTCCAGAAAAACATGGACAAGGACACCCGTTTTAAAGAAACGGTAGAGGATATTATCAAGAATATCCGCACCATGTGAAAAAATGTTGAAATGTTAAATTGCGCTTGGACATTTTCCACCTGTGTATGTTGATTGTTAAATGAAAGTGGTTGAGAATTCAACATTTTCCACCGAGTTTTCAACATTCCCCGAACAAAAGTCCACTTCCTGTTGATGAACTCTGGCACTTTCCACCACATTAACAATTTGGCCACGGCGGATTCACGGGGTGGAAAACCTGTGGATTGTTTATCCGTGCGGACCCAGGGAGGGTGTTCACATTTCAACGCCCCCTACTACGACTACTATTTTGTTAATAATATCTCTCTTTTATAGAGATTCTCCCCAACAAGTCAACCCATCGAGTTTTCCACCGGAAAAATTTCTAACATAAGATTTGATTCAATGGGTTTGAAACCTTCTTTGTTTATAAGTTCTTGAAGATTTGTTTTTTCAAGTTTTTTATTCACAAGCACTTTGTATTTATTTTTTCAACATCCTGTAATCCGGACACCCCTTTCGTCCTGCCCACTTTAGAAAGACAAGGAGACGAAGAACAATGAAATTTACTTGTAACACTGCTTTGCTTAACACAGCCATTATGAATGTGTCGCTGGCAGTTTCACCAAAATCCAGCCTGGTTGCGCTGGAGGGCATTTTGGTAGAAGCCAGAGGCGGCCGTATCCGTTTGGTTGGCTATAACCTGGAGCTGGGTATTACCACCGGTGTGGATGCCCGTGTATGGGAAGAAGGCGAAGTGGTAATTCCTGCCAAGCTTTTTTCTGAAATTGTACGCAAAACCAATAGTGATGAAATAGTCGTCAGCTGTGACAGCCGTTTTTTGGTGGAAATTACCGGCGGTGTCTCTCACTTTACCATTTTGGGAATGTCTGCGCTGGAATTTCCCGAGCTGCCCAGCGTCGGGGACGAAGCCAGTGCCGTAACGCTGCCTCAAAATAAGCTGCGCTCTATGATAGACCAGACTTTGTTTGCCGTTGCTACCTCCGACGCAAAGCCTGTGCATACCGGTTGTCTTTTTAATTTGGAGCAAAATCGCATTACCGTGGTGGCGGTGGATGGCTTCCGCCTTGCTTTGCGCAAGGAGACTGCCGCAATTGACAGCCCCATGAGCTTTATTGTTCCGGGAAAAACCCTTGGTGAGCTGTTAAAGCTTTTGGATGATAACGACAAGCCCCTGGACATTCAGGTATCTAAAAAGCATATTATGTTTACCATTGGAGATTGCAGTATTATTTCCCGTTTGTTGGAGGGCGATTTCCTGGATTATAATGCGGCCATTCCCAAGGAATGTAATACGCAGGTGCTCATAGGAACCCGCTCCTTGATTGCATCCATTGAGCGTACTTCTCTGTTGATTTCTGACAGACTGAAAAGCCCACTGAAGGTGGATTTTTCGGATAATGTGGTGAAAATGTCCTGTTCCACCACAATAGGAAAGGCCTATGACGAGTGTGACTGCCAAATTACCGGTAACGGTGTGGAAATGGGCTTTAACAACCGCTACCTGATGGATGCCTTAAAAAATGCGGATACCGATATGGTTCGATTGGAAATTGGCGGGCCGCTGTCTCCCATGAAGGTGGTTCCCCCCGAAGGCGACAGCTTTTTATTCTTGGTTCTGCCCATGCGCCTAAAGAGTGAATAAGGAAAAAGAATCGGAGTGCTTCGTCAAAGGCGGAGAAATCCGGAGGTTGGAGGAAGCATGGAACACGAAAAAATTGAGATTACTACAGAGTTTATTAAACTGGACAGCCTGCTGAAATACGCCGGGATACTGGAAACCGGCGGTCAGGCCAAGCAGGTAATTCAAGACGGGCTTGTTTCGGTCAACGGAGAAGTTTGCACCATGCGGGGCAAAAAAATTAGACCCGGCGATACTGTGACTTTAGAGGATCTGGACACCGTTTTTGAGGTAGTTGGCGGTGAAGCTTGAGAAATTAAGGCTGAAAGATTACCGGAATATTGAAAAACTTACGATTGAGCCACTGGATGGTGTCAATATTATCTATGGAGACAACGCCCAGGGAAAAACCAATTTGGTGGAGGCAATTTATCTTTTAACAGGGCAAAAAAGCTTTCGCCAAAGCAGAGAAAGCGATTATATCCGGTTTGGGCAGGAATTTGCCCGCATTGAGGCCGATTTTTATGGTGGGGGACGTAGCCAAAAGGCTACCCTTACCTTTGGTGCAGGAAAAAAAGCAGCAACCCTCAATGAGGTGCCATTGACACCTTCGGAGCTGACAGGCCGTTTTTTTGCGGTGGTTTTTTCTCCTACGGAACTGGCTCTTGTAAAGGAAGGTCCCTCGGAGCGCCGTGCCTTTTTGGATAGTGCCATCAGTCAGGTAATGCCCCGTTATTTAAAAACACTGGCCTCCTTTGGGCGGGCATCTGCCCAGCGCAACAGCCTCCTTTCTGACATGAGCCGTCACCCCGGGATGGAGGACCTACTGGATGTGTGGGATAAGAGCTTTGCCAAGCTTGCTTATTCACTTATCAATGCACGGTGCAGGTATATTGCACGGCTTTCGCCCAAGGCCAGTGAAATTTATGAAGGAATTTCTGCCGGGCGGGAGCAGCTTTCGGTGGCGTACCAGTGCACCATTCCCGGAGAATGGCAAAGCCTTGCCATTGGGCCTGAGCAGGGGGAACAGCTGATACTGGAGGCCTTGCAAAACGCCAGACGTGAGGATATACGGTGCGGCTATACCACCATTGGTCCCCAAAGGGATGATTTGGAGCTGCTCATCAACGGGTCTTCCGCCCGGAGCTTTGGTTCTCAGGGGCAGCAGCGCAGCTGTGCCCTTACCCTTAAGCTGGCGGAATGTGCCATTATTGAAGAGGTTTCGGGAGAAAAGCCCATTGTGCTGTTGGATGATGTGCTTTCTGAACTGGATAAAAAGCGCCGGGACTACTTTTTATCGGGGCTGCATCAGGGTCAGATTTTTATTACCTGCTGTGACCGCAATGGTTTTAGGGGGATTGGTGAAGGCCTAACCCTGCGCATCAAGGGCGGAGAGCTGAAGGCAAGCCGAAGGCTTGGCAGGCCAAAAGAGTTGTCCAAAGGAGTGTAAAACAATGTATCTTCATTTGGGACAGGATACTGTAATAAAAACCGGAGATATTATCGGAATTTTTGATATGGATAATGCCACTGTTGCCAAGGGCAGCAAAAGATTTTTGGCCATGGCACAAAAAAGAGGGCATGTGATCAATGTTACCAATGAGCTGCCCAAGACCTTTGTACTTTGTCAAACGCCAAAGGGAGGAACCAAGGTATACATCAGCCAGATATCCTCTGCAACCCTGCGTAAGAGAACAAAATATATCAATCATATCTCCAATGTGTAGCAATGAATTAGTCAAAAGCAGCTAGTTTAAAAAACTTAGCTTACGATTTTGGTGTTATGCCAAGTTTTTTACCGAAAAACGCGTCAACTCAGAAAACTGCCTTTCGGTTAAGATAGGACACTTTGTAGAAAAGGGAGTAAAATCAGGTGCAAAACAACAATCAGCCAACACAGCAATACGACGAAAATCAGATTCAGGTGCTGGAAGGCCTGGAAGCGGTGCGCAAGCGCCCCGGCATGTACATCGGCACCACCGGACCACGCGGTCTGCACCATTTGGTGTATGAGATCGTAGACAACGCCATTGACGAAGCTTTGGCGGGTTACTGCAACCATATCGAGGTTACCATTCTGCCCGATGACATTATCCGGGTTGTGGACAACGGACGCGGCATTCCTGTAGGTATCCATCCCCAGCAGGGCATTCCGGCAGTTACCGTGGTATTTACCATTCTGCACGCCGGCGGTAAGTTTGGCGGCGGCGGATACAAAGTTTCCGGCGGTTTGCACGGCGTGGGCGCATCGGTTGTAAACGCCTTGTCCCAGTGGCTAGAAGTGGAGGTCCGGGACGGTACCCACAGTCATAAGCAGCGCTTTGAACGGGGAAAAATGGTAACAGCGCTGGAGACAACCCCCTGTACGGAAGAAAGCGGTACTACTGTTACCTTCAAGCCGGACAGTCAAATATTTGAAGAACTTGCCTATGACTATGAGGTTCTTCATACCCGTCTGCGGGAACAGGCGTTTTTAAACGCGGGTGTGCGAATTACCCTTACCGATGAGCGGGGTGTACAGCCGATACAGGATTCTATGTGCTACGAAGGCGGTATTGCTTCTTTTGTAGAATACATTCACACCCGCAAAAGCGTAGAGACACTCCATGACGATGTTATCTACATCTGCAGCGGAGACAATGGCGAAAGCTCTGTCGAAGTAGCCATGCAGTACAACGACAGCTACAACGAAATGATACTTTCCTTTGCCAACAACATCAACACCGTAGAGGGCGGTACCCATGAAGCCGGCTTTAAGGCAGCCCTTACCCGTGTAATGAATGATTACGCCAAGCGTTTTGGATTTATCAAAGAAAACGACAAGGCACTGAGCGGCGAGGATGTTCGTGAGGGTCTGACTGCCGTTATTTCGGTAAAACTGCGGGAAGCACAATTTGAAGGTCAGACAAAAGGAAAGCTGGGTAACACCGAAATCCGTTCCATGGTAGACAGCATGGTGAGCGAAAAGCTTTCTACCTTCTTTGAGGAAAATCCCTCAGTTGCCCGTGCTGTCATTGAAAAATCACTGACAGCCTCCCGTGCCCGTGAGGCAGCCCGCAAGGCCAGAGAGCTCACCAGGCGCAAATCTGCCCTGGAAACGGCCTCCTTACCCGGTAAGCTGGCAGACTGCTCTGAGCGTGATAATATCCGTACAGAGCTGTATATCGTTGAGGGTGACTCTGCAGGCGGCTCTGCCAAGGACGGACGTGACCGCCGTTTTCAGGCAATTTTGCCCTTGTGGGGTAAAATGCTCAACGTAGAAAAAGCCAGACTGGACAAGGTTTACAACAACGAAAAACTGTTGCCTGTCATTACCGCTTTGGGCTGCGGCGTTGGCGAAGAGCTGGATCCCACCAAGATTCGTTATAACAAGGTTGTGATTATGGCCGATGCCGACGTGGACGGAAGCCATATCCGCACCCTATTGCTTACCTTCTTTTTCCGCTATATGCGCCCCCTCATAGAGCTGGGACACATCTATATTGCACAGCCGCCTTTGTTTAAGGTGAGCCGCGGCAAGCAGGTTCGTTATGCCTACTCCGACCCCGAGCGCGACCGGTTTATTGCAGAGCTGAACCCCGACGGTACCGGCAAGGTAGAGATTCAGCGCTATAAGGGTCTTGGTGAGATGGACCCCCACCAGCTTTGGGAGACTACTCTGGACCCTGAGCACCGTGTGATGCTGCAGGTAACCATGGCCGATGCCATTAAGGCGGACGAGACCTTCTCTATCCTCATGGGTGATAAGGTTGCGCCTCGTAAAGAGTTTATTGAGCAAAACGCCAAGTACGTTACCAATTTGGATATTTAGTGTAATTGGGCTTTGCCCAAACCCAAAAACCTTTTTGAAAAAAGGTTTTATCGAAAAACTTGTATTGACAAAGTAGCCGCTTTGTCAAATACAAAGGTTGCCGTTTTTGGTCAGTCGCTTTTGTGTGGGTAAAGCCATACAAGCCGCTCCTTACTCTGTGTAGTGAGCGGCTTTCCGGACTTTACTCCGGAAAAAGCGAACGAATAAACGTGGAGTGTTTTTTTATTTCAAAGTAAATACTTTGAAAAGTAAAATTTTTTGCTGAGCTTTTTTATAAAAAAGCGTAAAAAAACAATCTCTCGTACCAGTTTAAGGGGGACAACGAGAACCAATGAGCGAAAATAAAGATTTTACAACCATAACCGCCGAAAACTCCCGCATTATCCAGGTGGACATAGACAAGGAAATGCGCAAGAGCTTTTTGGATTACTCTATGTCGGTCATTGTAGACCGTGCGTTGCCGGATGTGCGCGACGGATTAAAGCCCGTACACCGCCGCATTTTGTTTGCTGCAAGCGAATCGGGTCTGACTCCCGACAAGCCCTATAAAAAGTCCGCCACCATCGTGGGTGACGTGCTGGGTTCTTACCATCCCCACGGTGATGCATCTGTTTATGATGCCATGGTGCGTATGGCGCAGAGCTTTTCTTTGCGCTATCCGCTCATTGACGGCCACGGAAACTTTGGTTCGGTAGACGGCGACCCGCCGGCTGCTTACCGTTATACCGAGGCTCGTATGAGCAAAATGGCTTTGCACATGTTGGCGGACATTGATAAAGACACCGTTGACTGGCAAAGCAACTACGACGACAGCAAAAAAGAGCCCACCTCTCTGCCAAGCCGTTTTCCCAATATTTTGGCCAACGGCGCCACCGGCATTGCGGTTGGTATGGCCACCAATATCCCCCCCCACAATCTGGGCGAGATTATTGACGCTGCCGAATATTTAATTGATAACCCCGAGGCTACTCTGGACGAACTGATGGAATACATCAAGGGCCCGGATTTCCCCACAGGCGGTATCATCATGGGTCGCAGCGGCATTCGCAGCGCCTATGCCACCGGCAGGGGAAAGATTGTTCTTCGCTCCCGTGCCGAAGTTGAGGAATTTAAAAACGGCCGTGAGCGCATCGTTGTTACCGAAATTCCCTATATGGTGAACAAGGCAAGAATGATAGAGCACATTGCCGATTTGGTGAAGGACAAGAGAATTGACCAAATCAGCGACCTTCGCGATGAGTCTGACCGCGACGGTATGCGTATTGTCATTGAACTGAAGCGTGACGCCAATGCACAGGTGGTGCTCAACCAGCTGTACAGCTATACCCAAATGCAGGACACTGTGGGTGTTATTATGCTGGCGCTGGTGGACGGAGTGCCCCGGGTGCTTTCTCTTAAGGATATTTTGTCCGAATATTTAAAGCATCAGTTTAGTGTAATTACCCGCCGTACCCAGTTTGAGCTGCGCAAGGCCAAAGACCGCGAGCACATTCTGGAGGGCTTAAAGCTTGTTTGTGACAATACCGATGAGGTCATTCACATTATCCGCCACAGCGAGGATCAGAATGATTCTAAAAACAACCTGATTACGCGCTTTGCCATTACCGACAAGCAGGCTGCCGCCATTGTTGCCATGAGGCTTGGACAATTGTCCGGCATGGAGCGCATCAAGATTGAAGAAGAGTTGGAAGAAATTTTGGCTCGTGTGGCAGAGCTGAATGCCATTTTGGCAGATGACAACAGGGTATATGCCATTATCAAGGAAGAAATGGGTGCAATCCGTGCCAAGTTTGGCGATGCCCGCCGCACCGAGATTCAAATGGTCTCCGGCGAGGTGGATATAGAAGACCTCATTCCTGTGGAGGATTGTGTCATTACCCTGACACACTACGGCTACATCAAGCGTCAGTCGCTGGATGTCTACCGTACCCAGCGCCGTGGCGGTCGTGGTATTTCCGGCATGACCCGTCGGGAAGAGGACTTTGTAGAGGAGCTGTTTATCTGCTCTACCCACGATTATGTGCTATTCTTTACCAGCAAGGGCAAGATGTACCGCATCAAAGGCTACGAAATTCCCGAAAGCAGCCGTAGCGGCAAGGGCATGAACGTAGTCAACCTGCTGCCTATCGAAAAAGATGAAAAAATTACAGCCATGATTCGTGTGGCAGAGATGGGTGAGGATAGTGAAAGCTATCTGGTGATGGTGACCCGAAACGGTACCATCAAGCGTACCGAGCTTTCGGCTTACCGCAACATCCGCAAGGGCGGTATTATTGCCATTGGTCTGGATGAGGGCGATGAGCTGGCATGGGTGCGCAACACCTGCGGCAGCGACGAGCTGATCATTGCCACCGCCAAGGGTATGGCTATCCGCTTTGCGGAAACCGATCTGCGGCCCATGGGACGCAGCGCCATGGGTGTTCGTGCCATCCGTTTGGTGGAAGGTGACCGTGTGGTTGGAATGGCCAGGGTCCGCGAGGGCGGTCAGCTGCTGACTGTTAGCGAAAAGGGCGCAGGCCGCCGCACCAATCTGGAGGAGTATCGTCTGCAGTTCCGTGGTGGTAAGGGTATCCGCAACTATCACACCGAAAACAAAGATACACTGGTTGCCGCCATCCGTGTGGTGGACGAGGACGATGATGTCATCCTGATTTCGGACGATGGTGTTATCATCCGTATTCCTGTGGAGCAAATCACGGTACAGTCCCGTTACGGCGGTGGTGTCCGTGCCATGCGTGTGGCAGAGGATGCCCGTGTGGTTTCTGTTGCCCGTGCACCAAAAGAAACCGAGGAAGATGCCGAGGAAGAAACAGAAGGCGGCGAACCCGTAGCCGACCAGGAGTCTGTAGAGACTACCCCTGAGGAAGTTGCGGAAGAAGAAAAGTAATATCTTAAATTTATAGTATTTTTTAAAAAGGGGTAAGTCCCACAGACTTGCCCCTTTTACGCAGAGGAGCCATGTATGAAAAAGACGCTTTGTTTTATTTTATCCCTGTTTCTTGCTTTTTCTGCCGTGGCCTGCGGTAAAAAGGAAAGCAAAAGCATTCGGCTGGATATGGAAGAGCTGGTAACCAACCTTGACCCCCAGTTTGCCACAAGCAACTACGCCAAGGTAATTCTGTCCAACACCATGGAGGGTTTGGTTCGCCAGGATGAGACCGGGTCAATGATTCCCGCCGTAGCAGAAAACTTTACAATTTCTTCTGACGGAACAATTTATACCTTTCATTTGCGTAAGGATGCCGTATGGACAGCGGCAGACGGCAGTAAAGAGACGGAAAAAGTGCCTGTTACCGCTCATGATTTTGTGTTTGCCTTTCAGCGGATGTTTAATCCTCAGGTTCCCTCTCCTTACAGCGGAGAATACTTAATGATTAAAGGTGCTTCTCAGGCACTGGCGGGAGAAATTTCACCCGGTGAAGTGGGGGTAAAAGCCGTTGATGACCACACCCTGCAGATAATGCTGACAGAGCCGTCGCCCTTTTTCATCCAAAGACTGGCGGCAACACCGGCGCTGCCCTGCAACGAGGCCTTTTTTAATGAAACCAGGGCTCGTTACGGGTTATCGCAAAAATACCTTATGAGCAATGGACCCTTTATGGTAAGCCGGTGGGATAATGAAAAGTATATATTGATGGAAAAAAATGAGGGCTACTATGGCGCCCAGGATATCAGCTGTCCATCGGTTTATTTTTATTGCAGCCGCTTAACCGATGATGACGGAAACACCATTACAACCCCCAGAGAGCTGTTTTTAGAGCAAAAGGCCGATATTGCCCGGGTAGAATACAGTGACATTGAGGCGTTGGCCAAAAAGGGATATTTCCATGAGGCGTTTGATGACAAAGTATGGGTGTTATTGCCCAACCAAAACAGCACCGTACTGGCAAATGAGAACATCCGCAAAGCGGTGTGTGGTGTGTTAGAGCGGGAAGAGCTTGTAAACAGAGCACCTGAAAGATATGATGCTTCCGATTCTTTGGTACCGCCCGATACGCATATTTTTGATAAAACATACCAGGAGCTAAGAGGAAAGGCTTCGGTGTTGGTATTGGAGGAGCAGCAGGCACGGGAGCTGGTAAACACAGGGTGTGCAGAACTGGGAATTGGCAAGATGCCTACACTCAGCCTGATTTTGCCCCAATCCGCCGAGCTATCCTCTTTGGGAGGTTATTTTCAAAAGCTTTGGCAGCAAAAGCTTGGTATTTATGTCAATATGGAAGTGCTTCCTGACAACGACTTTCAAAAGGCAATCCGTTCCTCCACCGGCTGGGATCTGGCATTTTATCCTGTAGAGGTAAAAGGTGAGGGGCCATCCAGTACCCTATCCTCTTTTTTATCCACCTCCAGCGATAATATCAGCGGTTATAGTAATGAAGAATATGACCAGCTGCTGAAACAGGTTCAGACAGCGTTGCAGGTATCGGACGTAGTAACAATGTATAAAAACGCTGAAGAAATTTTAATGCAAAGCGGTGCGGCGGTGCCGCTGTATGTTCAGTCTACTTATTATGCAACAGGCAAGGATGTCAGCGGAGTGGACCTTTTTGCAGGTGGCGGCATGAGCTTTAGAAACGCCCGGAGAGATTAACAGACAAAAATAAAAAATTTTATTTTACTTATTTCAAGAGCAGCACTGCCAAACCTTTTACCCTTATTTTTATAAAGCAAGCGAAGTACCACAAACAGGTTTTGTGGTACTTTTTTTGTCTCTGCGGTCATATTTATTGTAGATTGTCTTTTTATTAACGACATATTTTGTGTGCATAAAAAATACAACTTGTTTTTGTTGACTTTGTCGTATTAAATCGATATAATGACCATAACACCCTTACTGATTCTGGTCATTCGGATATAAAACAACAGGATGAATGACCGAAACGGATGGTGTGTTTTTTAACAGGAGCAGCCGTCTGCGCTCTTACCGGAATCCATAAAAAAGCGTAACAAGGCTTTTTGCTTGTAGGTTCTGGAGGAGGTATGCTGATGTGCCCCGCTCCACAGCTTCGGTTAAAACTGTAAACCGAAGAGTAGTATCATATTTTTTAATAGGAGGAAAAACGTATGGCAAGAGTGTATAATTTTTCCGCAGGCCCTTCGCAGCTGCCAGAAGCAGTTTTGGAAAAAGCGTCCAAGGAATTGGTGGAATACGCCTCTTCAGGACAATCTGTTATGGAGATGAGCCACCGATCTCGTGAGTACGGCGAAATTATCGCTCATTGCGAAGCGCTTCTCCGTGAGTTGATGGAAATTCCCGATAACTACAAGGTATTGTTTTTGCAAGGTGGAGCATCGCTGCAGTTTTCTATGGTGCCCCTTAATATCATGACTAAGGGGAAAGCAGACTATGTGCTTACCGGCGTGTGGGCAAAAAAGGCCGCCAAGGAAGCCAAAAAGGTAGGCAAGGTAAATATTGTGGCCTCCAGCGAAGACAAAACCTTTTCTTACATACCCAAAATTGAAAAAGAGAAATGTGACCCCGATGCAGATTACTTTTATATCTGCTACAATAACACCATTTATGGTACCGTATACCCCGATGTTCCCGATGTAGGCAATGTGCCCCTGGTGGCGGATGTCTCCTCCTGCTTCCTCAGCAGGCCCATGGACGTGTCTAAATTTGGCATTCTGTTTGCAGGTGCCCAAAAGAACTTTGGCCCTGCGGGGGTCACGGTGGTCATTATCCGTGAGGATCTTATCGGTCATGCAAAAGAGGGTATTCCCACCATGCTGGACTACAAAACCCATTCCGATGAAGGTTCTATGTTCAACACACCACCCACCTACACCATTTATGTGTGCGGTTTGGTGCTGGAATGGCTTAAGGCAAACGGCGGTTTGGAGGCCATGTATGAGACCAACAAGAAAAAAGCAAAAATTCTGTATGATTATCTGGACAGCTCCAGCTTCTTTCGTGCAACCGTAGAGCCTGCCAGCCGCTCTTTGATGAACGTACCCTTTGTGATTGGCAATGAAGAGCTGGAAAAGAAGTTTATTAAGGAGGCCTCTGCCGCCGGATTCATCAACCTGAAGGGTCACCGCTCTGTGGGTGGCATGCGTGCTTCTATCTATAACGCCATGCCGGTAGAAGGTGTAGAAAAACTGGTTGCTTTTATGCAGGAATTTGAAAAGAAGAACAGCTGATTTATTGGTGCAGCCTTGGGGCTTGCCCCAACTTTAAAGTCCCTTGGCTGCCTATTTGCAGAGCCGGACAAAGGCTCTAAGACAGAAGGAGACGAAACCATATGTACAGCATTCAAACTTTAAATAAAATCAGCCCTGTGGGGATGGATGTTCTGGATAAATGTAAGTTTATTTGCGCCAGCGATGTAAAAGCTCCCGATGGTATTTTGGTGCGCTCTGCGTCTATGCATGAAATGGAGCTGCCCAAAAGCCTGAAAGCCATTGCCCGGGCAGGCGCAGGCACCAACAATATCCCCATCGATCGCTGCTCTCAGCAGGGAATTGTGGTTTTTATCACCCCCGGAGCCAATGCCAATGCCGTCAAGGAGCTGGCAATTTTGGGCATTCTCCTTTCTGCGCGCAGGGTATACCCGGCTATGTGCTGGGCACAAACACTGGCAGATCAGGGGGAAGAAGTACCCAAGCTGGTGGAAAAGGGCAAGGGCGACTTTGTAGGCCCCGAGGTAATGGGTAAAAAGCTGGGTGTCATCGGCCTTGGAGCCATTGGCGTAATGGTAGCCAACGCAGCCCTCCATTTGGGTATGGAGGTTTATGGCTACGACCCCTACCTGTCGGTAGATGCAGCCTGGAATATTTCCCGCAGCATACACCATGCCACCACAGCCAAGGAAGTCTATGAGAACTGCGACTTTATTACGGTTCATGTGCCCCTTACTCCCGACACAAAGCACATGATTTGCAGCGAGTCCCTGGCAATGATGAAGCACGGCGTACGCATCCTTAACTTCTCCCGGGGAGAGCTGGTCAACAACGAGGATTTGCTGGCCGCCCTGGAGGAACGTCAGGTACGCTGCTATGTAACCGATTTTCCCAGTGCGGAGCTTTTAAACAAACCCGGTGTGCTGGCAATTCCTCATCTGGGTGCATCCACCCCCGAATCTGAGGACAACTGTGCCTGTATGGCCGTTCACCAGCTGATGGATTACCTGGAAAACGGAAACATCAAAAATTCCGTCAACTTCCCCGATGTCAGTATGCCCAGGGGGGCAGGCGTTCGCATTACAGTACTCCATAAAAATGTTCCCGCCATGATTTCCGGTATTACCAATGCCTTGTCTGACGCAGGACTGAATATTGAAAACATGACCAATAAATCCAAAAAAGAGATGGCATATACCATGGTGGATGTCAGCGGTGCCGTCACAGATGCGGTTGTTGCAAAAATTTCCGGCATCGAAAACGTAGTAAAGGTCAATATCTACCACTAAATACAGCAGAAAGTTCCCCGGATGAAAGGCTGTTTCAGCCTTTTACCCGGGGAACTCTTGTTTGTTTTTTCTTTCTTATGGCATCAATGCAGAATAAAGTTTTGTGTGTTGTCCCTTGCTTTCTTGTTTTTTATTGGTTATCATTGCTATGATATCTATCTTACAACACAAAATAAAGTGAGGCGGCATTTTTATAACCATGCTCAAGGGGCTGAAAAAACAGCTTTTTCAGTAAGAGTGAAAGCTAAGTTAAGCTTAAAAATGCTCGCCGCAATTTTAACAGGAAAGCGAAAATGACATGAGTAAACGCATTGACTTATTAGAGGGAAATATTTTTTCTTCCCTTACCAACCTGGCGCTTCCCATTATGCTCACCTCTTTGATTCAAATGGCATATAACCTTACCGATATGGCATGGATTGGACGGGTAGGCAGCGGAGCTGTTGCCGCGGTGGGCGCAGGGGGCATGTTTGTGTGGCTGTCCCAGTCGCTGGCTACTCTGGCCAGAATGGGCGGACAGGTAAAAGCCGGTCACTGCCTGGGCGCAGGTGACCGTACAAATGCCACGCTGTATGCACAAAACGCCTTACAAATGGGCACATTGTTTGGTGTGGGGTATGGACTGCTAATGCTGATGACCGCAGGGCCATTGGTAGGCTTTTTTGGTTTGAGCGAGGCAGTCACCCAGGAGCCCAAGGTTTATCTTTATATCACTGGCGGGCTGGTGGTGTTTACCACCCTCAACCAAATTTTTACCGGGCTTATTACTGCCACAGGCAACAGCCGTACACCCTTTCAAATTACCACGGCAGGGCTTGTATTTAATATTGTTTTTGACCCGCTGTTTATTTTTGGGTTTGGGCCTGTTCCTGCCATGGGGGTTGCCGGTGCTGCCATTGCTACCGTTTTGGCTCAGGCATTGGTCATGCTGCTGTTTATCCGCTATGCCCGTAGCGACGACCACCTGCTGGCACTGGTTCGTGTGTTTGCACCGCCCAGCAAAAAGCACATGAAGGATATTTGTGTCATCGGTCTGCCCACAGCGCTGCAGGGAGCGTTTTTTACCATCATCAGCATTCTTATTTCCCGCATTGTGGCAGGCTGGGGGGATGCGGCCATTGCCGTTAACCGTGTGGGCTCTCAAATAGAATCTTTAAGCTGGATGACAGCCGACGGCTTTGCTGCTGCAGTAAACTCCTTTATTGCACAAAACTATGGTGCCAAAAACTACGAAAGAGCCAAAAAAGGCTATCGTGCCGCTTTGGCGGTCATCTCCGGTTGGGGTGTTGTTACCACCCTACTTTTGGTATTTTTGGCAAAGCCTATTTTCAGTCTTTTCATCCCCGAGACAGCAATTATTCCCCTGGGGGTACATTATCTGGTCATATTGGGTTATTCTCAGCTGTTTATGTGCGTGGAGATTGTGGCAGCCGGTGCCTTTGGAGGGTTTGGAAAAACACTGCCGCCCTCCTTGGTGAGCATACTGTTTACAGCCGCCAGAATTCCCATGGCCATGGTACTTTCTAAAACGGTGCTTGGGCTTAACGGTGTGTGGTGGACCATGACCATCACCAGCATCATCAAGGGTGTGCTGATGGCACTGCTTCTTGAATTTTTTCTGCACAAGGCATTTGGTGCAAACAAAAAAAATAAAGATATTTTGGAAAGCAACGGCAGATAAACCAAAGAAAAACCCGGAATATTGGTATAATATAAAGAATAATATACAATTTGTAAAACAAAAAGAGGATTTTGCCCATGAATGATACACAGGAAAAACGTGAGCTTGCAGTTTTGGCGGCAGTGGATACCGGTGCTTATGACATAGATATTTCGATTGCGGAGCTGAGAGAGCTTGCTGCCGCTGCCGATATTGATACCTTTGGAGTTATTACCCAAAAGCGCGGAGAGCTGGATACTGCCACTGCACTGGGCAGCGGCAGAGTAGAGGAGCTGGCCCAATTTGTAAAAAACAGCGAGGCGGACATGGTCATTTTCGACCATGAGCTTTCCCCAGCTCAGATACGCAATTTGGAGGAAATGTGCGACTGCCCGGTAATTGACCGCACCATGCTCATTCTCAGTATCTTTGCCCGGAGGGCTGTTTCCAGCGAGGGTAAGCTGCAGGTAGAGCTTGCCCAGCTTCGGTACCAGCTGCCCCGTCTGGCAGGGCGTGGCGTTCAGCTGTCCCGTCAGGGCGGCGGCGGCGGTGGCGGCGGTGGTGCACGCCGCGGCGCAGGCGAAACCAAAATAGAAACAGACCGTCGTCACATCCGCAGGCGTATCACCGCACTGGAGGAGGACCTGAAAGAGCTTACTACCCGCAGAGAGCTGCGCCGTCAGCGGCGTAAAAAGGATAACGTTACCACGGTGGCCATTGTGGGTTATACCAATGTGGGAAAATCCACGTTGCTCAATACCTTGACACAGGCCGGTGTGCTGGCGGAAGACAAGCTGTTTGCCACACTGGACCCAACAGCCCGTGCCCTTATCCTGCCTGACGGCAGGCGGGTGATGCTCATTGATACCGTAGGTTTGGTACGCAGGCTGCCCCATCATTTGGTAGAAGCCTTTAAGTCTACTCTTGAAGAAGCCGTGAATGCAGACCTTATTTTAAACGTCTGCGACATTACCAGCCCCGAAATGCAGGAGCAGCTGGAGGTAACCCGGGAGCTTTTAAATAGTCTGGGTGTAGAGGATACGCCCATGATTACTGTGCTGAACAAGTGTGATTTGGTAGAGGGAAATGTTGACCTGCTGGGGGAACGGGTGGTAAAGACCTCCGCACGCCAGGGGCTTGGGTTGGAAGACCTGCTGCTTGCTATTCAAAAGGCATTGCCCACCACACATTTGCGGATGCATCTTTTACTGCCCTATAGTCAGGGCGATTTGGAGACGCGCATTGCCGCCACAGGCAAGGTGTTCAGCCGTGACTACGGCCCGGAAGGGGTAGAGCTGGATGCAAGCGTGGCTGTTTCGGTGGTGCCCATGGTAAAAGAATTTGTACTGCCGCCAAAGGAACAGGGTCATACACAAGAGGATTGAGGGCAATATCATGCAAAAAATACTTGGCTTTATGCACAAATCCATTACGGATTACCACATGCTTGAGGATGGGAATGCGTACTGGTGGGGGTCTCCGGAGGAAAAGACTCCATGGTGCTGCTAACAGGTCTTGCCCGTATGCGCCTATTTTTGGGGATAGATTATACAATCAAGGCTGTGACGCTGAACCCCAGATTTGAAGGAGTAGAGCAGGATTACAGTGCCATTGAGGAATATTGCCGCCCTGGGCGTTTTGTATAAGGTCAAAAAAACGAAGATTGGGCACATTGTCTTTGACCTGCGCAAAGAGGAAAACCCCTGTAGCCTGTGTGCCCGTATGCGCCGGGGCGCCCTGCATGATATTGACAATGATTGGGGCTGCAATAAGATTGCGCTGGGGCATCATGCTGATGATGCAGTAGAAACTTTTATTATGAATTTGTTCCACGAGGGCAGAATCGGTTGTTTTTCTCCGGTGGCCTATCTCAGCCGAAAAAATAGGTTATCCGCCCTATGATATATGCCGCCGAAAGGGATGTGGCAAAGGCTGCAAAAATTGTGCGTTGCCCATTGTAAAAAGCAAATGCCCTGCTGACAAGGCCACCAACCGGCAGACCACAAAGGAATTTTTGCATGAGCTGGAGCGGCAAAACCACGGCATTAAAAAACGTATGCTGGGAGCGCTTAAGCGCGGGCATGTCAGCGGGTGGTAGCCGTAAACTATGATTGTTTTAAAAATTGCCCATATGCCATGGGTAGGTAGATGTTCAATGATTTGGGCAGAGGGAGAGCAGAGAACAAATATTATAATCTCCTGCCGCCTGAAAGAGGTATGAAGCCATGAACCGTCCCATTTAATTGTTTTGTAACTGATCAGCATCATCACCTGAGGGTGGTGAGTTTTGTTATGCAATAAAGAAGAATATTTACCAATGCTAGGCTGTTTGTGTCAGCTGTCAATTGTGTGGTATTACTTCAATGATGAGGCGGTTTTATGATAAAAAAGAATATCTATCTGATGTATGCAATTGCATTTTTGCATGGCATGGTTTTTTACGGCCCTGTTGCAACGCTTTATCGGCAAGCACAAGGGGTATCTGTTTTTCAAATTACGGTCATGGAAAGTATCTCTCTTGCAGTATGCCTTCTGCTGGAACTACCCTGGGGTATTGCAGCAGATAAAATAGGCTATCAGCGCACCATAATGATATGCTGTTTTCTATTTTTTATTTCTAAAATCATTTTTTGGCGGGCCACGGGTTTTTTAGGATTTTTGTGTGAACGAATCTTACTAAGTGTGGTTGTATCTGGGCTTTCCGGGGTGGATACAAGCATCTTGTATCTTTCTTGTAAAAAAGAAAACACCCAGCATGTGTTTGGCGTTTACACCAGTTTGGAAACAAGTGGTCTTTTGGCCGCATCTTTGCTCTTTTCGCTGTTGATTCAGACAAATTACAGGCTGGCTGCTTTGTTGACAGTAGTATCCTATGGAATAGCTGCCCTTTTGTCCATGTTCCTTGTGGAGGTAAGAAGCACCAAAGAATATAAGAAAAAATATGACCAAAGGGAGTTTTTCAAAATTCTGTGTGATACCGCACAAAATAAAAAGTTGCTGCTGTTTTTAGTGGGTGTTGCGCTGCTTAACGAAACACATCAAACCATAACGGTTTTTTTAAACCAGCTTCAATTTGTAAAATGCAACATGACAGAGGCAATGATAGGATTTACCTATAGTGCCGTTACCGTTGCGGGGTTATGTTCCTCCTTATCGTCAAAAATCACAGTTAAATTAGGAGAATTACGGCTTGTTAAGCTATGTTATGGTACAGCGTTTGCTGCTTGTGCTGCAGTAGCAGCAACGTCTTCTGCAGTTGTTTCTATCATCGGAATCCTTCTGTTAAGAATTGCCTTCAGTTTGTTTCAGCCACTGCAAACCAATTTGCAAAACAGGCAGGTGTTGTCTCAAAACAGAGCCACTGTGCTTAGTACATTTTCTGTGGTAATCAACTCCATCGGAGTCTTTACCAACGTTATATTTGGCGCTCTGGCCAATGTCAATATTTCATTATCCCTTTGGGCGGGTGCATGCCTGTGTGCTGCCGGTTACATAGTCATGGCTTTTGGGGCAAAAACAACAAACCATAAATTTTTGCAAAACCAATAAAAGAGGATACCAAGCTGGGGATGTCTTTAGCACTAAGACTATAGAATATTAGGGTAAACGCATAAAAACAAGCGGTTCTTTTGTTAGAATCGCTTGTTTTATTAGGAATCATTTTAAAAATGGCGAAAGAGTAAACGCGAGTATAAGGGAGAAAATAAGAGAAAAGCGAAGTTTGTGATTTGTAAATTAAAAAATTGAAAAAAGTGCTTGACATCACCCTGTACCTGCACTATAATAAGAATCGTGACTTCGTCCCTAAAAGCACTGTTCATGGGCTTTTAGAGGAAATCGAAACCAAAAAGAACGGATATAAATAAGTTCAGGAGGAAACATTATGTCTACTACTATGGCAAATCCCCAGACAGTTGTGCGTAAGTGGTATATTCTGGATGCTGCCGGCAAACCCATGGGCCGCACCGCTGCTGCCGCTGCCAACCTGCTGCGCGGCAAGCATAAGGTCACCTTCACTCCCCATGTGGATTGCGGAGACCATGTTATTATCGTTAACGCTGCTCAGGCAGTACTCACCGGCAACAAGCTGGAGCAGAAGTACTACCGTCACCATTCCGGTTGGGTAGGCGGCCTCAAAGAGGTTCAGTACAAAACCCTGATGGAAAAAAACCCCGAGAAGGCTATGATGCTGGCTGTTAAGGGAATGCTTCCCGATACCACCATCGGCCGCAAGGCTCTGACCCGCTGCCGTGTATTTGTTGGTGCAAACCACAATCACGAGGCTCAGAAGCCTGAAGCTTGGACCCTGTAATCGGAAGGAGGAAGCAACATGTACGAAAGCAAACCTTATTACTACGGCACCGGCCGCAGAAAGCATTCTGTTGCCCGCGTTCGCCTTTATGCCGGTACCGGCAAAATCACCATCAATGGTCGTGATATCGATGATTACTTTGGTCTTGAGACCCTGAAGCTCATCGTTCGTCAGCCCATGGCTCTCACCAACACCCTGGGTCGTTTTGACATTGTCTGCACCGCTGCTGGCGGCGGCGTTTCCGGCCAGGCCGGCGCCATCCGTCACGGTATCGCCCGTGCTCTTCTGCAGCATGGCGACGAGATGAGACCTATCCTCAAAAAGGCCGGTCTGCTGACTCGTGACCCCAGAATGAAGGAGCGCAAGAAGTACGGTCTGAAAGCCGCACGTCGCGCACCCCAGTTCTCCAAGAGATAATTACGGTTGTCTTATTCAAGAGCACCCACTTTGGTGGGTGCTCTTTTTTTGTGCAAAAACAGAGCATCTAAAATGTGAGTATTTTATAAAAACCATCTTGCCTGTTTGTTGATATCAAGGCAGCAAAAAGTCACAATATAAAAGGAGTATTTTTTATTTGGTATCTTTCTCTTTTGTGACATATTATTTCTGTACTTACACAAGCGCAGTGCTGTATTTTTACTGAGTTGATGCTTTGTTTTTACTTGGTCAATAGTTATTTGAGGCATTAAAAACAGGGTGTAAAGAGAGTGGATTTCTTTAAAATGACGGAATATTGTCTAAATGAAAGAGAATAGTGTGGTAATTTTGGCTAAAACCTAATAATTTGTTTTAAAATGAAGGGGATCATGCAGATAAAGGAGAAAAAGCACTTTTTATTTTTATAATTTTTCAGGTTAAGTTATAAAGATTGACATAGAAAATTTTGGTGTTTTGTATAAAGAGACAATAAAAAACCCAAAATATGGATAAAATTACCGTAA
>JAEYXR010000028.1 GCA_023431215.1 Bacillota bacterium
CACCAGCAGCGAGTATCCCAGATCCTTGGCCCGACGCTGCATGGCGCCTACCGCTTTCACAAAATACAAATTAGAAAGCGTTGGTACTACCACCACCAACACTTTATCCTCCATGCTCTCTGCCTGCCGCAGCTTCCCCCGCACATAACCCAGCTCATTGCAGGCATCAATTACTTTTCTGCAAGTCTGCTCCGGAAATTTGTTGCTTCCGTTAAGCACCATAGATACCGTTGCAGCCGAAACTCCTGCAGCCTTTGCAATATCCTTGATTGTTACTTTTGTTTTCTTCAAAGCTGTCCCTCCTGCGTGTCCCTGTACCAGAAGTATTCGTTGCGTTGGATTCTGTGCCAAACTTCGTATTTCTTCTATATTGTATCAGATAGTGCCCTTGTATAGTTTTCTTATAGCAATGCAGACACCTGTTAAGCTGTGTAAAAGGCAGTAAAAACATATAATAAAAAATAAATTGAGACCATGAAAAAAGTTTTCTACTAACCACCTTTTATAACGCTTTACCCATTAACTTAGTGGCAGTAGTATCTATTTTAGATGATACCATATATAAAGCTCACTTAGTTGCAATCATCAGCTTTGGTTTGGCTATTTTAGAAAAAACATATTCGTTAGATTTGCTTAAGTTATCATCTGTAATAATTACATGGGCAAAATCCAATGGTGCCAATTGATGTATGGCGCGCTGTCCAAATTTATTTGACGTGGCTAAAAAGATAGAGCAGGAACAAAAGGAAGGCAGTTGAGAAAGGATATTTAACTGTGACAAATCCTGCATGGTATAGCCTGCTTTAAAATCAACACCATCTACGCTGGTAAAGGCTTTATTGACAAAAATGGTATTTAAGTTACTTTCAAATTTAGGGCCTCCAGTATAAATGTTTTCAGAATTTTGAAGCACCGCCCCACCAATTAGATATAGGTGCTTTGTTACAGAAGATAGTACCTTTGCCACATTAAAATTATTAGTTACTACGGTTAGGCTGTGTAGCCTATGAGTTTCAGCAATTTTTTGAGCAAGACAGTAGCAAATAAGACCTTCTCCAATGAAGATGCTGTCAACATCATCAATGAGTGTTGATGCCAACGAAGCAATTCGTTCCATTTGCAGAAGCATGTGTGCAGAGTAGTTTATCTCTTGACGAGAGGAGACAAGTGAAATCTGGATTGCACTAACGACACCAGAATTTATTGTTAATATCCCTTGTTTTTTCAGCTTTAAAATATCTCTGTAAACCGTTGAATGTGATACGCCCAATATCTCTTCCAATTCGGATATTTGTATGGAGTGCCTTTGCTGCACAATATCAGTAATTACAGACAATCTCTCAATAGGAAGCATAACAATCTTCTCCTAAATTTAATCAACAATCAATTGGATGCCCATTTCCTTAAGCAGTCGAGGATACCGCTCATCGACTTGATGATTGGTAACAATGATATCTACCAGATCTTTTACAGGGCCAATCTTGTGTGCACTCTGAAAGCCGAATTTAGTGTAGTCGCTAACTAATATTACCTGACGCGCAATATTAGGAACACACTGATACATATTCAGCTGCGAAAGGTCATAGATCGTAAGTCCAATAGTAAGGTCTATTCCGCTTACTCCAATAAAAGCTTTGTTGACAAAAACCTTTTCCAGCTCTAACGGCAGCTTAGGCCCCCCTGTGTAATAAACGCCGTTTAATTCCACAAGCTCTCCGCCGATAAAATATATGTTATCAACATACCCAACCAACTCAGTTACAACACTTAGGTTTGTTGTAACCACTTTTAAATCCTTAAAAGTTTTTAACAGCTTAGACATAAGGTAAAAGGTTGTGCCGCCACCGATAAAGATTGAATCATTGGGATCTATTAGCTTTACGGCTTCTGCCACAATAGATTCCTTTATTGCTCGATTGGGAATGTTGGAAAGTACATTTAAATCACAATTCATCAAGGTAGTAGTTGCTGATGATAAACCCTTTAAAACTGCACCACCATGGGAACGTAATATTTTATTTTGTTTGGCCAAATAATCCAAATCGTTGCGCAATGTTATCAGTGAAACATTAGTCAAAGTGGAAAGTTCTTTTACACTAGCTGCACCATTTGCTTTTAAATATTCTATTATTTGTTCATTCCGCTTATCTTTTGTCATAAACAATTACTCCGTACCATATTTATTTGAATAAATAGTTCAAAAAAGAATATAAAATGTTTCCAATATGATTATTGTACACTTAATCTATAGATTTTACAATCATTTTTACCAAAACCTATTATAAAGCCTTTAAAAACGCCTTGACGCTATAAAAGTGATAGTATAAATTAGAAACTGGCAGTTAGGAAGGTTATCCCCAATAAATATTTTTCTAAAATTATTTATCAAAAAGAAAACTAAATAATTCATAATAGAAAATACTTATAGGGATAACGTTGTCATGGCTTATTGGCATAGAAATTCAGGAACTGCTGATGTATTTTTAAAGTCAGTGGGCAGCCAAACAATACAGAGCAATTGCTAACCAGTACAACATGATTGAGGTGAAGATGTATCAGTGAAACGTATTCAATTGGTTGTATTTGATTTGGATGGAACAATTATTGACAGTGAGTGGGCTCACGAAGTTGCCAAATCAAAAATATGCAAAGAGTTGGGGGTGACACAGGAAATTCCCCTTAGCAAATACACAGGGCGGTCTAACCGGCTTTTCTGGACAGATATGTTGGTTATGATGGGGCAAACGGGAGATGTTGAGGAGCTGGTAAAGCAGCAATTTGCCATTGTTCTTGATGAGCTGCACAAGGCAAGCCAGCTTGAATCAGCAGGGCTAACAATGTTATTGCAGTTTTTAAAGGAGCATGGTATAACTCTGGGTGTATCCTCAGGTTCAGAAAAACACTTTATTCAAGCCATACTTGATTATTTGAACATTTCGGAATACTTTGATTTTATGGTAACAGGCAATGATATTGTTCATCTGAAACCTGCGCCGGATATCTATTTAGCCGCACTAAAAGTTTCAAAAATACAAAGCGAATTTGCACTTGCGTTAGAAGATTCTAAAGCAGGCTGTCAGGCAGCCAAAGCAGCCGGGCTACTCTGCATTGGTTATTCTAATCACGGAAACAACCCGCAAAATCTCTCCGATGCAACCTATCGGATTGACGACATGCGGGAGGCAATGCTGTTATTTGTTAAGCAAGAGGAGGAAGAAGGATTATGGATATGGTAATAGAGCCTGAAGTATTTGGTGTCAACGACTACATAAACAAAGAATTTGACTGTGACTGTGGACGAATTCATAAGACCACGCTGAAAAATGTTGCAATTTATCCCGATGCGATCAGCGAGCTGTTGGAAATCATGCAGCAAAATCATTGTTCAAAGCCTTTTATTATTTGCGACAGGAACACCGAGTTGGCTGCTGCAAAAAAAGTTCAGTCAATCTTAACAGAGAAAGCCCATGTGGCGCTGCACAAAATAGACCGAGATGAGGTTGTTCCGGACGAGTATACCTTGGGAGAACTGCTGATGGCCTGCCCTGCCGACACCGACCTAATTATTGCCGTGGGCAGCGGAACCATCAATGATCTCAGCAAATATTTAAGCTATCGCTTACGGCTACCATATATTATTGTGGCAACTGCGCCTTCTATGGATGGATTTGCTTCTGCAGGCGCAGCCTTGGTCACCAACAGGCTCAAGACCACCTACGATGCTCACATGCCTCTGGCAATCATAGGGGACGTCAATATCTTGGCTGCTGCCCCTATGGAGTTAATTATAGCAGGTATCAGTGATATTTTGGGCAAATATAGCTGCTTGATGGATTGGCAACTGGCTCATATCGTTAACAATGAATACTACTGTAGCACCATTGTCAGAATGGTACGCCACTCTATTAATGAAGTAGAAAAGAACAGCCAAGGGGTGTTAAATAGAGAGCCAAGTGCAGTTGCTTCTGTGATGGAAGCATTGGTACTGACTGGAATTGCCATGAGCTTTAGCGGGAATTCACGGCCTGCATCTGGCAGTGAGCATCATATCTCTCATTTCTGGGAAATGCAGTTTCTGTTTCAGGGAAGAAAAGCAATTCCACATGGAATTAAGGTAGGCATTGGTACCGTGATTGCTTCTTATCTCTATCACAACCTGGCAAATGAAACACCCGACTTTAAAGAAGCGCAATACAAGGCCCAAAAATTTGATGTTGAACAATGGGAAAATGACGTCACAGCTGCATTTTCCTTTGCCGCCCCAGAAGTAATTGCTTTAGAAAAACGTTGTAAGAAAAATGATGTAGCGCTATGCCTTAAGCGTCAAGTGATAATTGAACAATATTGGAATGAAATAACGGCATCTATTCATGAACTGGTACCCACCCCAGAGAAAATGATAGAGATGCTTTATCATTTAGGTGCACCCGCAGTGCCTGCCCAAATTGATGTTTCCATCAAAAATACCATAGATGCTATTATAATGGCAAAGGAAGTCAGGGATAGATATACCGTGCTTCAGCTACTTTGGGACTTGGGTATGCTTGGGCGTTTTGCTGCTGACACAGTCGATTGGATGGAACAATATCAAAAGTGGGAAGAATAACTTTTTTGCTCTTGTGGCTACCAATAAAGATTTTATATCAGGTAGGTTACAGTATATCAAAAAATGACCAAGCGAGCTTGTCGGGAATTATCTTAATTGGTACCTTGATGAGGAGAACGATGCACGTATATTCGTTGGTGCAAAGAGAGCCCTACCTCCATAAAAAATACTGATGCGTAAAATATATTTTCATGCATTAGTAAGGTTGGATGCTCCTCATAGATAGCAGCACCATTGATATCGTATGAAAGAACTTTACCAAACTTTATAACTAATTTGGGCTGAAATGACCTGCCTACTGATCAGTAGGCAGGTCATCACAATGTAACGCTACTACAGTTTTACATTATAATTTACTACAAAGATAAGACCTTATCCTAGCTACTTCGTCTTAACTTGGCGAAAGAAATCTTCCACTGCTGTATCCATATCAAAATACATCGTTCTGGTATGCGAGTCAAAATGCCCTGTAACCTTATAGCGCTTATCGGGGTTGTAGCCTGGTGGCATAAGTGCTTTTACCGCCTCTACCAGATTTTTGTTAGAAGTACTGACAGTTCCGCTCTGCTCAGATTTTGGTTTAGAAAAGGGGACGGGTCGGCTCTACGTCAAGCTTTTTAAGCATAGTCAGCCTCCTGTATCCATGTTAGTGATTGAGTATATTACCGTACTCATAGGAAAGTCACCTCCTGCTATATTTTATACACTACAGCCCCCTATCCTGCTAAATTAATGAAAGCCTTACAAAGGATAAGGTAGAATAAATTTCGCAAAAAGAAAAGAGACATGGTTTGCAGAACTCTGGTAGAATGAAGTTGCGACACACCATTCTGAAAGGAGACAGCAAACTATGTCCGAGAAAATTGTACAGCTAAACGAGGAAGTAATCAAGGGTCAGTTCAAAGAGTTGGTGCGAGGTAGCGTAGAGGAAACCCTCAACGAGCTGCTGGAGGACGAGGCGGAGAAGCTGACGCAGGCCGCCCGATACGAGCGTAGTGAACAGCGCCAGGGCTACCGCAGCGGCCACTATAGCCGCAACCTCACCACCACTTCCGGGGATGTCACCCTAAAGGTTCCCAAGCTCAAGGGTATCTCTTTTGAAACTGCCATCATCGAGCGGTATCGCCGCCGGGAAAGCAGCGTGGAGGAAGCTCTGATTGAGATGTACTTAGCAGGTGTCTCCGTCCGGCGTGTAGATGATATTACCGAGGCCCTGTGGGGCAGCAAGGTCTCTCCATCCACCATTAGTGAACTGAACAAAAAGGCGTATGTCCACATTGAAGACTGGCGCAACCGTCCGCTGCAAGGTGGTCGTTATCCGTATGTCTATGTGGACGGGATCTATCTGCGCCGCAACTGGGGCGGAGAGTTTGAAAATGTAGCCATTCTGGTAGCAATTGCCGTCAATGAGGACGGATACTGTGAGGTTTTAGGCGCCGCAGAGGGCATGAAAGAGGACAAGGCAAGTTGGGTCAGCTTTTTCCAGTGGCTCCGCAGTCGTGGCCGGAATGGGGTCAAGCTGGTAGTTGGCGACAAGTGCCTTGGTATGTTGGAGGCTGTAGGAGAGGTGTTTCCCGAGGCTAAATACCAGCGCTGCACCGTCCACTTTTACCGCAATGTCTTCTCAGTTACACCTCGTTCCAAAGTGAAAATGGTGGCCAAAATGCTCAAGGCGATCCATGCGCAGGAGAGTAAGAAAGCCGCCCGGGAGAAAGCTAAAGCCGTGGTAGAGGAACTGCATGCCATGAAACTCAAGGAGGCTGCCAAGAGGGTAGAGGATGGCATTGAGGAGACGCTTACCTACTGCGATTTTCCCAGCGAGCATTGGACTCGCATCCGCACCAACAATGTGATTGAAAGGCTGAACCGGGAGATTCGCCGCTGCACCCGTGTGGTGGGCAGCTTTCCAGACGGCAACTCTGCCTTGATGCTAGTCTGCGCACGCCTGCGCCATGTAGCTGGTACCCAGTGGGGCAACAAGATGTACATGAACATGAAGCATCTGGAGGTCACCATTGAGGACGCCTCCATTGCTGGCTAATCTCATTCAAACCAGAGACTGTAAACCAAAGTGCGAAAAATTCTTGACACTACCTTATGCTACCTTATCATCATCGACCTTGCTTATCATCTTTCCTATCAGATATACAAAAATGCCCCACCTACGATTTCTTCGTAGGTGGGGCATTTTAAATTAAACTATTATAGTATGATACAAATTAACCCACTACAACCCTCATTGATAATCCGCTCTGTGGTCTCCTGCATCTTCATGCGGGCGTCGCTGGGCATACGGTACAGCTTATTGTGCAGCCCCTCGTTCACCAGCTCATGCAGGCTCTTTCCAAAGATATTCGACTCCCAAATCTTGACGGGGTCTTCCTCAAACTCCTTAAGCAAATAAAGGACAAGCTCCTCACTTTGTCGTTCGCTCCCTAGTACAGTGTATACGCAACCTTTTTTGACGAAGTATATCATTCGAAATACCTTAGGTACTATACACCTTTTTTGAGTATAAGACAGGAATGAATCATCTTAAATTCTTTGCTATCATAATAAATGATTTTTATTGGTTTGTATGAAAGATGTAGGATGTCATTTATAATTGTATTATCTCAAAATAATGTATATAATAACATTATACTTCTATTTTTGTTCTATTGGAGTGTATTATGAAAAAAATTCTTTATTGTGCTTCTACTTTTGGACATATTTCTAATTTCCATCTACCATATTTATCATATTTTAAGCAACAAGGGTATCACGTTACCTTGTTGGGTGGAGGTAACCTTATTCCTAAACTAGAAGAATTCGATACTGTTTTTGTGCCTTTTGAAAAGCATATATTTTCTATTAAAAATATAGAAAATATGTTTAAAGTATTAAAGTTGCTTAAAAAAGAAAAATTTGATATTTTAAATATGCATACAGCTCTAGCGGCCTTTTGGGTTAGAATTGCCTTGATGTTTGCAGGCAAAAATGACATCAAAGTTATATATACTGTACATGGTTACTTGTTTGATGAGCAAACGCCTTTTATAAAACGACTATTATTTATCAGTGCAGAGAGAATGACCGCTCATGTAACCGATACAATCCTAACAATGAATCAAACTGATTATGATCTGGTTTTGCAGTATCGGTTAGCCCCTCACGTTCTGCAAATTCCAGGGATGGGCATTGACTATCAAAGATTTGCACATGTTTCACATCGTCCTGAGTCACAAGAAATTACCATGGTATATGTGGCCGAATTCTCACACCGTAAAAATCAGGAATTTCTCATTAAAGCAATGGTAAAACTACCCATCAATGTTAAATTGCATTTCATTGGGGATGGTGCTACCATCCAATATTGTCGGCATCTTGCTGAGAAAGAGCGAGTAGCAAATCGCATCACTTTTGTTGGCGCTGTTGGCAATGTTCAAGATTATTTAGCATTAGCAGATATTGGTGTTTCTAGCAGTCGTATAGAAGGTCTTCCTTTTAACATTATGGAGTATATGGCTGCAGGGTTGCCCGTTATTGCCAGCCAAATTAAAGGACACAATGATTTAATACAGCATGGTAAAAACGGTTTTGTATATCCCTATGGAGACGTAAATTCTTTCTGTAATTTTGCTCAGTTGCTATGTAACGATTTTAAGCTGCGTAAGCAAATGGGTGATCTTAATAAAGAGATAGCTAAAGAATATGATAAGGAAAAGGTCGTCCCTCAAGTAATCTTTGCATTAGAAAAAGCTATACAAGCCTAACGTTGCTATTACAAAAACACCTTGATTCCTATACGGTCGGAAATCAAGGTGTTTTTGTAATTAATAGCCTGTCCAATTACAATCATTTATCCCAGCTGATCGCATATTTCTAATGCTCGTTTAAGAGCCTGGTCCATATTATAGTATTTAAAATCTGCCAAACGCCCACAACAGTATAGATGTTTTACCTGCTTCGCCAATGTTACATACTCGGCATGTTGATTTTGGCTCTTTTCGGTTAGCACAGGGTAGTATGGTTCAGCTCCTTGCTGAGGATCATAGACCACAGGATACTCCACAGCATAGCTGCTGCCGTGTGTGTGCTGGACAGGTAGCTTATTATACTCAGTAATGCGTGTAAAGCCTTCCGCTTGTGGATATGCTACAACAGGCTGAGGCTGTAGGCTGTCAATATCTTCATGCTTCCATTCAAATCGTAGGGATCGATAGGGAAGTTGTCCCTTTACACATCCAAACAGCTCATCCAATGCGCCAGTATAGACTACAGGCACGGTGGTAGGTGTACCGTCAACGAGCAAGGTGGAAAGATTGTTTGATATTTTTATATGATGTAGGGCTTCAACACCTAGTTCTACTGTAATATTTTTATGCGCAAGCAAGGTTTCAAAAAAACTTGTGAAGCTTATCCTTGGCATAACCTGGTAGGGATCGTCAAAATAACCATCGGCATAAGAGAAGCGCAAGGGAACGCGATTCAATACGCTGACATCAATTTCGGATGGGGATACGCCCCAT
Source organism: Bacillota bacterium (assembly GCA_023431215.1). Lineage (GTDB taxonomy): Bacteria > Bacillota > Clostridia > Oscillospirales > Ruminococcaceae > Angelakisella. The sequence goes on from JAEYXR010000028.1 coordinate 9,118, forward strand.
TGCTTAGCTGTGTACAGACTATAGTCCTTATCAAATAACATCTGTGCATAACCACGCACCATGGGATCATGGCTTTTCAGTACTTCTACAACGGTAGCAGTCCGTCGATCTCCAAACTCAGCTTCAATACGTTTTTTTAGATCTGCTGCCTGTGCTGATGTGTAGAAATCGTCAATGGTTTGGTAATTAAAAGGTGTTGGGGTAAATTTACCATCGATATAAGCCCCACAGGTAAGTTTGTATTCATCCCATTCACCAAAATGGCACATATAGTCATACAGCCGTTTTTCTTTGGTATGAAACGTATGCGGTCCATATTTTTGCACCAGCACACCATGATCATCCATATAGTCAAACATATTTCCGCCTATATGGTCACGCCGCTCCCAGATAACTACCTTTTTGCCCCGCTCTGCTAGGTGTCTTGCGATAACCGCGCCAGAAAGGCCGCAGCCAACAATAATGATTTCTGACTGATTCATATTTTAGCCACTCTCTTTCTGTAATTATTGGATAAAATGACATGTCGCATATTTCTTGGTTTGCTCTACGCAAAAATATAGAATCAGTGCTAGCAACAGCGAAGAGATTAAATAAAATGGAATCAGTTGCCAGTAGCTTGCTGCCGGCATAAGTGTAGCCACAAGGTATCTAACGATCCAGTGGGAGGTATAAAGCGGCACAGATAATTTTCCAAGAAATAAACAGATACCCTTTTTCATAAAATATTTGGAATTCGAGATGCTGTCAGCCATTAGAAAACAAAGTGCTGTTATTAAAATAGCAATTAATAAAAAGTCAAATTTAGAGTGGCCTTTGTAAAAAGTGCAGATAAAAAAAGCGGCGAAGCAAATTGCGGAAATAAAACACTTTGTAGAACTGGATATTGCTTTCCCTTGAACAAAGCGTACAAGCCGTTCACATAAAAATCCCAGGTAAAGACCAGCAGCTACCCGCCAAAGTCCAATATAACCAAATCCCGTCCACACGTACCAAATATCTACTTCACCATAGGTTGTTGAGAGATAGCCATATACATAAATGGGGACACCCAGTATAAGCAACGTAAATAAATCCGGTAACCGCAATGCTAAGTAGATTATAATTGATAGCATCAATAGAACGCATGAAAGATACCAAAGTGGCAGAAGATAGAATGTAGCGTGCAAACCACTCATAGGCAGTAAAACTATTTCATATATGGCATATCCCAAGCTTTTAATGAATTCTTTTACTGATAAATTCATTATAATAGCAGTAGCCATATAATAACCAAAAACAGAGAGAAGAATCTACGGGAAAAGCGGTTTGAATTTTTCAAAAGTATAGCAGATTGCATACTCTCCTATTTTCCCTTGTTGTATGTTGCTATTGGTTGTTTTCAAGCTGCATGCTGTATAATATCCTGTAAGGATTAGGAAAAATTCTACTGCAAGGTATCCGCCTACAAATGGGTAATTGGAAGTTTCCGGTCTCAAGCCGTTAGTATGTACCATTACCACTATGAAAGCAAATAGAAATCGAAGCACCTCAATCCGAATATCACGGAGTGACTTAGAGGCCATCAAACTCCTCCATAAATTGCACAAAGGAAGGAAGTTGCATATCCTTTTCTGCAATGATAAGGTTTCCCACCCCGCCGACTTTTTCCACAGGCCAGTCTACAGAAATATCCTTGTCATTCCACATAATGCCCCCGTCATATTCTCCATAGAACTTCTCGCTGCATTTATAAGAAACGATAGAATTCTCCAACACCAAATAACCATGTGCACATCCACCTGGAATCAGCAGTTCGCGTTTATTTTCTCCGCTCAACTCAAAGCCCAGCCATTTTTTAAAAGTCGAGCTGTTTTTTCGCATATCAACTACCACGTCAAAAATCCTACCCGATACACAACGTACCAGCTTCGGCTGCTGCTTTTCTCGTTGAAAGTGAAGCGCACGTATAACGCCTTGATAAGAATTTGTATAAAAGACCTCTTTTAAGTCATAGTCAATTCCGTTTTGTTGAAATACTTCTTTTGAATAGTCCTTTAAAAAATATCCACGTATGTCATCGGCACAAAAAGGTTGGATCTCAATTAATCCAGTAATTTCAGTGGGTTTAAATTCAAATTTTTGTATCATACTAATTTTCCTCCAACCATTTCTTTGTTCTTCGTACACCTTCTCCAAAGGACACCTGAGCCTGGAAACCAGTATCTTGTTTAGTCGCAGAACAATCAAATTTTTCTAAAGGTAGATCAATACCGGTAAAAGGAATATCACCAAAAACGAAATCAAGATTTGGTGCAATAGATTCTTTCATCTCCAATAAAAATTTACGAAGTGGGCGAGCTGTTCCACTACCAATTAGATACTCATGAAATGGTTTGCCATTTTTACCAATTAAATAAAAGGCTCGCGCTACATCATCAATATAAACAAAGTCATAATTTTGTGTACCCGCAGTAAATTGTGGAGATTCACCATTAATCACTTTTCGAATGGTTGTGTTAACCATTCTTGGACTAAGTTCACCAACACCATATGCATTTGTGATTTCCGGCCAAATTAGGTCAATACCAATATCCGCAGCAACTGACATACACATAATATGTGCAATGACTTTGCCACCACCATAAATATAACCTAAACCAGGTTTGTTTCCTTGGGTGTATGCGGCAGCAATCGTTTCATGTTCCATAATACTTCCTGCACACACAAATCGAGTGCAATCCAACACCTTAGCTGTGCGCATAGCATCTACAGTCCACTGGGCATTCTGCATCTGTAATGCTGTATCTGCTCTTGCAGAGCCTGCACTGCCTGCCCAAGCAAAATGATAAAAAATATCTGCACCACAACCCTTAAGTGTTTCCTGAAGGGCTTTGATATTCGAAAGTTCGCAAGACACAAAAGTAACTCTATCATCTTGTGGAAGGTTACTGTTGCATCCCTCCATATCCAATGCAATAACCTCTATTCCATTTTTAAGCAACTCTTTGGTTACTGCACTTCCAATGAATCCATTTGCTCCTGTGATTATAGCTTTTTTCACACCTATTTCTCCTCAAGATATTCTTTTATTTGACGCTCCATTATATCTTCAATACAGCCATGAGCTAAATAGACCTTACTCCATTCCACTGTCTTTGCAATGGCATCAGCAATGTGCCAACGTGGTTTCCATCGTAAGGCTGACTTAATTTTGGAGCAATCTAACTTCAAGAAATTTGCTTCATGGGGAGCATTTGTTTCAGCAACATTTTTCCATGATGCCTCATCGCCCCAATTTTTGCAAAAAACATCTACTAAATCACCAGTAGTAACACAATCGCAGTCATCCGGACCTACATTGTAGCGGCCTGCAACGTCATGGTCTTCATATTGCATCTGTGCCAATTGCAGGTAGGTACAAACCGGCTCTAATACATGCTGGTAAGGTCGTGTAGAATAAGGATTACGAACGATAATTTCGCTGCCGTTTTCCATTGCCCTTACACAGTCAGGAATAATGCGATCCTTTGCAAAATCTCCACCGCCGATTACATTACCTGCACGACAGGTGGATACGGCAATATTCTGCTTTGAAAAAAAAGAATTGATATAAGAGGAAGTCACCAGTTCGGAACATGACTTGGAATTAGAATACGGGTCATATCCATCAAGCGCATCACACTCTCTATATCCCCATTGCCACTCGTTGTTTTTATATACTTTATCAGTTGTTACATTAACAAAAGAGCGAACGCTGTCACAATTTCTTACAGCCTCACAAATATGAACCGTTCCCATAACATTTGCTTCGTAAGTATATACAGGGTCTAAATAACTTTCTCTAACAATAGGCTGCGCCGCCATGTGAATGACAATCTCAGGCCGATACTGATCCATTACTTTAGTCAGCTTGGGTAAATCTCGAATATCACCAATAACCGACACAATATCTTTTTCAATACCCGATATTTCAAAAAGGCTTGGAGTTGTTGGTGGCTGTAAAGAATATCCAACAACCTTTGCACCTTGCATCATTAGCACTTTGCACATCCATGAACCTTTAAAACCTGTATGGCCAGTAACAAGTACAGTCTTGCCCTTGTAAAACGACAAATTCATTTACATTACCACACTTTCCAAGGAGCTTTACCGCTATCCCATAGTTCCTCTAGCTTCTGCTTTTCGCGCAATGTATCCATACATTGCCAAAAGCCCTCATGTTTATAGCTCATCAACTGACCTTCTTTTGCAACAGTTTCTAATGGTGCCTTTTCTAGAATAGTATTGTCATTATCTATATAATTTATAAATTCGGGATTCAACACCATAAATCCAATGTTTATTAAGCTGCCATCATCCTTAGCCTTTTCTCGGAAGGCGTTAATCTTGCCATCTTCGCCTATATCAAGCACGCCAAAACGTTGACCAACGTTGTAGGCTGTCATGGTAGCCATTTTGCCATGTGCCTTGTGATATTCTACCAGTTCTTTAATATTTACATCTGAAACGCCATCACCATAGGTCAGCAGAAACGGTTCATCGCCAATATAGTCCTTTACCCGCTTTACACGTCCGCCAGTCATGGTGTTAAGACCCGTATCTACAACAGTAACCTTCCACGGCTCTGCAACATTACTATGGATGGTTACTTCATTACCACTTGTAAAATCAAAAGTAACATCGGAACGATGGAGATAATAGTCAGCAAAATATTCTTTGATTACATGCTGCTTATATCCTGCACAAATGACAAACTCATTATATCCATAAGCGGAATACTGTTTCATAATATGCCATAATATAGGTTGTCCACCAATTTCAATCATAGGCTTAGGAATTAAGTGACTCTCTTCAGAAATACGGGTGCCGAAGCCTCCAGCTAATAATACTACTTTCATACATTAAACAACCCTTCTAATATTTTTGTATTTTCATCTAGTATGGTTTGGGAGCACCCAGATTGGAGTTGAACAACATTGTCGTATTTACTGTTTATATCCACATCAGATGACAAAATCGTATTGTATTTTTTTATGAGTTCCTCTTCTTTAATGTTTGAATCCTCATTGTGCAAAATTATCTTAGGACATTTTAAGTTTGAGGCTACCTCTGCAACGATTCGATTATGTCCATTAAGATCTACAAATAAGTCTATAGGAAGATTGGCAAAACATTTTTCACATTCTCTTTTGAAGATTTTACTTTCAATTTTTTTGCGTAGTTTTTTGGGCAAAATTCTCAATCCTATTTTTTCACCTGCAGTATAATCAGGATAACTTAAAAAAGAAATATAATTTACTTTCTCGGGCAGGCTCTCTAAGCGAAATGCTTTTTGCATCAAATCATACTCGTAGAAATAAAGGAAATAGTTATTTTTATTTTTATCTAATCTCTTTAAATACTCACGGACTGTATAAGTTATAGGCGAGCGAGGATCAAAGGTCCCTGCATAGATAAAAATATTTTTTTTGTTATTTCTTGATGTTTCAAATGTCTTGCAACTATTTTTATCTAGAAAAATATGTTTGCAAACATCGCTTGCTGCACTGGGCTTGTCATACCTGCAATATTCTTTAATAAAATCAGAATCGTCATAATTGCGAGGCAGCAGCATTTCTTTCAAAAGATCCTCCACCTTATACACTATGGGAAATGGCAACTTGTCCCATGTGAGATAAACGCCTCGATTTTCCATGTAACTTTCAAAATCATATTGAAAAAGAATAATTTTTTTTCTAAGGTTCGCATAATCAAAAAACACACTAGAGTAATCCGTAATCAAACCATCAGTGGCATTAAGAACGTCGTAGACTTCAAAATTATCAGGAAAAGAAACAATGTGTTTATAATTACTGGTATCTAACTTTAATTTATTAAAATTATGCAATTTAACAAGCAACAAAAAGTCTTCTGGTAATTCGTCATCCAAAAAATCAAAAAATTCCATAATATTTTGTTTTTGTAAATTGGATTCAAAGGAACCGGCAGCACCTCTGAAGGTAGGCAAATAAGCATAAACTGTCTTTCTTTCATAGTGAAGCTGCTCTCTTACTTGCGCTCTTCTTTCTTTATTGAAAAAAATAACATTCCTAATGTAGCCAGACTGCAAAGCGCTTCCTGTAAATAAATTGTCTTCCATGAAACCAGAAAAAAGCTTCTCCTTCATATACGCGCTTGGAAAGGTTTGCAAATCCGCAAGGGTATGTGTCCTTTGCAGGTGCCCTTGTGTCTCAGAATGACAATCTCGACCCATAACCTTCAAGGGGGTTCCATGTGCAGTACTGATAAGAACTTGATTTGTCCGCTTGATATATTGAGAAGGCATATAGAGATCTGTAGCAACATATTTGGCTCGAGCTAGCAATTGGTAAAATCGTATTGATTGCCACCCAATAAGGGTTACTTGCATATTGTACTGTTGCAGGATTGCACCTATTCGAGCTTTATTTTGTTTGGTATAGGTTAAAAATACCTTGAGGTTACTGTAATCCTTTTGATTTAATTGCTCTATAATTCTAAAGATATTGCCTGCCAAATCAGTGCCGTTTTTAGAATCCAACAGAACGTAATTTTTTTTCAGCCCTTTTTTCAGGCTGTGAACATATATAGATTGTTTCATATACTTTTTTATTGAGTTTAGATAGTTGTTAAAATCCGTTTTAATACTTCCTCTGACAAAAGCATTATAGGACTTTCGAAGAGCCTCTCGCAGAAGGGAGCCTCGTGGGAATAGCTTTGCTACTAGTTGCCTTCTTTTTGAACCCACAGGCAATATACGCAAAGCGAACTTTTTAACCTTATAACGGAAAGTTTGTTCATAACGAAAAATTTCCAATGTGTTTTTTTGCATAAAATTTATATAATTAATAGACAACGCAGCCAAGATACTTTCATACCACGGTGTATGCTTTGCATACTTAAAGAAAGTTTCCGAATAGGGCATATCGTTATTTTTCCAGGGCTTCAGTCCACCCGCAAAATGAATTACATAAGGGTCATCAAGCGCGTTTTCATAAATTACTTTCGTTTCGCCAACAAGCTGCTTTCTGATATAGTCGGCATTTTCTGTCCCAACAACATTCCATTTTGAGTTTAAATCTAGAATGTGGTTAGCACACAATTCATTTAATACATCCTGCTCTTGATAGTTATATCCTTTCGTCTTCAGTTTAAATAAGGCTTCATCTAAGAACTTATCTTTTCTACATTTCATAAGGTTTAAAACTATAACACCTGTATTGTAATATTTTTGAGCAGTACCGGCTCCCAAATAGTCTGCAATGTATGTGTCAACAGGCATGTGAGGGGCAAATCCTGATGTTTTCTTTTCGTTGGAAATATGCATTTTCATTATCACATCGTCGACTGCCGCCATATAATAATTGGATATATCGATATTGAATAGTTCTGCCGAGTCTTTTTCAAAGATTAAATCCGTATCTAAAACCAACATTTTGCTATATTCACAAAATGAATTGGACATCAAAAAGATTTTAAAACAAGCAACCACAGAGAAGTGTGCCCAAGTATCAATTTTAATTAGATTTAAAACCTTCTTCATATTAATAAATCGAATAGAAAAATTAGGCTTATTTTCAATCAAAGACAATATTAACTTTTTATTTCTGGGGGAAATATCATACTCCATAATAAAAACATCGTAGAAATTTTCATTGTAGCTATTGCTTATTATAGATTGAATAGTAATACCGCAATAAGGAGAATATTGATCGCTCGTGCATAGAGCAATTGATATTGTATCTTTTACAAACACTTTTGGAACCGCATCCATTTTTAAGTCGTACTCAATAGTAAAGTTTGATATATCCATTGTTTGTCCCCTTCAAAGTCATTTCATCTTATACTGCGTTTTTTTGCTAATATATAATTTTTAACTTTTTCCCGCCGCTTTGAACCAATTGGCAGAATTGGGTCAAAAACAAACCTTAGCCACTTGTCAACTGATATAGACACATATCGTTTTATAACATTTAACGTACCACCTAGCCTGTTAGTGTTACGAAAAAACACCATTTGCAGCTCCTTCACACTCCACTGCTCATATGTGGTTATATGGTAGATAAAAATCCCATATAGCATTTCGCCAATAAAGGCAGGAGTGCGCATCATCATTGGGCTATATCCGGTGGAATTTATTTTTCTTTCCACTTCAAACATAATAGGAAACTGCAGTTCACACAAACGATAAAATAGTTCTTTTTTTAAAACATAGCAATTAAACCCTCTATGCATATTACCAGCAAAATATTGACGCGCTGATTTGGAATATTCCGGTGCCATTTTATCTATAAGGTCGTATAGTAAATCGAATGATGATTTCTCAAAAAAGTTATCTATATAAGCAGCCCACATATCATGAACCGTTTCTTTTTTGCCATGTGGAGTTGGTATTCTTCTTACATCAGCATATTCCGATACAATAATATCGTAATCTTGTATTATTTGTTGCATCGCTTTAGCATCCAAGAGTCCAAATTTAACCTTGCTATGAGGCATTAGAGATGTGCATGGAATCATATTATATTCATCAGTCTTAAATCGATGCTGCGCAAAGGAAAGGTACCTCCTATAATGACATAAACCATAATAGTCAGCTTGTACATTTTTCCACGCCCAATACTGAACTGTAAATTCACTGAAACTCATGCGTTTTTCAGAAATATTATCGCCAGTATCATCTCCCAATATGTTCATTTCTCTTTTGTCGAAAATGGCACCACATCGCACTGGTACGTAAATTGAATTATCAATAAGCTCGCTTTCAATATCAATTCGGTGTGAAACAAATATTTTTATATCGTTCACGAATAGGCTCCTTCTAACATAAGTATTTACGACTGCAACAAATTGAATATTTTTCATTGTATCATTCTAAATTCAACTCCATTGCCTCGACTTGTATTTTTTTAACATTTTGTAGGGTACTAATCCCGCAATCAAAGGCTTTATCACATAAAAGCTATATTTTGGTAGAAGGTGTAGACTATTAAATCTTATTGCTCTTGTAACAGTTTCATTTATCCTAATATTAAAAGGTATTTTTGTTCGAAAACTATGTTGGATATTATAGTCAAATAAAATTTGCTGTAAATTAGCTCCGTAAAACTCTTTTTTGTAAAGCCTTAGTAGAAGATCGTAATCTTCGCAAGCGTTACACCATTTAGATTCATTGTATCCATTAACAGCCATAAGACATTCTTTTTTAAAGCATAGCGTAGGATGTATAAATGGTTGGGTAACCAGAAAGTCTTTTATTTGTGGAAATTCAGGAAGTATACGTTTAGCTAAATTCTTTTTGTTATCACACAGATTAACATTACATCCTACAAAGTCAATTGTATTATTCGACTCCAAAAAATCCACTTGCTTAAATAGCCGATGGGTATGAGAGATATCATCATCATCCATTCGGCAAATAAGTTCACCTTTAGCCATAGAAATACATAAATTCAATTTCATAGACAAACTTATGCATTCCTTTGAATGAATAATTTTAACTCTCTTATCATCTAAATTATCTAGATATTCGTTTGCCTCAGACGAAGCACCATTTTCACAAATAATAAATTCAAAGTCACGATAGCTCTGGGCTAAAATAGAAGATACCGCAAGCTGTAGCCTCTCTGTATTCTCTTTTTTACAATTTGTACCCATTACTATCGAAACCACAAATAAAACTTCCTTTATCTATAAATAATATTGATCACAGACTTCATCTGCCTGGCCAACCATTTTTATTTCTCCATGATCCAACCAAAGTACTCTATCGCATATTTCGCGAATCTGACTCAGCGAATGTGAGACTAACAAAACTGTTGTGCCGCCGCTCATCATTTCCAGCATGCGGGCATGACTTTTCTTTTGAAACGCTTCATCACCAACCGATAATATCTCATCAACGATTAAAATTTCAGGACTGACCATAGTTGCTACCGAAAATGCTAAACGGGTAAGCATTCCCGAAGAATAATTACGTATGGGAACATCAATAAATTTACCAAGCTCTGAAAATCCCAAAATTTCATTAAATTTTGATTTTAGAAATTCTTCACTATATCCAAGTATTGCACCATTTAAAAAAATATTTTCTCGTCCTGTAAGATCAAAATCAAAACCCGAGCCAAGCTCAAGCATTGGCACAATATTACCTACACAGTTGACTATGCCTTCTGAGGGTTTTAAAATACCGGAGATAACCTTTAAAAGAGTACTTTTGCCCGAACCATTTCGCCCAATAATACCAAAAACTTCACCACGACCAATTTCAATACTAATATTTTTTAAAGCCCAAAATTCGGAATAGGTTAACTTGCCAGAAAGCTTCTGTGTGATAAATTCCTTCAATGACATAATTTTATCATCGCTCAGGCTAAACTTCATCGAAACATTTCTTATTTCTATCATTTTTTCAGATGACATTTCAAGACACTCCTAGAGGTACAAAACAAATTTGTCCTGTGATTTTTTGAAAATCCATGTTCCAATCAACAGTGATGCTGTTGCAAATAACGCACATTGAACATACATTAGTGGTTCAGGTGAAACACCATCAATAATAATAATACGCGTAAATTTGACAAAATAATGCATAGGATTAATTTTTAAAACAAAACTCATACTTTCAGGTAGGATGGATTCAGGATAAAACAAGGGAGTCATATACATCCAAATCATACTTAATACACCCCAAAGGAATTGGGTATCACGGAAAAAGACCATAGACGATGCTAGGATCATTCCAATTCCTAAGCTAAAAATAAGCAAACATACTAATTCAAATGGTAGTAACAGGTAAGCTTTTGTTGGCCGCATGCCTGATATCAGTACTACTACCAATAAAGGAATCAAAGATATAAGCAAGTTTATTAAAGAAGATAAAACCCTTGTTAAAGGATAAATGTATTTGGGTACATATACTTTCTTGATTAAACTTGCATTTCCAACTATTGAACCCAAAGTTAAACCACAGGATTCTGTAAAGAAATTAAACATAACAATACCACTTATAAGGTATACTGAATAATTTGGAATATCAAATCGGAATAAATTTGAAAAAACTAAATACTGAACTATCATGGTAAGCAGCGGATTTAAAAAGCTCCAAAGTACTCCTAGTACCGACCGTTTATATTTGGTCTTAAAGTCGCGGGCAACAAGCTGCTTTATCAGAAAGGCATATTTTTGAAGGCTATAGATAACGATGAATAAAAGACAGCGTTTTCCCTGTTTTACCCTAATAATTGCAATCCAAAAATATATTAAAATAAGCAGTGCGCCTATTGAAGCAAATTTCCAGTAGTGTAAACCCGTCCATATATAGTCTTCACCTAAAACTGAAAAGCATAGCCGTCCTTGAATAGGTATACCATTTATCACCAGCTTAAATGTATTATTTGTCTCGCTACTGCTGTTCATCAGTGGCGACACAGCACTACCAGAAACAGCATCCTGAGATGTTATTCGCAGTTTAACTGGTACTTGATAGAGATTTTCTATGGGTGGCTCAAAAATTAGAACACTTTGGTAACCTTCCGTCATATTAGAAGCTGAAATTGATTGCGAAGCAAGAATATTTTCATCTAGCAAATTGATCAATTCAATGGTAACATTCCCCTCGTTTAAGCGTCCATAGGTACCCCACACCAAATTGATTTTCTCTACTCTCTGCACCTCACTAGTAAATTCTTGTTCTATAATTGTACCCGCAACAAGCTCTACCGACCCAGAAGTTGCGGGCAAAGATGAAATATTGCTTCTAGATGTACGAAAATGCAAAGCTTCACCTGCCAAAAAATAAAACGCAACAGTTAAAACAACATATATTAGTATGACAAGTGTACCAATTTTTTTAATGGTAAGATGTTTATTATCGCTTGGTTTAAAAAATATCTCATATACCTTATTCATGTTTTGGTGACGCCCCTTAAATCTTTCCGCAAATTTATATAAATATATTTCAGAAATTTAAATAAACAAAATAGATTTTTAAAAATTCGCATCTTATCTTTTGTATCTATATAGACCTAATAATTCATTATTCTATTTTTATATTGTGTCGTCGCAATTACCTTTAGGCTATCATTATTATACTGTAAAAGGCTTGCAAATACAACCTTCCTATGGCTTCTCTTCTGTGTAAAGCAACCTTATTTCAGCATATAGTAGTCACCTTCATACTCATATGGTTTTATCCGACTTATTGACTACTCAACTCCTATTCCCACCAGAATAGAATCATAAATAGAGCTCTTAAATTTTCTAAATACATATTATTTTCTATATAAAGTCAAAGTATCGGCAAATTCTGCCATTCCCCAAAATTTCACCCATATATTATACCCCTGAATGACCTAGGCGTTACCTAGCCCGGGAACATAAGCCAAAGGAACATAGGATTTTGAAAGGGGAATGTATATGAAACCAACGGAAAAGACCACCTGTACCCTATGTGGTGCAGCAGTACCACAGAACGAAACCATCACCATGGGAGACTCTATCCTCTGCAGCGACTGTGCAGAAGAACACACAACAATTTGTAGCCGGTGCGATGAACGAATCTGGAGCGTGGATGACTGCGGCAACGATGATATGAGCCTGTGCAGCCACTGCCATGACCAGTACTACACCACCTGCGAGCACTGCGGCTGCCTGCTGAGTTACAGCAACGCCTATTACCCGGACGACGATGACGAGTACCCCTACTGCTACCAGTGCTACCAGGAGCAAACACGGCATACCTTTCTCCATGAGTATGGCTATCGCCCGGAGCCTTTATTCCATGGCAACGGCAACAGATACTTTGGGGTAGAGCTGGAAATTGACGACGGCGGTAAAAGCAACAGCAATGCCAAGGTAATCTCAGAGGTTGCAAATACTGCTGAAAACCATATCTACATCAAAACGGATGGCTCACTGGAGGATGGGTTGGAAATCGTCACCCATCCCATGACACTGGAGTATCACAGGCAGCAGATGCCTTGGCGAGAGATAGCAGAAAAAGCACTGGCGCTGGACTATTACAGTCATCGGACGGACACCTGCGGATTGCATGTACATGTAAATAGAACAAGCTTCGGAGAAACCCGAGAGATACAAGATGAATGTATCTCCCGGGTTTTATTTGTTGTAGAGCGCTTTTGGGAGGAACTGCTGCGGTTTAGCAGACGTACACAAAGCCAGGTAAACCGCTGGGCTGCCCGGTACGGCTACAAAAGCTGCCCCAAAGAGATATTGGAGCACGCACAGAAAAATTATGCAGGCAGGTATACCTGTGTTAATCTGCTCAACTACGATACCATAGAGTTTCGCATGTTCCGAGGGACACTTAAGATAAATACAATTTTGGCCACTATTGAGCTTGTGGATGAAATCTGTGCCTTAGCGGATACCATGTGCGACGCAGAGCTGACCGACCTCTCATGGCCGGATTTTGTTGCAAGAATTGATGCCATAGAAAAGCCCGAACTTATCCAGTATCTAAAAGAGCGCAGGCTCTATGTCAACGATCAAGTTAACGCTACGGAGGAGGTGTAGTATGTGCTGCTTATTTGGACTACTGGATTATAACAATTGCTTTACCCCCAAACAGCGTGAGCGGATTCTCCATGTTATGGCGAAAGAGTGTGAAGCCAGAGGTACAGATGCCACCGGTATCAGCTATCTTTCCGGCGGGCGGATGCGGGTGTTTAAGCGTGCTATCCGTGGCGGCGCTATGCACTTTCACCTGCCCCAAGGCGCTAACATCATCATGGGACACACCAGAATGACCACACAGGGCAGCGCAATCCACTGCTATAACAATCATCCTTTTTCAGGACACACTGCCAACGGAGCCTTTGCCCTTGCGCACAATGGTGTGCTCTGGAACGACAGCCAGCTAAGAAAACAGCTCTCCCTTCCTAAAACCAACATTGAAACAGACAGCTATTTCGCAGTACAGCTCTTGGAGCAGGAGAATATCATTGACTTTAAATCGCTGAAAAAGATGGCGGAAATGGTGGAGGGACAGTTTACCTTTACCGTACTAGACCACACCAACAGCTTATATATCATCAAAGGACAGAACCCCATGGCACTTTATCATTTTGCCAAGGGGTTCTGGGCTGGCCGCATGCGAGGCTGCCAATAACTCCGCCTGCGCTGGATCTTTTGCACCGCTGTTGGCTCTGGGTATCTCCGGTTCTGCCACCTCTGCCGTGCTCCTGGGTGGTTTGATTATGTGGGGTCTGCAACCCGGACCTCTGCTTTTTACCAATAATGCTGAATTTGCATGGGGCTGCATCGCTTCCCTGTTCTTCGCCAATCTTTTTGCTCTATTCTGCGGTGTTATGTTGGTTCCCCTGCTTTCCAAGGTCATTCAAATTCCCGGCAAAATTCTTGTCCCCTCTGTCACTGCTATCTGCATTGCAGGCTCCTATAGTGCCACACGCTCCATGTATGGTGTGGTAATTATGGTGGTGGCCGGCGTAGTTGCCTATGTCTTGGTTAAGAATAAATATCCCATGGCCCCTTTGCTTCTTGGGTTTGTCTTGGCACCCCTGCTGGAAAAATATATGCGCCGTGGTTTTGCAACCTCCGCAGGTAATATATCCATTTTCTGGGCTTCCCCCATCTGTAAGGTATGTCTGGCTGTATTCTTCATTTTAATCCTGTCTCCCGTTGTTCGTAAAATTATCGAACAATTTAAAACAAAAAAACTGGAGGAAAGTAAACAATGAAAAAGATTTTCGCACTGCTTTTGGCTGGCATGATAAGCATGTCCGTTCTTACTGCATGTGGAGGCTCCAATGCTTCTGCCAGCAGTTCCCCCGCACCTGCTGTCTCTACTGAGGCACCTGCCTCTTCTGAACCTGAGGCTTGGTCTCCCAGCAAAGCCATCAGTATTATCTGCTGTTCTTCCGCCGGTGGCGGCAGCGATATCAACAGCCGCGCTGTCATTGAAACCTTCAACAAAATAGGTGTTAAAGCTAACTTTATTGTAGACTACAAAAATGACGGTGGCGGCGCTGTTGGCTGGCAGCATACTGCAAAAGCAACCGACGATTACACCATTATGTGCTACGGCTTTGGTGATACCATTAATATGGTAAACAACACTGATTTTGGTATGAAAGATTATCGTGGTGTTGCTGTGGTCTCCGCGGAGCAGCTGGCCCTGCTTTCCACTCCCAACTGCAAGTACACCGACTTTGCCGCCGCTGTGGAAGCTGCTAAAAATGGCACTGTTGTAACCATTGCTGGCTCCAGCGGTGTTGACCTCATCATTTACAACAAGCTTTTGGAAATTACTGGTCTTACCGAAGCTCAGTTAAGCTATGTACAGCATAACTCCACCGGTGAAGCCATTGTCACCATGCTGGGCAACCACAGCGACTTTGTAGTCTGCAAGCCCTCCTCCTGCATCTCTTATGTAGAATCCGGTGAGCTGGTTCCCTTTGTTGCATTCCAAAAAGACCGTTTCTCTGCTCCTCTGGACACTGCCCCCACCATCTCCGAGCTGGGCTTTGACCACATTGAGGCCCCCATGTGGCGTGGATTTGTTGTTTCTGAAAAAATGTCTGACGCTGCCTACAACTACTATTGTGACATCTCTACCCAGCTGGTAGAGTCTGAGGCATGGACCACCGATTATGTAGAGCATTATGCAGCAAGCCCTTTGTTCCTCATTGGTGACGAGGCCGATAAATACTTAGAAAAGGCCGAAGCTGATTATAAGGCAACTAAGTAATATCTTAGCAAACTCGTGTAGGTATCTAATTTTTTAAGTATTCCAATACCCGCTGACGCAGGACTATTTTTCCTGTGTCAGCGGGTATTGTCTTTACCCTGCTGTATCTTGGATTTTAAAGCTCAGGTAATCAAGTAAATACCCGTATCCCCCCTACCAGATGTTCCGTGTGGACACTGGACTTTCATCCGTACAGATAAAGTTAGACCTAAAGCTCTTTTTATGCTGTCGAAAGGATGCTCTATAAGCTACTGGCGCTTTTTATAAAACTGTTTTCTTTTGTGGTTTTATTAACCTTATCTGCTTACTGCTGTAAATACATATAGACAAAAGAGCGTAGCAGGCTGGCTGTTACGCTCTTACGGATATATATATTTGATATGTTACGGGCTTTGTAAATTATATTAATCTTTACTCAACACTCTTTTGTAGTTATTACCAATGCAGTCCCACAGCTCTAATGCGTCCTTTGCTGCCACTGAGGTGCCATATCCGCCGCGATATGTCCATGTTGCCAAACGGTCAACACCCAAATTTTCGTACAAGTCTACTACGTGACCTACCTGCGCAAAATCATCAGGGCGTTTGTTGTAGCCCATCAGCCAGCGCTCCGACTGCTTACCGTATTTTTTGGCCATTGCTACTGTACGTTCTGTAATTTCACGGAAAAAGCTTTCGGGCAGTGACCAGTTGATGATGGTTGTAGAAAACACGTCGAAGTAGGGGCAGGCTGCCACCATTTCCCAATTGTCATAGCCTCTCAGCTCTGTTACATAGTAGCTATTTAATGTTGCATGTACACAGCAGGTAATTTCAAGCTTTTCATTGTACTCTTTAAGCGCTTTTGAGGTATCAGCAAGGGTTTTCAGTGCTTCTCTCCAACGGAACTGCTTGACATCGTCATTCATAAATTTAGGCATTTCATACCCGTAGTAGGCTTCAAACTTTTTCATGCACTCAGGGCAACGGCAAGCCCAGTCATCGCCCGCGCCACCTGTAATTGAGGCATACGACTTGGGATAAGCATAGTGCGGTTCATCCCAAAAGAAGCCATCCACTTCGGTTTCCCTTGCCAGCTTCATGCACAGACCGGTAAAATAATCTCGAAATGAATTGGTAACAAAACAGGCAGCATTGAGCACCTCGCCTGTATAAGCCGAAACCTGTCTGTGGTGAATATTGTTCTGTAAAAATAAGCTTACCTGTTCACCGCCAAAATATTTACCGATTCCCCAGGTATCCGCAAGAACTCTTAGCCCCAACTCGTGGGCTTTTTTGACAATTGCATTAATATTGGGGAACCAAAAGTCCATGTCAAACTCGGTAATTGCTAAAATAACAGTATCGCATCCATGCTCTATCATTTCTTTGAAGTCTGCTTCGGCATGCTCCACGTACCCCAATCCATAGTAGCTGATTGCTGTATGCTTAATCGCCATCTCTCTGCTCCTTTATTTGTTCATATAAATAGGCATTTCACTTGCGATAGATTCGTAGCAACGAACCATCGCTTCCACTGTCTGCTTATGCCACTCCAAATTAATCTTGGGCTGCTTATGGTTGACAATGCAGTCATAAAATTCATCCATCATTCCAATCCACTCATCAAAATAGGTATATTGAATGGTGTACCGATTGTTGGGGCCACCATTGTAGTAAACATTTGGGCCAAAGCAGTCCGCCTGTATAATACCCTCTGTACCCACAATGGAATAGTTGACCTCCATACGTTTGGGGAACACCTCCCAGCCTGGACCGGGACGCTTCAGTTTTTCTTCCAGCCGAGTCCAGGAGGGGTCCAGCAAGAATTTACAGCCGTTTTTCATCCGACCAGTAACATAAAGTACATCTTCCTCTTCAATATCACGAATGTTATTTGCCACATCGGCAAATACATAGTCATAATCGCTGCCAGTGATCCAGCGCAGCATATCAAAGATATGTGGGTGGTCGCTGAGAGCACCGCCGCGGCAGCGAGGGTCTCCCTCCTTGATGGGGATTCTCTTGCCGTAGGAAATTTCCGGGTTACCCTGCCATGGAAAGGCCCACACAGGTGAAAGGGTAATGTTGGTGGCGTTAAACGAGAGTACTTCACCAATGGCGCCGGACTTTACCAGGTCCAGCACACGGTGTGCCGTAGGATTGTAGTGCATTTCCAATTCCACCTGGCAAATAACACCCGCCGCCTTAGTCATCTCTATCATGCGGTCATATTCTTCCAGATCAAAGGTAGGAATTTTCATAGACAGCATATTTTTGCCATACTGACAGCATAGCTTCATATCCTCAAAGTGTCGACTATTTTCACTGGCAACCACAACGCCCTCGATTTCGGGATGCTCCAATAACATCTTCTCGGTTGAATCATAGACCGGAACATTAAATCCTAATGTTTTAAAGTGTGCGGCAATATCCTTATCTGCGCAGGAAACTGCCACCCAGTTCAGCTTTGCATTATCATTGAGTGTCTGATAATATTTGCGCACATGGGCATGGGTCAGTGAAGAGATTGCCATATTCACCTGTCTCATTTTTTTCAGTCCCCCACTTTCGTATAGGTCACGCTAGCGCTGGAATTTGCCGCAGCTTGGTAAACACCCAGTAAATGCTCTTGATCCGCTTGCAGCTGAGGAATAGCTTCAGGCTTTGCCAAAACGTCCAAAATAAAGCGTATTGTGTCCGCCTGTGTATTCTCCAATCCATATAGTTCTTCATCAATATCCGCAAAAGTTTGTGTTTTCTCTCCCTTGATGACATACACAGGATACTGCTGCATCTGGGTATCCACCGCAACATCCGAGGCAATGCCGGTTTTGGCAATCACCTCGTGAAGTAGCACAGGCTCACTTCCTGGGCGGGAAAGGCCCAGCTCCATGCTTATCTTAATACCAGACTCCGCTGCCAGAATGCAGTTTGTGTAGATTTCGTCACTAAAATCAGCAAAGGCACGCTTGATTCGCTTACGGGTAATAAATTCTGCCAAATCCGCTTCCATTACAAGGATATCGGCTAGTGTCTGTGTAAACTCATCCTTTGGCACAATATGATGAATGCGCATTGCCAAGGGTGTTTCTATCAGCTTTTGATCCAATATATTGCGCAGCTCTATGTACCTGCGTTTGTTGCGCCAATGAAACAACGGGATGTTGGTATAGCCGTCCTGAGGAAACGATTGCGCAAAATGATAGATAAAACGAAACGACCCCTTGTCGCAGTCAATTTTGACAGAGCCTTGTTCCAGCTCTACCCGGATACCGCCCGCTATCGAGTACTTCTCCGCCAGTTCCTTTAAAAACGGGATAAATTTCTCTTGATCCATACCATGTTCACTCCTTGCTTTACAGCATTTTGATGCGGGGACTATATTTTTTTAGATTCTTTTGATTAAACTCATCTCCACCGGGTACATTGGCACTATGCCAGAAGGGTGGCTCAATTCCTATAGCCAGGCACTGTTTGGCACATTCAATTTCCAGCCGATGCACAATGTAAAAATCGGTTAAGTTTGAGATTGGCCCAATGGGTGTATCAAAGCCTTCCAGCTTTACCACTGTATCTCCCAATGGATTATAGTCATCAATACAAACCTCGGCAAAATCAAAGAGGTTTTTTCGCGAGGAGTGGCGCAAACAGTAGTCAAGAGGAATTTGCTCCTGCCATTGGGAGGAGGACACCGCAATAATATGTACCCCACGTTCCGTTGCCTGCATTGCTGCGTCAATGGTGGCGGCATTAGTACCAATGTTGTGATAAATAATCAGCACATCATCCTGCTGCAGGTCATAATAGTCCATGATGGCACGACCGTAGTTTTCGCACCTCTCCAGCGACAGATACTTCTGTGCCTGATTAAACACAGATAATCCTGTTTCCATACACGGATTAATATTGCAAAGGCCTCCTGCTCTAAAAAACATTTCGCCTACCGGTAGAGTCGTATGCCCTCCACCTCCGTAAACATGGATCAGCCGATCCTCCTTGATAGCGCCTGCCATCAGCCTTGCTGCTGTTACAATGTTGGAATATTGCTCTGTCTCAATTTTATTAAGCAGCTCAATTACTTGAGGCAAATAGCCACAGCTTTGATCTCCCATATTCCCTCTTCCTTTCTCTACAGCTTTATTTAATACCGGACATAGCTAAACTCTCGATAAACTTTTTTTGTGCACAGAAAAAGACTATCAGCAAAGGCAATGTACTAATAACCGATGCCGCCATAACATAGTTCCAGGTGGTGCCCACCTCATTGCTAAACAGCGATAATGCAAGGGTAGAAGTATACTTCTCACTGCTGCTAAGGTAAATCAGCGGAAGAAAATAGTCATTCCAGGAATTGAAAAATGTATAGATGACCAGAGATGCAATGGTGGAGGAGGCCATGGGCAATACAATTTTGCCAAAGGTGCGAATATGGGTACATCCATCAATCTTTGCTGCCTCTATCAGCTCATTGGGGACAGTAATAAAATACTGGCGCATCATAAAGATACCAAAGGCACCGCCCATGCCAAATATCTGGGGTACAATGAGGGCAAAGTGGCTATCGGTAAGCTTAAACTGGGCCAAGCCCAAAAAGGTGGGAACTGTCAGCACCTCCACAGGCAGCATCATGGCGCTTAAGAATAGAAGAAAAAAGAAGTTGCGCCCGGGGAACTTAATTTTTGCCAGGGCATAGGCCGCCAACGCAGATACCACTACAGTCCCTATGGTAGTAAGTGACGCTACCTTAAAGCTGTTCCAAAGATAGGTACCATAGTGAGATGTGGTAAAAAGATCGATGTAGTTGCTCCAACGAATGGGGTCTGGCCACCATTGGGGGGGAGAAACAAAAATCTTGGCAGGTGTTTTTAGCGATGTACAAATCATCCAGTAGTAGGGGAAAAGCACAATCAGCGACACGATGGTCATAATCACATACTTTGTACGGTTTTCCCTTTGCTCCCGGGTCAGAGGTCTTGTATTAGTCCTCATAATACACCCACTTCTTTCTGACGCTCCACTGAAGCAGTGTCAGCCCCATAATAACCACAAACAGCACCACAGAAATGGCCGAGCCATAACCAAATTTGTTCATCTTAAAAGCTACCTGATAGATGTAATAAACCAGTACGTAGCTTGCTGTTCCCGGCCCCCCCTGGGTTAAAACATTGACCTGTGCAAACACCTTTAAGGAACCGATCATGGTGATAATAATAATTAAGAAAATAGTTGGAGAAATCATGGGCAAAGTGATGTGCCAAAACTGCTGACGCTTGCTGGCACCATCCAAGCTTGCTGCCTCATAATACATGGGCGCTACCTCCTGCAATGCCCCAATAAAAATGATGGTATTCATGCCAAAGCCTTTAAGCAGTGTAACCAGCACAACGATGGGAATAACCAAATTGGTAGTATAAAGCCAGTTGGTGCCTTCCAGCCCAAAAGCGTTTAACAACATATTAATAAAGCCGCCGTCACTTTGCAGCATAAACTTCCACACCAGTGCCCACGAAACGATGTTGGTAACGTAGGGCGTAAAAATTGCAGTGCGAAAAAAACCTACGCCCTTGATGTTTTTATGCAGCAGCATTGCCAGACCCAAACACAAAACAAGGTTAGAAGGAATGAGCAATACCGTAAAATACAAGGTGTTTTTTACCGCAACAACAAAGGTCGGGTCGTTGGTAAACAGCTTAATGTAATTTTTCATGCCGCACCAAGACATTCCTTTAATTAACGAATAGTCGCAAAAGCTTAGATAGATTGTGGCGATTAGGGGAGCTATCACAAATATTGTAAACCCTATCAACATCGGTAAAATAAAGAAGTATCCATATTTATAGTCTATTTTTTCAAGACTGCTGTGACGTTTTAAGGAAGTTTTAAGAGGCGCGTTTAAATTTTTTTGTTGCTTTTTTTGAGGGAGTGCAGTCAATTCCATAATCAAAATCAACCTCCTTTTCCACTTTTTATAGAAAAATTTTGTTTCCAACCTTAGTTCTTGCCGTTTTTGCTAATAATAAGGGCATAGCCGCCTTATGATAAAACGACTATGCCCTACTTTGCATTCAAAAGCCTTTTATAATCTGCTTACAGCAGCTTGCGGCAGAATAAATGCTATGGGATTTTTGCAAAATGCAAATTACTGCGCAATAATTGCATCGCACTGTGTTTCCATCTCCTGAACAACCTGCTCTGTAGTATATTGACCGGCATACCATGCAGAAAGCAGCTCTTTCACCTTGAGGTCGCACTCATCATAGTTGTCACATGTGGGGTATAGACGGGTGTTTCCAGACATGGGGTCAAGAATGGCACGCTGCAGAGCAGTAGCAGAGGGAGCTTCGCCCTGATCTAAATAGCCTTCACTGGAAAGAATCGATACACGAACAGGGCTAAAGCTGCTCATCAAGAAATCGCTTGCCATCAGTTCCTTGGAGGTGATGTACTTAATTGCTTCCATGGCGGCTTCTTTGTGTGGTGCACCCTTGGGCACTACATAGGCGGCCACGCCAACAGCTACAGGAGCATCCTTTACATCGCCAGTGGGGTTAGGCAATATATCCCATTTAAAATCGACATCGTTGAGATTACCCTTTTGGGAGATGGTGTTGCGGGAGAAGCCAATCTGTCCGGAGGCAAAGTCCAAAGAGGAGTCAGCAGTGGGGGTTAAGCCTTTTTTGATGCATTCTTGATAGGAGTTTAGTGCGACGACACCTTCGGGGGTGTTGATGGTGCATTTTGTCATGTTTTCATCAAAGAAAGATGCACCACGGGCCCAGGTCCAGTCCAAAAGAATGTTCCAGTCATTGGGAGACTGATAGTTCCAGATGGTAAAGCCATATGTATTGTTGCCCAAGGCGGTAATTGCAGTTGAGTATTCAATCAACTTATCATAAGTCCATTCGCCGCGATTAGCCAGCTCCAAAGGATCTTCCAGCCCGGCTTTTGCTACCAAGTCCTTGTTGTAGAACCAAACCCGGGGAGAAGAGGTAAAGGAAACTGCGTAAACCTCACCATTTTTGCCCTCGTAATTTGCTTGCAGCGAATTGGAGATATCGCTGTAATCAAAATCTGCATCGTTTTTGATTGCCCCAACATCCTCCAAAAGGCCATTATTCATCATTTGAGGAATCATGGCTTCAGACATCCAAACCATGTCGTAAGAAGCCCCGGCAGCAATTTGGGCAGAAGTCTTGGTTACGATGCTTTCCAGTTCAACCAAGGTGATGTCGACGTTGATGCCTGTGTCCTTGGTAAAGTCCTCAAACAGCTTGTCATATGCTGCTTTTCGCTCATTGGAACCCCAAATTACCATGCTGACGGTCTGACCTGACAAACCAGAACCTTCCTGGGAAGAGCTTTCAGGGGTTGATTGCTGCTGGGATGGGGCTACGGAAGATGATGGTGTGGAACCGCCACAACCAACCAAAGAGAGTACCATTACCACTGCTAAGGTGATAGCTAAAAAGTGCTTCATTTGATTTCCTCCTAAATAATTTTATCTTTAACAGCTAAAACAACTACTGTTATTAAACAATAGCAATAAATATCATCAACTGATTTATATTTTTTTATCTATTTTTATTGTATGCTCGTTGCTTAGCTTTATCAATACCGCAATTTTATGAAAAATCCCATTATCCTATCTCTTCGGCAAACACACCCTTTTTTCGTTCTTATCCACCGAAGACATGGCTAGCTTTGATTTTTATATTGCATGGGGGTTGTCCCTGTATATTTTTTAAAAGCACTAATAAAATGCTTTACACTGTTATATCCACAAATCTCCCCAATCTCATAAATTTTAAAGTCACTTTCACCCAAAAGCTTTTTTGCCTTCTCCATTCTCATTTTAATGACATATTCGCTATATTTAAAATTTGTTTTGGTCTTAAAAAGCATCGAAAGATAATTGGCACTGAGATTCACCTTTTCGGCCACAAACGGCAAGCTTAAATCATCACCTAAGTGGTTTGTCACATATTCTTCTACACGACGAATGGCCTGATTGTTGTTCTTTTCTTTCAATCCATCATCGGGGTTCTGGACTACACCCTGCTTTTCATCCAATACCCTTTTTAACCTTGCCAACAGCTCTACAAATTTTTTTACATTCAGTGGCTTTACAACATACTCGCATACTCCAAATTGAATGGCACTGCGTGCATATTCAAACTCTGCATAACCGCTTAAAATAACGATAGGAACACAGCTACCATGCTCTCTGATTTTTTGAGCCAGCTGCAATCCTGTCATGCCCCGCATCACAATATCTGTTATTACGATATCCGGTTCCTGCGCCTGAAACAGTTCCCATGCCGAATAGGCATCGCTGCATTCCCATACCACATGCAGATCGCTGCCAAAACGCTCAATAACACTAATAATGCCGTTTCGTATAATCTTTTCGTCTTCCACAACCATAATACGGTACATGAGAATTCCTCCCTTTCGTCGCTGCTATTTCTTGCGTGGTTTTAACCGTAAGATAAATCTGGCACCCTGGGTATAGCGTTCATCCAGAAAAACACCATAGTTCTCTCCAAAAAGCAGCCGTAAGCGTCTATGTACGTTACTAAGCCCATACCCTTTTCCAGTAGGCTTCCATGGCTCGTTGCTTGGTATCGTCTCTGCCTCCGAAAGCTTATGGTTCACCAGCGCCCTCTCCTGGGCGGTCATGGGTCTTCCGCTGTTTTGGATAGAAATCACAAGTTCTTCGCCCTCCATATAGGCCGATAGAACAATATCCAGCTGCGAATCATCCATACCGTGCTGTACAATATTTTCAACAAAGGGCTGTAGTAACAGCTTCGGCACCTGCTGTGCCCGGCAGAGGTCGCCCACATCTATGGTAAGCGAACGCAAATTGTCAAACCGAAGCCGTTGAATGTCGTAATAAGCATTGACAAACTTTATTTCTTCTTCCAATGTTGCAAAATGCTGCTCGTTGCTGACGCAGTAATGCATCATCTGTCCCAAATTACTCACTGCCTCCGAAACCTCATAATTTTCGCAACTAATGGCCATCATATTGATGGTTTCAAGGGTATTGTACAAAAAATGGGGGTTAATCTGACTTTGCAACGCTGATATTTGAGCCTCCTTGCTGGCAAGCGATTCTTCATAAACATCGTTGATCAGCGTTTCAACACTTTCGGTCATACTGTTGAACATTGCTTCTAGCTGACCTATTTCATCTCTGGAGCTAACCGGCATACGTGTGTGAAAGCGCCCCTCTGCTACCATGGCCATCTTGTCCTTTAAGGTAACAATGGGCTTGGTCAGCCGAACGGAAGCATAGACTGCAAAAAGCCAGCTGAGACAGGCGGCGCCTATAATGATGCATGCCGCAAAGCTAAGCAGGGTTTTCGTATCCTTTCGGACAGAATCCATGGACATTTGCACAATAACCCGCAAATTGGTGGAGGAAGAAATAACAAATCCCGAGACGTCATCACCTTGTTTTTCATCTTCCATTACCCTTGCATCATGGTCTCCGTCCGAAAAAGGATACAGACACTGGTTTGCGTCGTTATAAATAAACAACCGGCTGCCAGGCGGCAAGCTTACATCGGAGATGGCATGTTCAATGGCATTATCCTCCAGCTCAACCTTGATATAACCCATGTTTCGGCCTGTCTTTGGTTCCAGCAAGCACCGTACCATGGCAAGGGTGTCCTTCCACGGAATGATAAAGGTCTGATATGGGTTTGCCCGACAGATTGCCATCCACTCCTCCTCGCTGTCATCCCACTTTAATACACTGCTTCCGGCATTCAGCCGGTTTCGGTCCATCAAATAGAGGTCTGTGCGCCGCACGGTAATATTTTCATAGCTGGGCGATGACAAGATCTCTGTTACCTTCAGCTGCTCTTCAAAAGCGAGGTAGGCGGGTTGCTCTGCCTCCGTGTGCCCTTTTAGTACACTTTGCAGTTCTGTGTCAAACAGCGGCAACAGCGTAATGTTTCGGATATCCAAAAAGTAACGGTCAAGTGTGGAATTTAAATACCCTACCGTTTGATCTACACGCTCCTTTATGGTCTGCTCCAAGTAGTCAGAAACCTTTGCTCCTGATATTAATACAGCCGCCAGCAGCGGAATGGTTACCAACAAAATGCAAACCAACGCAACCTTTCCTATGTAAGAAAATTGTACTTTGCGTAAATAGCTTTTGTGTTTCATTTCCGTCTACCTTTCTTGCAACGGGTATCTCCCTATTCCTACATCTCCTTGGCACACCATTTATGAACTTCAGCAATCTGCTCCTGGGTCAAGCCACATCGTGGAGAGTTTTCGGGAGTTGTTCCCGTATTTTCAACCAGCAAGATTTTGGCATCCCGGCTCATTGCCTGTGTGTGCCAAATGCCTTGGGGCACACGGTAAACTGCACCTAACTTTAAGGGATAACATTCCAGATCAAGAGGAGCATCTTCCCCTCGGGCAGTAAACAGCACGGCTTTTCCACTGAGCAAAATAAAGCACTCGTCTGTCTCCCGGTGTTTTTGCATATCTGTCAGGGCATCGGGAGCTAGTCGTGGTAAATAGTTGAGCAGCAGCACGCTCCAGTGCTCACTTTCGGTAACACCTCCTATTCCGTCACCTGAATATTCGGCAATTTTAACTATAGTTTTAAACATTGTTTATTACTCCTTTAAATATTTACAACAGATTCAACTTAATAAGCATACAAAATACAGTGGGAAAAGAAAAGGAATTTTATAAAAAAATGGTATTTTTCTTAAAGTATCGGTATTTTAGATGAATTTTTTCAATGTTATACTGGAATTAAGCAAGTAATAAACAACATCAGGAGGATTGGTATGTTATTCTAATGAGTACCATCAAAATGTTACTCGCATTTTGGATGAAATTTATACCACGCAGTCCAAAGCTGTGTTGGCAGCAGCCACAGCGGTAAAAAACGCTTTGAAAGATGACTGTTTGGTGTATATCTTTGGTTGTGGGCACTCTAATATGATGGCAGAGGAAGCGTTTTATCGTGCAGGGGGATTGGCTGCTGTCAGCCCCATCTTTGGCGAACCGCTTATGCTCCATGAGGGCGCCGTTACTAGCAGCAGGCTTGAGAAAAGCACCACAGGGATTCATGAATTGCTGGATAGCTATCCGATCCACGCGGGTGATGTGCTTTTTTGTGTCTCCACCAGCGGCATCAATGCGGCTGCCATTGAGATAGCCCTCTATGCCAAACAGAAACAGATGACAGTAATCACCATCACCTCCTCTGCCTATTTTCAGCAACCGTAAACCATCCGTCAAAGCTGCATTTGTGGAACGCCTGTGAACTGTGGATAGACAATAAAGTTCCTTATGGTGACGCCTGCCTCAGCCTGGACCAGCTACCAACACCCTTTACCCCTGTTTCCACCATCACCAGCACTTTTATATTGAGTCTATTTTGGCAGAGACCATAGAACAGATATTACAGGATTGCATAGAGCCGCCTATCTACCATAGTGGTAACATCCCCGGTGGACAAGAGCGTAATCAAGCTCTAATCCAAAAGTACGCACCTAGAATCCGACACCTAAAGTAAGGAGAAGCATCTATGAAAATTGGTATTTTGGGAGTATCCGGGCAATCGGTATTTTTAAGCTGCGATCATTTTCATAAGGATGGAGAAACTGTGGTCGCCCAAAGCCTATGGATTGAACCAGGCGGCAAGGGCTTTAACCAGGCTGTTGCTGCAAAAAGGCTGGGCGCTCAGGTTATTTTTTTATCCTGCGTGGGAGAGGATGATTACGGCAAGACTTGCCAGGACTTCCTGCAAAAAGAAAATATCACCTGCTATTTTCAAAAATCTAAGACCCGTTCTACTGCGTATGCTTCCATCCTCACCGACGCTGTAGGAAATAACAGAGTCTCTGTCTATCGCGGTGCCGCAGACGAGTTTAATGCTGCCTTTGTCAGGCATCACAGGGATGCCTTGTCAGGCTGTGATTTTTTGCTGCTGAATTTGGAGTGTCCTATGGAAACCTTTTATGCTGCAGTGGAGATTGCCAGAGAATTTGATATTCCTGTCGTTTGCAACCCCGCCCCGGCACAGCCACTGCCAATAGACCTGCTGACAAGCTTTTATCTGATTACGCCAAATCACCAGGAGGCATCTATTTTATTTGATATGCATAATGCTGCCTCTCCTGCTGATTTTGTAGCAGCCTTTCAAAAGCATCATTTTGCCCAAGGCATAGTGACACTGGGGCGCAAGGGCTCTCTTTTGTGGCAGAATGGCAAGGCGCTGCTTTTTCCTGCTTTGCCTGTAAAGGCAACCGATACTACGGGTGCCGGAGACAGCTTTGATGCCGCCCTGGTGGTTGCTTTAGGCGAGGGCAAAACGCTTACTCAAAGCATGAAATTCGCAACCAACGTTGCCGCATTTAGTGTCACTCGGCCCTATGTAATGCCTTCTCTGCCATTTCGCTGTCAAGTACAGCAGGATTATCCTTTTGCCACCCCAAAGCCTCTGTGAAAATTGAAGAAAGGACTTGCATCATGAGCAATCAACCGCCTGCCAACAAAACCAATGAGCAGTTACCCATTGGATTAGCCAGATACCTAGATACCTACTTTAGCAATCTCTGGTCTTTTGTGGGCATCAATCTATTATTTCTTATTTCCTGCGTACCCATTGTCACCATCGGGCCTGCCTGCATCGCAATGTCCCGTATCTGCTGTGACGCACTGCGTGGTCGAAACATCAGCTTTTTTTCTAGCTACATAAATTATTTTAAAAAGAATTTTAGGCAGGGTTTGCTACTCTCCTTTACTGCATTTCCACTTTTAGGCTGGCTTTATTACTATACTATCGCGGCGGCTCTGTCACCTAACCGCTTTGCAATCTTTGTTGTTTTGCTAATTGCCAGCACCTATATTACCGCTGTTGTGGGGTATGTCCTGGTCCTTGCCGGCCATATGGAGTTACCTCTTCTCTCGGTTCTCAAAAATGCACTGATTCTCAGCGTTGCAGGTAATCAATATACCATTTTGGCAGGGTTATCTACCGTCGCTATTCTTTTCGGTCATCTACTTTATCTCCCAAAATCCTTACCGCTTTTTTTACTTTGTGCCTTTATTTTTATTGCGTATAACTTCTGCTTTTTTGGTTGGAAAGTTACAGATCAATACATCTTTATCCCTTATTATACTAATCATCCACAGGAGGGAGTCCTACAAGGGTACCAATAAAGTGCTCCAGAAATAAGGCGTATCTTAGTGTATAGAGTACAGGTGTATCCCTGTACCAACCTTTTATACGGGTCAAGAAGAATTGTGGTTTACTACATCAATGCCACAAACTTATTCTCTTGATTTTCAAAGTACAATATCAATAGCTTTATATAAAAAGAGCGTAGCAGTCAGCCTGCTACGCTCTTGCGGTTATATAGGTATTGAACATATTAGTGGATAATATAAGGTATCAAGACAAATAAATTTGTGTTTTATATAATGATGTGGATAAGCTTCTCGCTTTGTCGTTTACTGCCTAGCACAGTGTATACGTAACTCTTTTTATAATTGTCGGATATAAGATCAATGCTTAGTGTTTTTTAATGGTTTCCAGTATAAAGTTGATTGTTACGAAAGCAGAAACCACTGCACCCATGGTAACGATAAGGATAGAAATTAGATCCATAATGTCTATACCCCCTCTTTTACTTTAGACTGGGTAAGCAGGCTACTTACCACCAAAACAACAGAGCATACCACTACAGTTACGAAACTGGGATCCTGTCCAAGAATACTGATACCCATTACGCCAGTAATGACAAACATGACCAGACCAGCCACAATGGTACAGATGGCGCCCTTGTTGGTAACCTTTTTCCAGAAGAACATGGCAAGCACAATGGGGAAAATAGAGCCGACAAAAGGGGTTGCCATTAGCTGCATGACCGAAATAATATTTTGAGCAAACAGAGCCAATACAATGCCCAATATGCCGATAATGAGAACACCGAGACGACAGGCCTTCAGCTCA
>JAEYXR010000031.1 GCA_023431215.1 Bacillota bacterium
TTGTTCTGAATGCCCACAACACGGTTGCCCTTGCCCTGCTCCAGCAGCTCAACAGCACGGTAGCCCATAACACTGGCATGAACACGCTCCATGGCGGTAGGGGTGCCGCCGCGCTGAATATGACCCAAAACAGTTAAACGGCTTTCAATACCGGTTTTTTCTTCAATGTACTCGCAAATGCGCTTGCTGTCGCCAACGCCTTCGGCAATAATAACAATAAAGTGCTGTTTACCGGTTTTTAGGGTAGCCTTCATTCGGTCAATAACGTCTACATCAATATCAAACTCGCGCTCGGGCACCAGTACAGAAATTGCACCGCAGGAAATACCCGCATGTACGGCGATGTGTCCTGCACGGCGGCCCATCACCTCAACTACAGAGCAGCGGTCGTGAGATTGGGAAGTATCACGCAGACGGTCTACGTTTTCTACAACGGTGTTAACAGCGGTATCAAAGCCAATGGTGTACTCGGTGGAGGCAATATCATTGTCGATGGTGCCGGGCAAGGCAATACAGGGAATTCCCTTGTTGGAAAGGTCACGTGCTCCACGGAAAGAACCGTCACCACCAATGACCACCAAACCATCCAGACCAATTTCGTGACAATTAGCCACAGCTTTGTCCACACCGGCCTCGGTACGGAACTCGGGGCAGCGGGCAGTATACAGCATGGTGCCGCCGCGCTGAATGATATCACAAACGCTGCGGAGCTCCATTTCTTCATAATCCTTATTGATAAGTCCCTGATATCCACGGCGGATGCCGATAACACGGTGGCCTTTTATAATACCTGCACGGACAACTGCACGGACAGCAGCGTTCATACCGGGGGCGTCACCGCCGCTGGTGAGCACACCAATGGTCTTTTTTTGAATCTCCATATCTCTCAAAAGCTCCATTCTTCTGCCGCGCATGCGGCTTAATCATTTCAATTTGGGCCTTATCTTAATAAAGCCCTCTACTCTTTTTCCCCGTTTGCTGTTACGGGTGTTTGAAACAAATTTGTTTCTTCTTGTCATAATCTTGACATTCTCATTTTATTATGAAAAACGTCTGGTGTACAGAACCTAAATCACCAAATTCC
This sequence comes from Bacillota bacterium, assembly GCA_023431215.1. GTDB lineage: Bacteria > Bacillota > Clostridia > Oscillospirales > Ruminococcaceae > Angelakisella. The sequence continues at coordinate 1,085 of JAEYXR010000031.1, forward strand.
TTCTGGGTCAATCTAATTTTTTTACATTTTCGATACCCAGTAGTTGTTCCAGCTCCTGCATCAGGAAAGGATTGGCATCCACCCATAAATTACGGGGTGCTTTCAGCATTTTTCCGGTATCTACAGCACGAAAATACACAGGAAAAGCACCTTCAAAAATTTCCAGCAACAGCTTTACCTTTTCATACTGCTCGCCTTCCATAGAATTTACCCGCAGGTAAACACCGGCTCTTGCGGAGGGCACCTGAGGTTGTGGTGTTGGTATTGCTCCAGAATCCTGTACACTTTTCTTAGGTACCGTGGCCGTTTCATAGGGTGCTCTGGGTGTATAGCCCTGCCTGCGATTTTGGGTAAATTCCTGTCCATTTTGGCGTTCCTCTATGGTCAGGGCCTGCTCCAGCAAAAACTTAGGCGATTCTTCTTCTCTGACAGATAATCTGCCCCGCAAAAGCAAAGGAGTACCAACTGTCAGTTTAGCAGAGTAAGCCTCGTAAATTCGGGCAAATACCAACGATTCAATGGAAGATGTACTGTCTTCTATTTGTAAAAACGCCATGTTTTCATTGTTCTTGGTTAGTTTTAGCCGTTTGGATGTGATGATACCCATAATATCTACTGTTTGATTATCGTATACACCATTGGTATCGCTGTTGGTCAGCCGTGACAGCTTAAGCGCATTGAATTTGGGATAAAGAGCTTCATATTGTGACATGGGGTGCCCTGACATATAAAGCCCTGTAACTTCTTTTTCCATTTCCAGCAGCTGAAAAGGCTCAAATTCTTCTTCTACAGGCAGTAGTGCTGCCTCGTCTATGGTTTCTTCTCCAAACAAGCTTTGCTGGCCGGTAGACTGCCAGCGGTATTCTCCCGCCAGTGCTTCGCCCACAGCCGGATACCCCAGCAGCATTTGCCGGCGGGTGACGGCAAGGGCATCCAAAGCTCCGCTTTTAATCAGGCTTTCTATAGAGCGCTTGTTCAAATCGCCGCTGAACATTCTTTTATAAAAATCAAAGAAGCTGTCAAAGGGGCGTTTTTCCCGCTCCTCCACAATCTGACGAATAACACCGGCACCCAGATTTTTAACAGCAAGCAGCCCAAAACGAATACCGACCTGGGTTACCGTAAAGCCCTCGTTGCTTTCATTAATATCCGGCGGCAACACAGGAATATTCAGCCTGCCACATTCCTCAATATATTCAATGACCTTGTCGGTGCTGTCCAGAATACTGGTAAGCAGCGCCGCCATGTATTCCTTGGGATAATGGTACTTCAGCCAGGCTGTTTGATAGGCTACTACCGCATAAGCAGCGGCGTGAGACTTATTAAAGGCGTAGGCCGCAAAGGAGCTCATCTCGTCAAAGATGGTATTTGCCGCCTGCTGCGTAATGCCGTTTTTGCTGCAGCCTGCAATAAAGTTTGCACGCTCTTTTTCCATGACATCAGCTTTTTTCTTGCTCATGGCACGGCGCACCAAGTCAGCCTGGCCCAGTGTATAACCACCAAGCTCACGGCAGATTTGCATAACCTGTTCCTGATACACAATGCAGCCGTAGGTAACGTCTAATATAGGCTTGAGCTGCGGGGTGTGATAGGTAATTTGGGCGGGATTGTGACGGTTGCTGATGTATTTGGGAATTGAATCCATAGGACCCGGGCGGTACAGCGAAATTGCAGCAATCAAGTCTTCTACCGATACGGGACGAAGCTGGGTCAGCATACGCCGCATGCCACCGGATTCAAACTGAAATACCCCGCTGGTGGCACCGGAGGAAAGCATTTCAAACACTTCCCCATCCTCGTAATCAATCTTATCCATGTCAAAGTCCGGTGTGTGGAGGCAAATCATCTTTTGGGCATCTGCAATTACCGTCAGGTTGCGCAGACCCAAAAAATCCATTTTCAGCAGGCCCAGTTCCTCCAGAGTTGTCATGGTAAACTGGGTGACGGTTGCACCGTCGTTGCTGGCAAGGGGCACATAAGTATCTACCGCGTCACGGGTAATCACCACGCCTGCTGCATGGGTAGAGGCATGGCGCGGCATCCCTTCCACACGTCGTGCCATGGTGAGCAGCTCTTCTACCTGAGGGTCTGCCTCTGCCATGGCACGCAGCTCTTTGGAGGCATTCCAGGCTTTTTCCAATGTAATATGCAGCTCCATGGGCACCAGCTTCGCCACCTGATCCACCTGGGGATAGCTAAGCCCCAAAGCGCGTCCCACATCACGAATGGCGCCCCGGGCCGCCATGGTACCAAAGGTAACAATCTGCGCTACATGGTCAGCGCCGTATTTGCGCACCACGTAGTCAATCACCTCTTGTCGGCGGACATAGCAAAAGTCAATGTCAAAGTCAGGCATGCTGATACGGTCGGGATTTAAAAAACGCTCAAACAGCAGGTTGTATTTGATGGGATCGATACCGGTAATTCCAATGCAGTAAGCAGCCAGACTGCCTGCACCGGAGCCCCTGCCCGGGCCTACGGGAATACCCACCGACTTTGCATAGTTGATGAAGTCAAAAACAATCAGATAGTAATTGACATAGCCCATACGGGTTATGACACCCAGCTCATACTCCAACCGCTGAACAATGGCAGGGTCAGGATTCTGCCCGTAATGACGGTGGAGCCCCTCCTTGCACAGGCGGTTAAAGTAGTCCACATTATCCTCCCCGTTGGGGGCTACAAACAACGGCAGCTTGGTGTTGCCAAACTCAAAGGTAACGTCACAGCGCTTGGCAATCTCACAGGTGTTGCTGATGGCTGACGGCATTTTGGCAAAGGTCTGGGCCATCTCATCACCAGATTTAAGATAAAACTCCTGGGTGGGAAACTCCAGCTGCACTTCGTCGTGCACCGTATGCCCTGTCTGGATACATATCAGCAGGTTTTGCAGCTGGTGGTCTTCCTTGGTCAGGTAGTGGGCGTCGTTGGTGGCAACAAGCCCTACTCCAAGCTCTTCCGAAAGCTTTACCATGTCGGGCAGAATCTCCATCTGCTCCCGCATACCGTGATTCTGCACTTCAATGTAGTAGTCCCGGGTGCCAAACAAATCACGGTACCAGGTGGCGGCTTCCTTTGCTTTTTGATAATCTCCCTCACTCAGTGCCCGGGGAATTTCGCCGCCTAAACAGGCAGAAAGGCAAATGAGTCCTTCGGTATGTCCTTCCAGTAACTCCCGGTCGATACGTGGTTTGGAATAAAACCCCTCGGTAAACCCCCGGGAAACCAGGTAGATTAAATTTTGATAGCCCGTATTATTTTTGCAAAGCAAAATTAAGTGATACGGCTTGTTGTCTATTTTATTGACCTTATCAAACCGGCTACGGGGAGCAACATACACCTCACAGCCAATAATGGGCTTAACGCCCTGTTTCAGCGCCTCTTTATAAAAGTCTATAACACCATACATCACGCCATGGTCGGTAATGGCCACAGCCTGCTGCCCCAGTTCTTTGGCACGGGCTACTAGTTCTTTGATACGGCAGGCGCCGTCCAGCAGGCTGTATTCGGTATGGACATGCAAATGTACAAAATCAGTCATGCACTACGGCTCCTTTCAATTTCTTACTATCATTTAGGTATTGGGGTTAACTATGGGGTCTCCCCCCGTCACATTTACGGCATAACACCCCTTATAATTGCTTTGCCTTAAAAATTCTTCCAACGCCGGATGCATCTGATGGATAGTAATATGAATAAAACCATCCATTTCATAACCGGCTACATTCATAATCAGCTCATCGCCCAGCTGTCTTTGGTGCTCCTGCAGTT
>JAEYXR010000032.1 GCA_023431215.1 Bacillota bacterium
CTGTGGTTTTAATGTAAAAATTATTCCATGCCGGTATGATGGAATTGGCAGACGTGCGGGACTCAAAATCCCGTGGTAGCAATACCGTGTCGGTTCGACCCCGACTACCGGCACCAAATAAGAAAGACCAGTCTTACGACTGGTCTTTCTTATTCCCTTAAAAACGGCATTTCTTCAAACAGTCAAGCTCTATACGCAAAAAAAGTTCTACCGCGTTTGCAAAACTCTTGCGGAGATTCTTTATATTGTGTATTTTTAATCTGAAACAGCAAAATTTTTACATCTTGTTTGTTTCAGTGTTTTTTCGCCTTTTTTCGCACTTTGGGTGCGCTATAACAGTAGTTAGGAGGCTCGGGTATGAGCTTTATGAAAATTCTTGGGGACCGACAGCTTCGGACAAGCTTGCTGGGCATTGCCCTGCCGGTTGCCCTGCAGAATCTGATTACCTACATGACCAACATGATGGACACCGTCATGCTGGGTCAGCTGGGTGAGGTACAGCTTTCTGCAGCTGCCATGTCCAACCAGTTCAGCACCATCTTTATGGTACTTACCTTTGGTATTGCCAGCGGAACCAACATACTCCTGAGCCAGTACTGGGGCAAGGGAGACACCAAGTCCATGAGAAGCATCTTAGCCATTATGTACCGTGTAACGGTGGTGCTTTCTCTCATCTTCTTTTTGGCGGCACGCTTTTTTCCTGAGTTTATTTTAGGAATTTTTACCCCCGATGCCGAGGTGATTGCCGAGGGTGCGCGCTATATGCGTATTGCCTGCTACGCCACCGCCTTTAACGGCATTACCAATGTCATTTTAATGACGCTGCGTTCGGTGGGCACGGTGCGGCCATCCATTGCCATTTATACCGTTTCGCTTTTTACCAACACCTTGTTTAACTATATGCTTATTTTTGGTAATCTGGGAGCCCCCAGGCTGGAAATGAGAGGTGCTGCCATTGCCACCGTTCTGGCCCGTGGGCTGGAGCTTGGCTTTGCCATGTACTATTTACTTAAAATTGAAAGTAAAATTAAAGTGACTCCCAAGGCAATACTCCATTATGACCGCACCTTTTTGCGGGATTACAGCGGCACTGTAGCGCCGGTAATGCTCAACGAGCTTTTGTGGTCGCTGGGTAACTCCATGCTGATGGTGGTTATGGGACAAATGAGCCGCAGCTTTGTATCGGCCAACAGCATCACCAACGTCACCATGCAGTTTGTACAAATCTTCATCATTGGTGTATCCAACGCTACGGCGGTAATTATTGGCAATACCATTGGCGCCGAGGAGTATCAAAAAGCCAAGGACATTGCCAAGGGAATGATTATGCTCAGTATGATTTTGGGTGTTTTAGCCGGAGGAATTTTGTGGCTGGTGCGTCCTGTGGTCGTCAGCTTTTACAACATTCCCCCAGAAAGCAAGGCCCTTGCCATGGAGATTATGTCTGTGGCGGCTTTGATTGTAATGTTTCAGGCCCTTACCTTTACCGGTCTTATGGGAATATTAAGAGGCGGCGGCGACGCACGTTTTGTGTTGTTTTGTGACGTAGCATTTTTGTGGTTATTTTCTATTCCTGTGGGGTTTTTGGCGGGGCTTCAGTGGGGGTTCCCTCCCGCAGCGATTTACCTGATCTTAAAAGGCGATGAGGTGCTAAAACTGCTGTTTGGCCTGCCCAGAATTTGGAGCGGAAAATGGGTGCGCAATTTAACACGATAAAATTACAAACAACAATTTACTATGTAAATGTAGCCAATTTTAAAGCTTTGACAAAAGATTCACGTCTAAAATGAGTTTTTTTGTAGAAGCCCAACAAAAACACTTGACAAAGCAAAATAAAGAGGGTATAATGCAAATTACCATGCGGCAAAGGCCTGACAGGATGGCGTGATGCAGAAGCCTTTGCCTTGGAAACAGGAGCGATCAATGGGAACGTGCGGATATTATCAGCTTAAAGACGAGGAGCTTGTGCTTCTTGCAGCCGATGGAGACAATACGGCTGTTGCCGAGCTGGTAACACGCTATTTGCCCATGATACGCAAGCGAGCCTCCCGTTACTCTCTCCCCGGGCTGGAGCCTGAGGATTTGGTGCAGGAAGGTCTTTTGGGACTACTGAAAGCAATTCGGCTTTTTGACATCATGCAGGGCAGCTTTAGTGCTTTTGCATCCCTATGTGTTTCCTCCAGCATGGCCAGTGTGGCCAAGTCCGCTCTTTCTTTGCGCAACAGACCCTTGGTAGATTATTCTTCCTTACAGGGCAGCTCAGAGGACGAGCAGTGCCTCTCCCTTCGGGATATGGCAATTGGCCCCGAGGAGCAGCTCATCATAGCCGAACAGGTGAGCGAGCTTAATTTAAAAATCACGTCACTTTTGTCTTTATTCGAGCAAAGAGTTTTAAAGCTTTATTTAGGCGGGCACTCTTACACGGAGATTTCTCAACTACTTCTTTCTACTACCAAAGCTGTGGACAATGCCCTACAACGAGTCAGACGAAAGCTACGGTCGGCATAGGCCGGCTACCCCTTCCCAGTTATCAGCCTGAATACGTCAGGTTGAAAATAATACCCAGAAGCCCCACCAGAGCAATATCGCTTTGGAGCATCTAGGGTAAACAATCCAAAGCGAGGTAATCAGAATGTACGAAGACAAGAAGTTAGTTTGCAAAGAGTGCGGATCCGAATTTATTTTTACTGCCGGTGAGCAGGAGTTTTACGCAGAGAGAGGCTTTGCTAATGAGCCCCAGCGCTGCAAAGGCTGCCGCGATGCTCGCAAGCAGAACCAGAGAACTGAGCGTGAAATGTTCACCGCTACCTGTGCAGGTTGCGGCTGCGAGGCAAGAGTTCCCTTTAAGCCCCGCGAAGATCGCCCTGTTTACTGCAGCGAGTGCTTTGCTAAGATGAAAGACGGTCAGTAATCTATAAGCAAAATCAAGGAGAGTATCTTTGGATACTCTCCTTTTTTTATTTCTCTTATATTATTTTATGTCAAGATATATTTCTTCTGCAGCTTTTTGTGCTTCTTTTTGTTGTTCAGCTGCAACACAAAAGTACCGCATAGAAAATGCATTAGAAAGATCTTTACTTGTTTTAACAATTCAACTACATCTGTAACACAGCTAAATAAAACAAAATATGGCTCTTTACTTTCCATTCAATACCCCCTTATAAGCAGCAATAATAATGCCTTTTTCAAGTTGCTACAATGTTATAAAGGGGTGTTTTGTGTGAAAGACAGCCATATTCAAAATATAAAAAGCTAGGCTTAAAAATATCTTATTACCGAAAATTGCGTGGGTTAACCCAGGAGCAACTGGCAGAAAAGCCGGATATTAACGCTGCCTATTTGGACCACGGAGAGCCGCCCAATATCAATAAGGTCATTTCGCTGGATACTCTGCTTGATATTTCTGAAGTATTGAATGTTCCTCCCAGCAAATTTTTAGATTTTGATGATGATTAATAAGAAAATTTAGGGCTAAGTTTCCACAGCTTAGCCCTAAATTTGTTTAAAACTTTTTACTTAGAATACTCCTCATGGCTACTTTTTTATGTTCAGCAACCTTGGTAATAAAGTATATTATCTTGCACAACAGGCTGAATCCGGCCTTCATCACACAGGTAAGTAAGATAGCTGCGCAGGGTGCTGGTGTTGAGCTGGTAGCTTCCAAAATCACACACCACACCATAATGATCCAGCATACGCTTGTAAATATGCTCTACGGCAACGGCGCCCTCGCTGCAGATGTCCTCCAACATGGCTATTATCTCCATGGCATTTTTGCGGTTTACAGCAGTCAGCAAAGCAACATCTTCTGTGGGTGCCGCATGAGAAGGAACCACTTGTTTTCCCTGAAGGTTCTGCTCCAGCCAGTCCAATACCGCTAAATAACTCTTGATGTTATAATTATAGCAGATACCGTGTTTTTCTATGGTAGCAGCATCCAATACGGCATCTCCAATAAAAAACACCTCGTCGTCGGTTTTTACGCCAATCATGCCGCCTGCATGGCCATAAAGAGGAAAGATGCTAAGCCCTTTTGGAAGGCCTGCCCAGCCGTACTCCGGCTGAGATGCTTGTGCCCGAAAAAACTTACCGCTCATTAAATTACCTGGGCACCCCCCCAGCAGGGCCATGGCTTCCAGTTCAGGGCATTCAATAAATCCGGCTTCAATACGGCTTGCGTAAACAGGACAGTGGGTCTCCTCCTGAATGTGAGCATTGCCGCCAATGTGGTCAGCGTGGGAATGGGTGTTGATAATTCCCCCCACCTGCCAGCCCTGGGCACTCACTATTTTAAGTATGCGCTTTCCTACCAGCTTGTCCACACCGGTATCAATAATCCAGGCCCTGTTTCCTTCTGCAACATAAATACCGATATTGGTTATATTGCGAATGTAGTAGGTTCTTGGGGCAAGCTGTATCAGCTCCATCATAATTTTGTGTCCTCCCTTTGTTGCCCAGCGCCGCAGCCAAAGTTGTGAAAGGATCAGTAGTGAATATTAAATTCCAACGTCCCATTGCCACTTCCTTTGGCTGCGATGCTTCCTCCAATGAACAAAAGAGCAGGTGGCAGCCCTTAAACGTTTGCTTTTTTACCGATTTTGCCACTGAAGGCTTATATTATTTTGATTTAACCATAGTGATAAAATCACTATCTTGCATTAAAATTAGCATACTAATAGTTTATACCAAAATTCCAAAACAACCATCTCCGCTGATTTCAGTAATACGAACCTCACGGATTTGCCCCCTCAAATCCTGGTGCTCCAAAACGGTGACAGGGGTATAATTGGGGGTGTATCCTGCCTGTTCTCCCCCTGCTGCACGTTCTTCAAACAGCACAGGCTGCAAGGTTCCCACCATATTTGTCAAAAAGCTTTGCCGCAGCTCCTCCCCTGCTGCAATAAGCCGGGTGCTGCGCTGCTTTTTTATCTGGGGCTGTACCTGCTGTGGCATAGCCGCTGCACGGGTACCCTCTCGCTGGGAATAACTGAATACATGAATTTTAGCAAAGCCTACCTTCTTTGCAAATTCAAGGGACTCCTCAAATTCCCGGTCGGTTTCTCCGGGAAAGCCCACCATCAGGTCTGTGGTAAGGGCAGGATGCTCAAAACGGCTGCGAATCTCCTCCACCACTCGGTAATAGGCCTGGGTGTCATAGCGGCGTCCCATACGCCTGAGCACCGTATCACTGCCGCTTTGCAGCGATAGGTGGAACTGAGGGCAAACCTTACCGGTGGCTGCCATACGGGCAAAGTCATCGGGGGTGATGACGTCCGGCTCCAAAGAGCCCAGACGCACCCGCTGAATTCCTTTTACCGATGCTGCCAGCTCAATGGCATCAATTAACCGGTAGCCCTGGTCTCGCCCGGCGGCCGAAAGATTGATGCCTGCCAGTACCACTTCCTTATGGCCGGAATCTGCCAGTGCAGTAAGCTCCCGACCCAGCTCTTCCAGAGGCTTGGAGCGCACCGGCCCCCGGGCAGTGGGGATGATGCAGTAGGCACAGTAGTTTTCGCATCCGTCTTCAATTTTAACAAAAGCGCGGGTACGCTTGCCAAAGTCATCCACACCCATAGATTCAAAACTCTCGCCTTTGCAGTGGGGGGTAATTTCTATTATTCTTTCCCCTGTTGCCAAAAACTGTGAAACTGACTTTAGCAGACTGCGTCGGTTTGCCGAGCCGGTTATGATATCAGCCTCGGGAATTTGCCGTGCAGCGTCTGGAAACGCTTGGGGAAAGCACCCGGTAAGCACCACCACACTCTGGGGGTTCTCTCTGCGGATACGCCGCAGCAGCTGGCGGCTTTTTCGGTCGCCCTCTGCCGTAACGGTGCAGGAATTGACCACATAAATATCACTGCCCTGTTCAAAGGGAACAACATCGTAGCCACCGGCAGAAAACAGCTCGGTGAGTACTTGGGTTTCATATTGATTTACCTTGCAGCCAAGGGTATGAAATGCAATTCGCATAATGGTAGTATACTCCATTTCTCCGCTGAAGCAGCGGCTAAGTCTATGTCTTTGAGCCATCTTCAAGCAAAATTACTTTTTCTGTTTGGTATTTTGCTCTATAGAGTTTATATTTAAAATTTCATATCACCCGACTGATAAGTAACCAATACCCATCATGGGCTTTTCATTTGATAACGTTGAATAAGCATTGTATTTTTTTAAGAAAAAAGGTATAATGGACATCATTACATGATAAACTTTTAAAAAGTTGCTCCAAATCCTATGCGGTGTCAAAAATTATTATAGTAAATTTTCAGTACATTTACAACGAAATAGATTAAAAACGACGTTAATGCCATATGTTAACATCTAGTCCATTAAAATTTTGTTGACTAAGCGGCATTTAATTGATATAGTAGAATTATTGTCAAAGTTAATTTATGTGAGACAGCCTGCGCTCATCCAACGCTGGAAAGCCCGGGCTTTTCATTATTTTATGAATTGGAGATGTTTAACGCCATGATGACTAAAGATATCCAGCTTACAACAGTAGAGCGTGTGAAGGACTTTGTCAACGCTGTTTCTGAATTTGATTTTGAGGTAGACCTTATTTCCGGACGTTACCATGTAAATGGCAAAAGCATCATGGGTATTTTCAGTCTGGATCTTACCCGTTCTATCCAGCTGGAAGCCGAGGTTCCCGCTGCGCAGGAAGCTACCTTTGCTCAGGCCATTGAACCCTTCCTTCTTTGATTCCAAATAAAAAATGTTAAACAGCTGCTGTATCTTTTGACACAGCAGCTGTTTTTTATCCTTTGTAAAGGTGTCATTGTACCGCTAAATATCCCCACCTGCCGTCGGCGTCACAAACAGGCAGCATTCCCTGTGTATTGTAGCCGGCGGCTTTGTATTTGGGAGATACCAGTACCGTTCCCGAGGTGTTTAAAAAGCCAAATTTGCCATCCTGCCTGAACTTTGCCACACCGTCGTAAAACTTATAGCATTCGTCCCACTGAGCACCAATGGCGGTTTGGTTTTGAGCATCAAGGTACCCCCATTTATCAGTAAGCTTTGCAGGGGTAAGACCATCGCCAAAGCTCCATACATCCTCCAGTGTTACAGGGATTACCTCCTTGCCGCTGGTGTCCACATAGCCGTATTTGTCACCTATACGCACCGTGGCATAACCATCAGAAAAACGCCACACCTCATCGTACTTGCCTGTAGCCGAAATGGCGCTGCCGTCGCTGCGAATATGGAACATCTTGCCGTGCCGCTTTACCACCGCAGAGCCGTTTTCAAAGGTTGAGGCGCTTTCAAAGCCCGAAAGCGCAGGGGGCAGGTTTGCCTCTTTGCTGCTGATGTAATACCAATCTCCCTGGTCACTGTTGGTGACAGGGCACAAGCCGGTTTGTGCATCAAAGGTTTTTCCATCGGCAAAGCGGTCTTTGGCTATCACAGCCACATTGCCTTCCAAATCCATATAGGTAACCTTACCATCATCTTCTGCCACACGGGCCAAGCCGCCCTTATAGCTGCCATAGCTCTTGGCACTCAAGGTAGGTGTTAGAGCTATGTTGCCCTGGGCATCCAAGTAGACATATTTGCCGCCCATGGTTTCTACCAGAGTACGCCCTTCCGAAAAAGGCTGTACCGTACGGTACCAGGTATATTTGCCGCCCATAGGCAAACCCTGCTCGTCAATAAACGCATAGCGGTTCCCGTCCTTCACGATGCACCAGCCGTCGTTATAATAACCAATTTCTTCAAATGCCTTTTCCGTAATAAACTTCCCGGTTTTGTCAATAAGCTCCCAGCCATCAGCGGTTTTCACCCTTGCCAGCCCGTTTTTCTGGAACTGGTCAGCCTCGATAAACTGCAGTGGAATGGCCTCGGCAACCCCTGTTTTAAGGGCAGACGGCTGGCCCGGCCCGGGAATGGCCACAACACCTGCAGTCTCACCTTCAGAGGACGCCTCCCCTGCCTCAGATTGGGAAGAAGAATTAGCTGGGGCGTTGCTGCGGGCAGAATTGATGAGGGTGGCGCCCAGCAAAATAACAAGTACCCCCGCCAGACAGCATAGTCCAACGATGATGTTACGACGTGTGGCGGGAGGAATCTGCTGCACAAATTGCTCTGCACTCTTTACAAAAGCAGCACCTGTCTCCTTTACCCCGTCTATTTTTTGCTTGGTTTTGGTTGCCGTAAATCCACTCTCTTTCTCATCATACTCAGCCTCACCGGTGGTTATTTCCTCTTTGGCGTAATTAGGCCTTTGGTGCTGAGGTAACGGGTCTTTCTGAGTGCCTGTGCCGGAATATGTAAAGTTTGGCAGTGTCTCATAAAAGCTATCATCTGCCTGGGAAGATGGCTGCTGGGTATATAAGGTTTCCTGCCGGGGGGGCGGATTGATAGATGCCCAGGGACGAGTGTGGTCTGCCAGCCGGCTTTCCAGTGCGTCATCAATGGCGTTGGTCATATCATCCAAATATTCCGCTGGCAAAGCCTTGTTTGGGGCTTCCGTCCGGGGCTGGGTTGCCGCTGCAACCTCCTGCTCCGGCTCTAGCGGCGGTAAAACAGCTGCACCGCAGTTGGGGCAAAATTTAACCCCCTGACGCAGGGGCTTTCCACAATTATGACAAAAATTCATGGCGGTTCCTCCTATAAAACGGAAGTTTCCGTAATGTAATATTTACTAAGCATAGCTTGTCCGCTTATATTCTGCTTTTTCATACCACAGTAACAGAGAGCTTTTGGCCCAAAATTACAAATGAAATAATAGGTTTGCACAAGCAATATCAGCCTATGCCGCTCTTCTCTTCTTTTAATGATAACAGGATAAAAAGGCACATTCCAGTATATTATGTAAAACTATATCTAACTGCTTGATAAAATCTCTTCTTACCTTATCTAGGGCAGATGCTGCTCTGCACATAAAAGGTATAATAGCATCTCAGCAGCTATTATACCTTTTATCAGCTGTTTCTTCAAATGGTTGATGGATCTGCCCAGGCAAAGCCAGCCTCTCTAATCTGGTCAATGGCTTCGGCCAAAATATCAGCATTGGTTTTTGACACCGCATGAAGCAGATAAATGGCCCCGGGATGCGCAGAGTCCACAATCTTCTTTAAAGACGTGGCAGGGTTGGGCTGATCGTCTACCAGCCAATCCTTATAGGCAAAACTCCAAAATAGCGATTTGTACCCCATTCCCTGCACAACCGCCAGGCATTGCTCGTTAAAGTTTCCGCTGGGGAACCGAAAATACTTCATTTCATAGTTAAACTTTTGTTTTACCAAATTATGCAGCTTCATCATGTCTTCTGATGCTGCCTTGGGGCTTAATGTGGAGTAATTTTTATGGGACCAGCTATGGTTGCCTATGGTATGTCCTTCGTCAATCATCCTTTGCACCAGCTCCCCATTGCGGTTAACAAAGTCATAAGTAACAAAAAACAAAGCCTTAACACCCTTATCTTTCAAAATATCCAAAAAAGCAGGGGTAAGTCCATATTCATAGCCCTCATCAAAGGTCATATAAATGTTGTTGCTGTCCGGACCAATAAATAAAGCATCATATTTTCCATACTTAGAATTATATTGCAAAGCACCCTGAGATCGGTTTTTATCATCCACCGGGCCTCCGGGTCCCCAATTAAGGCTTTTTGAAGATAAGGCACCGATTTCCTCGAAATCGGTGCCCATGGCTGCTACAGAACTAGAGGTGCTACCATTGCTGGAGCCGCTGCCAGGCAGGCTGCTGGATTCAGAGCTGCTGGGAGGCACACTGGAGCTGGAAGGCACGCTGGAACTGGAGCTGGTGCTGGGTATGCTGGAACTACTTGAATTATCATTGTTGCCCCAACATCCGGTAAACACCATGGTAAACAGTAGTACTGCTGCCACTAGGATCGCATAACGCTTCATATTTGACATTCTTCCATTCTGTAATTTGATCCTGATGTTTTCACTGGCTGTCCAAGAGCCCTTGGCAAAATGCCGGCTCCATAAAAGTGTCTCCAAGCTGTGTGATTTTATTAGGGCCAAGGCAAACCGGCCTTTCATAAAAAACAAGATACAGCATGTCCCAGCCAAATAATCCAAAGAATATCAGGCAGATAAGTGGCCGCAAAGCAAGCACACAGTACCAACACCATTGTCTTCTTGTCTTTTACAAATGCTGCTGCCAAATGCATTTTTGTGCATCAAGGTAACGCTGATAGAGCATATTGTCCTTCACATCGCCTTTTTACAAAAGGTTTTATAATAAAAAGCAGCGCATACTTGGAGACAATCATTAGTCTATACAATAATTGCTTAAAAATTTATGGCAAGTAAATCCTGTGCTAAAAAATTTTTTGGTATATAAGCAATGAAGGCTTTGCGGTATAATAACAATAGGAATTTTAAACATCAGCTTGTCTGATATAATTACTGTAAAATAATTTTCATAAAAAATCTATGGTTTTTTGTGAAAAAATTTTGATACTATTGATTTCTCTGTCATGATATGTGCAGTAGTTTTCTGTAAAATAAGTATAAACCAATAAAATTTAGTTACCCATATGGCTATTGCCAGAGTAAACCAGATGAAAATGCCCCCTGCAAAGGCAGATGTACAGCAAATATTGTAATATTAATAATTGATGCGCAAACACCAAAAAACTTATGCCAACAACAAAAACAAGGTAGCCATCAGTAGTAATTTATCTGCATTTATGGTTATTATAGCATTTTTTCGTCAATAATGTCAGATGAAAAGTTTGGTTGTTTTAAACCAAGCAACTATCACCAGTTAAAACCGAAAACGCAGTGTAAAACATAATTTGTTTACTGCCTGGGCATCCCTGGCTCTTACCATTTGTCTGCTTTGCACGGTAAGAGCCTTTACAACAACTTTGAAACAAAAATTTATGCCGACACAAAGCGGCAGAATGGAGCAGGACTATGAGCAGAACTACAATTTCTAAAGTTGAGGGTTTGGAGATTATTGACAGCCGTGGCAACCCCACGGTTTGGGCACAGGTTACTCTGGAATGTGGCGCTACCGGCACTGCCGCTGCGCCCTCCGGCGCTTCTACAGGTATGTTTGAAGCACATGAGCTGCGTGACGGGGACTCTGCACGTTTTGGCGGAAAGGGTGTGCAGCAGGCCGTCTACCATGTGAATAACGAGCTGGCAAATGCGGTAAAAGGCAAGGATGCCGCCGACACTGTCTCTGTAGATTCTGCCATGAGAGAGGCAGATGATACCAAAAATAAAGAGCGTCTGGGTGCCAATGCCATTTTAGCCGTATCACTGGCAGCCGCTAAGGCCGCCGCCAGCGCCAACAACAAGCCTCTTTACCAGTGGCTGGCCACCGGATGCGGCTGTATTTTACCGGTACCCATGATGAATATTTTAAACGGCGGTGCCCATGCAAACAACAATGTAGACATACAGGAATTTATGATTATGCCTGTGGGTGCTCCCAGCTTTGGCGAAGGACTGCGTTGGGCCTGTGAGGTATATCACACCCTGGGGGGCATTTTGAAAAAGCAAAAGCTCGCCACCTCTGTGGGTGACGAGGGTGGCTTTGCTCCCAACCTTTCTTCTGACGAAGATGCTATTAGGCTGATTCTTGAGGCCATTGAGGCTGCAGGCTATAAGCCGGGTAAGGACATTGCTCTGGCCTTGGACGCTGCTGCCAGCGAATGGCAGATTGAAAACAGCATGTATATGACACCAAAGGGACAAAAGATTTATTCACCCCAGGAGCTGGTTGATTATTGGGCAGATCTTGTAGAGCGTTACCCCATTGTTTCTCTTGAGGACGGCGTGGCAGAAGAGGACTGGCAGGGCTGGAAGAAGCTTACCACCCAGTTGGGAGGAAAGCTTCAGCTGGTGGGCGACGACTTGTTTGTCACCAACCAAAAGCGGTTGCGCCGTGGTTTGGACGAGGGGGCTGCCAACGCCATCCTCATTAAACCCAATCAAATTGGAACCCTCAGCGAGACTATGCAGGCCGTCAACCTGGCCCAGGCAGGCGGCTTTGGGGTTGTTATGAGCCACCGCAGCGGTGAGACGGAAGATACCACCATTGCAGACCTTGCCGTTGCCTGTGGCTGCGGTCAGATTAAAACCGGCGCTCCCTGCCGCAGCGACCGTGTAGCCAAATACAACCGTCTGCTGGTAATAGCCCACGAACTGGGTGACAAAGCGCAGTTTGGCAGAACTAGAAAATAAAGGCGATACCGCACAATTCTAAGCGTTTTATTGTGCCAGTAAATTTTTATCAGATAAATCAAAAATACTCGCTAATGTAGTAAGCATTAGCGAGTATTTTTGTGAAATATGGCAGAAAATTTACAAACAAGACAATGCTTAAGTCATTAGAAGTGAATGGTGCGGTGTTGCCTAAACAGTAACCGCAGCGAAAAAACCGCCGCTTATGGAAAGTATTCCGTAGGCGGCGGCATTTTTTATTTGTTTGTGCGGTATACACCAAAAAACAGCAGTGTGGTGGGAACTGCGGCAATCTGCGGCATTATAAAGATGAGCATCCAAGAGGAAATAATCCATGGATACTGGCTTATTGCTTCATAGCTTACCACAAGGGGCAGTATGGCAAAGTACAGGGTAATTGCTGTTCCCAACACCAAGAAAAACCTTTTTACCCAATTGGAGTTTACCTCTATTTTGAGGGGAATGGTCAGCAGCATCAGTAAAGCTGCTGTGCCACAGGCGTAGCATAGGGGCTTTAAAATCCCCACATAAAACAGCAGCTGCGGTTGTATTTCATACCGCTGTATCATCCGCTGCACAGAAACCTTATATACAAAAGAAGAAACCGCAAACAACACCAGAGTGAGTGTGGTAAGCATTGCCACCGCTCCCCATCTGCGCTTATTATTGTGTGATTTTTGGCTCTCCCCTACCAGTTCGCTTAAAGTAACATCATAGATGTCCGCCAGTGTTTTTAGCATCTCAAGATCCGGTTGAGTTTTCCCTGTCTCCCAATTAGAAATTGCCTGACGGGTAACATGAGTTTTTTGCGCCAACTGGTCTTGTGTCATTTCTTTTTCTAACCTTAGCTTTTTTAGCCGGACAGATAATTCATGCAAATTCTTCACCTCGGCTTCATTGTAGCGTATACACACCAAAAATGCCCGGGTCTGTTTATTGCAGACCCGGGCATTTACTGCTGTTTTAATCAATAGCAGGGATAGCTTCTGTGTCATGACACTTGCGTGACTGAACAAACTGAATAAAAAATGGAATGCCAACCAACAGCAGACCGATTACGTCTGTTACAATGTTGGGGTCAATGAGCATGATGCCACCGCCGAGGAGCATGGCGCGCATCCATAGGGGCACCTTGGCAAAGATAAACCCTGTCATGCCGGTTGCCAGACCTGTCATACCAATGAGAGATGTCAGCATAATAAAAACAGGCTTGAAGGGAGAATCCACCCCGATTACCAGCAGCAAGGAAGGGTTTTGTGCAAAGATATAAGGCACAATAAATGCACCAATGGCAAGCTTTGTGGCTGTAATGCCTGTTTTAAGCGGGTTGGAACGGGCAATGGCCGAACCGGCGTAAGCCGCCAGCGCCACGGGAGGCGTAATGTCCGCAACAATGCCAAAGTAAAAAACAAACATGTGGGCAGCCAACACAGGTATGCCCATTTTAACCAGAATGGGTGCAGTGATGGTAGCCATAATAACATAGTTGGCAGTGGTTGGCACGCCCATGCCCAAAACAATGCAGGCAAGCATGGTGCAAAACAGAGCAAGGAAAATGCTTTTTTGAGCCAAAGGTACAATAACGGCTACCAGAGTAGTGCCCAGTGCAGTCATGGCTACAACGCCGGAGATAATGCCCGCCATGCAGCAGGCTACGCCCACGCCGATGGAGTTGTTGGCACCGCCCTGTAAACTATCCACCACCATATGGGGGGTAAGAATAGCGCTTTTGGTAAAGAAGCTGCAGGCAACAGCCACAATCATGGCTGCAAACAATGCCGGGCCCATTTCTACGTCCAGTACCTTCCATAATAACACCAGAGTAGTCAGAGGAATCAGCGGCAGACCAATGCTGCGCAGCAAATCGTGCTTGTCTTTGCCGATAAGACCAATGATAAGAGCAAACAAAATGGCAAAGCACGCGGACATACCGGCAGTGTAGTAGTTCATGCAGATTACCAGCACTGCAACGGGAATGAGCAAATACCCGTTTTTGGCAAGGAGCTTAAAAAAGTTGGGTATGGTTT
The DNA here is from genome assembly GCA_023431215.1 of Bacillota bacterium. Classification (GTDB taxonomy): domain Bacteria; phylum Bacillota; class Clostridia; order Oscillospirales; family Ruminococcaceae; genus Angelakisella. The sequence goes on from JAEYXR010000032.1 coordinate 14,204, forward strand.
CTTTGGGCATTGCCTGAAGCCCCAGACGCTTTGCCTCAAAGTGTACCATCAAAAAGATACCTGCAAAATATAGCGCAGCAGGCAAAATAGCGGCTACGGCAATGGTGGCATAAGGCACACCGGTAATCTCGGCCATTAAAAACGCGGCGGCACCCATAATAGGAGGCATAATCTGACCGCCTGTGGAGGCTGCAGCCTCTACAGCCGCAGCAAACTCCGGCTTATAGCCAATGCGCTTCATGGTGGGGATGGTAATGCTGCCGCTGCCAACGGTGTTTGCAACAGAAGAACCGGAGTACATACCCTCCAGGGCACTGGAGATAACCGCAACCTTGGCAGGACCGCCTACGCTTGCACCGGCAATGGAGTTTGCCAAGTCAACAAAAAACGTACCGATGCCTGTTTTTTCTAAAAATGAACCAAGAATAATAAACAAAACGATAAAGGAAGCACACACGGTAATTGGTGTGGAGAAAATGCCGCAATTGAGGTTATAAAACAAGTTATAAATAAGATTGCGCAAGGCAGTACGTGCATTGTTGTTCACCAGCCAGTAAACAGCGTAAGCGGTAAATGCGCCTGCCACAAAAATTATGGGGACACCAATAGACCGCCGGCACAGCTCAACCAGAAGCAGAAGTCCCACAATGCCAATAATGACCTGGGTGGTGCCAATGCGGTTGGCCATCATAATAATTGATTTTTGATTGATTGCATAGTAAAAATAAACCACCAGGGATGCTGTTGCAAAAGCAATGTCATACCAGGGTAAATAATTTTTCCGCACGGCATCACGCCTGCAGGCAGGAAACTTTAAATAGCCTACAAACAGGGTCATACCCACAAATACCGGCAGACGTGTATATTGAGTGGCACCGGAAACCACCAATGCCATAATAATCATAATAGAAGCATAAGCAACAAAGATTGCAGTCATTATGGCTTGGTATTTTCCGGTGAGATGCCGGTTTTTGCTGTCTGCATCCAGCTCCATCAACAGCTCTTCGGAATTCATTCCTTGCAATGATTTTTTCTTAAACATACATTAACCCCCTACTGAGGCTTGCGTGTAAGCAGAAAGGGAGGGTGCTGCTTTCTATTTTACAAATTAGCCTCTTGATGAAAGACAGGACTTCGTAGCGAGAAGCATTTCCCGCCACGAAATCCTTTGATTTACCCGTCAATGAGTGTACGCCTTGTACACTGCGTCTAAATTGTCACAAACAAACTGTAGTTATTGAATGCCCATTTCGGTATAGTATTTCTGGGCACCGGGATGCATAGGCACGTTACCAATGGTAACAAAGGCATTTTTAATGTCCATACCGGAACCTACTGCGTGGCCTTTGGCAATGGTCTCCTGACCTTCCCACAGAGCCTTTGTCATGTTGTAAACAACTTCTTCGCTGAGGCTGTTGTCTACAATGTAGGTTGCGGTTACACCAATGGTGGTTACAGGAGCATCAGCAGGAATAAAGGCATACTGGCTGTTGGTGATGTTCATCTTGGCATACACTTCAAAGCCGCCTACCATGTTGTTGGCAATAAAGTCGCTCATAACCTTGTCATCAATGCTCAGCAGGTAAACATCCATTGCGGTGGCAAGCTCGGTGATGGCAGTGGTGGGTGCACCGGAGGTAAAGAAGAAAGCATCCAGCTTGCCGTCCTTCATGGCATCGGCAGAGTTACCCACAGAAAGATTTTGAACGGTAATGTCCTTGGCAGCATCCAAACCGTATGCAGCCAGCAGAGCCTTTGCATTGGCCTCAACGCCGGAACCGGCATCACCGATGGAAACACGCAGGCCCTTGAGGTCGGCCAGAGTTTTCACCTTGTCCTTCAGGTCTCCCTTTACAACAATCTGTACAACCTCGGAGTAAACCTCACCCATGACAGAGAAGTTGGTGATTGCGGTGGGGAAATTATCATCCAAAGCGTTATAAGCCTTAATCATGGTATCATTCTGAACAATGGCCATGTTGTAGTCACCGTCGGCCAGACCGTTGATGTTGGCAACAGAGCCGCCGGTGGACAAAACATTGAAAGAATATCCGGTGACTTCACTGATGGTGGTACCTACCACATTGGTATAGGCATAGTAAGTACCGGTGGTTCCGCCTGTACCCACAGAAAGCTTTGCAGATTCACCTGCAGGAGCGCCGGTGGAGGAGGATGCGCTGGAATCGGTGGAAGAAGGGACATTGCTGGAGGCGGCGGGAGCAGAGCTGCCGCAAGCAGCGCACAGCACTACCAAAGCAGCGGCCATTAATACTGCCAGTATCTTTTTCATAAGAATGAACCTCATTTCATTTAAAGTTGTAAATTTAATATGTTTTTATTATAGACGCTGCTTTAATAAATTGCAAGAGAAATTTAAAAATATTTGCAAGTTTTTTTTAATATGATGCATAATTCACTTAATACTTGCAGAAATTATGCATTAACTCATTTTTTATTGAACACTTTTTGTTTTTTCTTGCATTTTAAGCTTATTAACTTATAAATATTACCAAAAATGATTATTCAGATTGACTTCTCATAAAATACATATGATTGTAAAATACATACAATTCTTGCCTGTACGATAAATTTACTGAATATTCTTGTTTGTTTTCCTGCAAAAATCTATGTTTTACTATATTATTCTTTTTCACTGCAAAATAAAACAGCCCTCCGGAAATAAACCGGAGAGCTGCTGCTTCTTGCATAATAAATGTTATACGCGGTGCAATAGGTCGGTGTAAGTAGGAATAGGCCAAAACTTTTTGTCTGTCAAAATTTCTGCGCGGTCACATACTTCACGAAGTTTTGCCATAGCGGGGCGCACCTGGTCCCTCATATAATGAGCCATGGCCTTTTCTTCGTGGGGGGCAGCTGCAATAGAGGCCTCCAGTTTTTCCAGACAGCAGGACATGCCATCAATGGCCTCAGAGAGTGCCTCCAGCTGAGACAGCATGGTCTTTTGCGGCTTGCCACAGGCTTTTGCAAAGTTTTTGGCATCCTTAGACACCTTCCCAGCATACTCCATAACGGCAGGCAGCAGCTGACGCCTGGTCATTTCCACCAGCACCTGTGCCTCAATATTGACGTTTTTGGCGTAGTTCTCCAGCATAATGCCGTAGCGGGACTGACACTCGGTACGGGACAAAACGCCAAAGCGCTCAAACACACTCAGATTTTTTTCTTGGGTAAGCGCTGCAAAAGCATCTACCGAGTTGCTGATATTGGGAAGCCCCCGGCGCTCAGCTTCCTCTACCCACTCCTGAGAATAGTTGTTGCCGTTAAAGATAATGCGCCCATGGCTGCGCAGAGTTTCAGAAATAAGCAGCGACAGATTTTCCGGAGTATACCCCGCTTTTTCAAAGTAACAGGCCATGGCAGACATGCTGTCCGCCAAAACGGTGTTTAATACCGTGTTTGCCATGGCAATAGACTGGGAGGACCCCACCATACGAAACTCAAATTTATTTCCGGTAAAGGCAAAGGGAGAGGTACGGTTGCGGTCTGCATCGTCCTTCATCAGTTCGGGAGAGGTGGTGACACCAATGTTTAAAATCTCTGCATCATACTCACCGCCGCCGCCCAGAGCCGCTTCTTTTAACACACTAAGAAGCCTGTCTCCCAAAAAAATAGAGATGATGGCGGGAGGCGCCTCGCAGGCACCAAGGCGATAGTCGTTGCCCGCGCCGGCAGCCGAAAGGCGCAGCAGCTCGGGATAGCTGTCTACCGCACGCAAAAAGGCACAAAGGGTGACCAAAAACAAGGGGTTGTCGGCAGCGTTTTTTCCCTGACCCAGCATGTTAACGCCGGTATCGGTTCCCAGAGAATAGTTGTTGTGCTTGCCGGAGCCGTTGACGTAGGCAAAGGGCTTTTCGTGAAGCAGGCAGGCAAGGCCCTGCTCCTTTGCCACCAGACGCAGCGTTTCCATAATCAGCTGGTTATGGTCGCAGGCTATGTTGCAGCTGTCATGAAGCGGCGCCAGCTCATGCTGGGCAGGGGCTGCTTCGTTGTGCTTGGTTTTGGAGGGAACACCCAGCTCCCACAAACGCTTGTCTACCTCTTCCATATATTTGCCAATGCGCAGGCGGATACGCCCAAAGTAATGGTCATCCAGCTCCTGCCCTTTTGGGCTCCGGGCACCAATGAGGGTGGTGCCGCAAATTTTTAGGTCCAAACGCTTTTCGTAGGCGTCGCGGTCTACAATAAAATACTCCTGCTCGGCTCCTGTTACAGGCTGTACCCGCTGTACATCACTCATCCCCATGGCACGGCACAGGCGGGCAGCTTCTTTGCTTACCGCTTCCATAGAACGCAGCAACGGTGTTTTGGCATCCAGGGCCTCACCGGTGTAGGCGCAGAAAGCCGTGGGGATATAAAGTGTTTTGCCCTTGACAAAGGCAGGAGAGGTGGGATCCCAGGTGGTGTAACCCCGTGCCTCAAAGGTGGCACGAAGACCACCGGAGGGAAACGAAGAGGCATCCGGCTCACCCAGAAACAAGGATTTTGCAGAAAAAGAGGAGATTGCTCCTCCCTCACCGTCGGGAGTAAAGAACGCGTCAAATTTTCCGGCGGTAATGCCTGTCATAGGCTGGAACCAGTGGGTAAAGTGGGTTGCACCCTGTTCAATGGCCCACTGCTTCATGGCGTCGGCTACGGTTTGGGCAATGGCGGCATCCAGGCGGCTGCATTGCCGTATGGTATGCTCCAGACTTTCAAATACCTGGGGCGGAAGCATTTTGCGCATTACGCGTTTGCTGAATACTTTTGTACCAAAAGTTTCGGTTAGTTCCATAGCCAGCTCCTTATTCTCATACTCATGTTGTTGGCCGCATTGTGTCTGCGGTTAACGGATATTACTTGCAACGGGTTATTTGCTTGATGATGAATTTGCCCATAAGCGTTATAGCGCCACTGTCTTTTGCTTTTTATGACATCTGTCAAAGGCAGCTGTCTGGTGTGCTATTATAATAGGTATGCTCCACGTGCCCTGCAGCTTTCACGCATGTCGTCCGGCCAGATGGAAGCCTGAACCTCGCCGATGTGGGCTTTTTCCAGCATCACCATACAAATACGGGACTGACCAATACCGCCGCCCATGGTAAGAGGCAGCTTGTTTTCCAGCAGCATTTTGTGAAAAGGCAGCGAGGCCCTGTCCTCTTTGCCGGACAATGCCAGCTGGCGGCGCAGAGTCTGGGCATCCACACGGATCCCCATAGAGCTAAGCTCTACTGCACGTCCCAGCACATGATACCAAATAAGAATATCACCGTTAAGACTCCAGTCATCATAGTCGGGGGCACGACCGTCATGGGGCAACCCACTTTTCAGCTTGTCACCAATCTGCATTACAAAAACGGCTCCGTGTTCTTTTGCAATCAGGTCTTCCCGCTCCTTGGGGGTTTTGTCGGGCCAGCGGTCCTCCAGCTCCTGGGTAGTAACAAAAAAGATTTCCTCGGGCAAATGGCGGCTGATAACGGGAAAGCTTTTTGCAATGACGTTTTGAGTTTCTACAAAGGCTCGCCAAAGGCGCTTAACAGTGCGGCGCAAAAAGGCTTCTGTTCTGTCCTCGGCATGTATTACCTTTTCCCAGTCCCACTGGTCAACATACACCGAGTGCAGGTTGTCCAAGGTCTCGTCACGGCGGATAGCGTTCATGTCCGTATAAAGGCCGGTGCCTGCGGCAAATCCGTAGTCTGCCAAAGCCATGCGCTTCCACTTGGCCAAAGACTGCACCACCTGCACATCCACACCCATATCCAGCACATCAAACTGCACGGGACGCTCAATGCCGTTTAGGTCGTCGTTGAGTCCGCTTTCGGGGCGTACAAACAGCGGTGCCGATACACGGGCAAGATCCAAAATCTCGGCAATCCGCCGTTCAAAGGTATCCTTAGCCAACTTAATGGCCAGCTGGGTCTCTATCATATCCAGCTTGGGAACATACTCTGCGGGGATATACTCCCGCGTGCCCTGAGACGCAGACATGGGCATGCCTCCTAATAAAAAAATTGTGTAAAACTGCCGCTTTAGCAGCTTACAGCATGATATGGTAATATTCTAGCATTGACGCTTACCTTTTTCAAGGAAAATGCCAGATTTTTTGTACGACTTGGGGGGTTCCTTTTACTTTTATTATGCAAAATAACAACTTAAAGCTATATTCCCTATCTCGTTTATAAAAAAACATCTCTACACTGGCGGCACTTTGTGTTTGGATACTGTTTTTGTACAGTTGCAATCAAACGCAACAACTGTTACAATAAATTTAAATCACTTATTTCTGGAGGTTTGCCCTATGACTTCGTCCATTGGATGGCTTGCCATGAGCTACAATGTACCCATTACACCCAGCAAAAACCGGGTTTATGTATGGCGCAAGCTAAAGGAAATGGGTGCGGAATATTTTAAGCATGGTGTTGCTATTTTACCCCACACCAAACAGAACCTGCAAAAAATTCGTGCCCTTTCCTGTAAAATAAGAGAGATGGAAGGGGACGCCACCATTGTAGAGCTGCGTTTTTTAGACCCTGCCGACGAAGCACAGATGATTGCCGCTTTTAAAAAGCAGTCCGCCAATGAGTTTCGGGAGTTGTTTTTGGACTTTGCCCGGCTTTATGAAGGTGCTGACGGCTGCTTTGGTGATGGCAGAGAAGAAAAAGAAAAAATGCGCCGCCGTTATGCCAAGGCCAAGAGTCGCGACTTTTTTGGCATAGAGGGTGAGCTGGATTTGGAGGGCGGCTTTCCTGAGCTAATGGCAGACCTAAAAAAAAGCTCCAAGGAGCTATACCGAATGATGCTGAGCTTTTTTGATTAACTTACACTTATCCATCATATCCTTGGTATTATGTGTAAATAAAAAAGAGCCCCTAGCCTTTTTGTTGACAAAAGGTTAGGGACTCTTTTTTTAATTATTGTTTATTTAATTTATGTTTATACAGCAAGTATATATAATAAGGCCAATAAAATCTCTTTATCCGCTTTTTCTTTCCACAAAATGAACATGAGCGCTAGTATCAGCAAAATTTCTTTGTCTGCAAAGATATTGTTGGTTTGCCGTGAAACATTGTTTCTTCCCGTCGGGGCCCTTCTGTTATTTGGCGTTTCCGCCCTATCTGCAGACTTTTTATGTATCGGCTCCAGATCTGTACAAGGCTGCCATCCTTCCTCTTGCAAAGTCTGGGTCATTTTTCGGGCTGTAGGCTGGGGCTGTCTGGCAGGTTCACTTTGTACCGCACATCCATCGGGGGTATTATTTCCGCCTTCTCCCCGGCGGCTTCGGTATTCCTCACTTTGTCGGTAAAGCTCTCTTGCCTGTTGCTCGGCCCGGCAACTTAGCTCCTGGTATGTTTCTTCATCCATTCTGGTCCAGCCGTTAGAGCTGTTAGCCGCCATGGCTATTCCCTCCCAACACACCGTCCAAAATTCCGCTTTCCCGCAGAATTGGTAAAAGCCTCAGCATCTTCAGCAGTTTTATGGCTTCATCTACTTTGCTTTTACGAGGCTCATTAAAGTAAGGGCGCAGCGCCAGCAGCAGCTCAATATTTTTGTCATGCTGCTGTGACTGTCCCAGCATTTTTCCTAAAGACCCAATCATCCCCAGATCTATTCCTGTTCCGTCTGTGCTGTGCTGCCCCTGTGTATCAAATTGCTCTTTTTTTGCTTCTTCTCCGTCGGACATACCGCCCAAAGCCCCCAACAGGGCGCTAAGGTCAGGGGGTACGTTTCCCTCTCCCCCACCGCCCAGCAGAGAGATCATCCCCATGATTTGCTGCATACTTTCCTCGTCCGATAAAATTTGGGCGATCTTAGCCGAAATATCCTCCATGGTGTCTTCCTTTCCGGCCGCGCGGCGGCAAAAGGTTTAACGCCGGCGTGCTTCCGTCATTTTCCCATCATACCGCGGATCATTGCTATTACCTGCGGCGAGGACAGCATTTGTTCCAGCTCATTTTTATTTCCCAACATGTCTCGCACCTTATCCTTATCTGCACCCATGCCGCCCAACAGGCTATCCAGTGACCCGTTTTCTAATTCCTTGCGAAGCATTAAGGGGTCTTTTCCCATTTTTGCTGCTGCTACTTTAATGAGGAGCGATATCTGCTCCGGAGTAAACGAAACTTTTTCACCCATTCTTTACACCGCCTATTCCATTTTATTTATAAATATGATAGAGTGGTAACGGATATGACAAGCCTTTGCATTTTTCGGCTTTTGTATAAAAGTTTTATCCATAAACTTTTATGTTGAAGCAGTTATAGTTTTTCCCCTGTGTTTAAGGTTAAAAAATGCAGTCTTGTCTCCTTTTTATCCTATGCAGCACATGTGCCAATGTTGCTAATGTTCTACACAGATTGTTGTTTATTGGTAATGATTCTTGGTTTTTTCTTGTCTCTGTCACTTTTTACACACCGGCAGAATAGCCTGTTGCATAGATTCCAACAATAAGAGTATCCATCCGCTATTTCATCTTTGATTTTTACGAAAGGCAGGTACTGCCATGCGACTCATCGTCATGTCCGACAGTCATTCAGCTTTCCATAAGGTTAAAACCATTGTGGAGGCCAACAAAGATACTGCCGACACTTTTATTCATTTGGGTGACGGCGTAGAGGAATTTGAGGACGTGCATAGCTTATACCCCCAGCTGCACTTTATTGCTGTGAAAGGCAACAATGACTGGGGCAGTATGGAGCCCAAAACAAGAATAATCACCAGCTTTGGTAAGCGTATTGTACTTACACACGGTGATATTTATAACGTCAAATACTCCACAAAAGACCTGGAGGAAGCTGCCCGCAAAGAGAAAGCCGATATTGTACTGTACGGTCATACCCATTATGCGCAGGTCCGCTATCTGGAGGACGGGTTATACACTATTAATCCCGGCAGTGTTTTGGACAGCCGCTATACCCCTTGCAGCTACCTGTGTCTTGACCTTACCCCTGCCGGTGTTGTCCCTAATATCAGAGAAATTAAATGACCTCATTGTTTGAGTGCTAGCGTATTGTCGTAGAACCCCATAAAATATATCTGTACTAAAAACAGACAGCGCTTTTGTGTTTGTACAGTAAAAAACCGCAGCTGCTTTACATGCTGCGGTTTTTTTGCAGGTACTAAACACCACTTTTATCTGTACAAAATTACGGAAAGGGAGGCTTTTTATGAAACTGGAACATGTAGCACTGCTGGTAACAGATTTGGAGGCTGCAAAACAATTTTTCATCACCTTTTTCAACGCTTCCTCCAACAATATCTATTACAACCCCAACACCGGACTGCGCACCTATTTTTTAACCTTTGAGGATGGTGCAAGGCTGGAGCTTATGCAGAGACCAAACGCTGTGGATTCTTCTAAGGAACTACTGCAAACAGGGCTTGTTCATCTGGCCTTTGGCGTTGGCTCCAAAGAAAAGGTGGAGGAACTGACCCAGCAGCTTGAATCTGCAGGATATCCGGTGCTTAGCGGGCCCCGCACCACCGGGGACGGCTATTATGAAAGCTGTGTGTTAGGCCCTGAGAATAATCTAATAGAAATTACCATCTAGATCGTATCTTCACAAGTGCTTGTCCGCCATCTTTGGGCATCCATTTTATTAATCTCAATTCTTGGATACGCTATCTAACTAATATACAATAAGATATAAAAGTTTACCACAAGCAGTAATACCATATGTTTATATTATTTAAATATAAACATATGGTATTGGTTTTTTGCTGCTATAACAGCTCTGTATAATAATCTGCCTGAAATATTGTGGTAAATCCAACTCCTCGGTAAAGCGCCAATGCCGGAGGATTTTGAGAATCTACGTCCAGTACCACTGTCTTGGTTTCAACATTGGCAAATGCCTGGCGTAGTGCCAACAAGACCAGGTTTTTGCCGTAGCCCTTGCCCCGGTAACACTCCAGCAGCCCCAGACCATAAAGATATACACGGCTTGCCTCAAAATGCAGACTGAAAATACCTATGGCATCCTCTTCCATTTTAGCCAAAAAACCTTTGCGTGCCGGATCTTTTAGTGTATTTTCAATAAAATTATCTTCCCCTTCCTCCATGCCAAAAACGGCACAAGAAATGGATACCGCCTGGGCCTTATTTTGCTCTGACAACGGCTCAAGGCGGCATACCCGACCGTCTACAGTGGGTATAGGCCCTGTATACTCCATGGTATATTCGGTACGGTCTATTTGGCGGCAGTTTCGATGCCATAGCACACCGGCTGCCGATTTGCTTTGAGGCTCTGCCACAAACAACAGCTTGGGAACCCCAGCCTGCCCAAGCACTGCCTGTGCTTTTTGCAGCAGGGTGTTAAAGTATCCCTTGCGCCGGTGCTGTGGGTGAGTATAGGCAGAAATCTCGGCCTCCTGTCTGGTTGGGATAAAGACATACAAAAAAGAAACCAGCTGCTCTTCATCATATGCCAGATAAAAGCATGGCAGGCTTTTGTCAAAGCTGAGTTCATTACTTAAAAAGGCACGGTTTTTTAAACCTTCTTCCTTTGCACACAGCTCCTCAAGCTGCTGTACCTGTTTCTTTTGGCACTCTGTCAATTGATTCTGGCAAATAATATCCATGCAACTCTCCTCTTGTCCTTGTAGGTTAACAGCATCCCTATCCATGATAAGTTGATATTACTCCTGTTATCGTGCAAAAGCAAGAAAAAGCCATCGGTTCCACATGGAACCGGTGGCTTTTATTCCTTGCTCATTGAATGTTGTCCGGCGTCTTTAGTCAACCGGTACCAGCAGCAGGGTAGTCTTGATACAACAGCTGCTTATTGTGAGTGTTCCTGTTATAAAAATTACAGCTGCAGGTTTGCAGAAGTGTCGCCGGTGAGGTCTGCACCAAACTCGTAGTCGTTGCCGGGGAGGATGGCATTCAGGCCAATACCCAGAACTGCAGCAATGGCAAGACCGGAAAGGCTGATGGTGAGGTTTTCGGTGCTAACGATGGTAACGCCGCCTACAGCGTTAAAGCCCAAAGCGCTGACCAAAATAACAGCTGCGATGATAAGATTGCGGGACTTTGTAAAGTCCACCTGATTTTCTACTACGTTACGCACACCAATGGCAGAAATCATACCGTACAGAATAAGGGAGATACCACCGATGATAGCAGCAGGGATGGTGTTTACAACAGCATCAAACTTGGGGATAAAGGAAAGAAGAACTGCAACTACTGCAGCAATCTGAACAACCTTGGGGTCGTAAACCTTGGTAAGTGCCAGCACACCGGTGTTTTCACCGTAGGTGGTGTTGGCAGGGCCCCCAAAGAAACCGGAAAAACTGGTTGCCAAGCCGTCTCCCACAAGGGTACGGGCAAGGCCGGGGTCTGCAATATAGTTTTTGCCCACAGTTGCACTAATGGCAGCCATATCACCAATGTGTTCCATCATGGCGGCTAACGCAATGGGCATGATGGTCAAAACAGAGCTTACATCAAACTTTGCCATGGTGATGGGTGCAGGCGCAAAGTAAGAAGCATTGGCTATCTGGCTGAAGTCGATGGCACCGGTTAAAAGTGCCACGATGTAGGAAGCGGCAATGCCAAGAATGATGGGAATAATCTTGATCATGCCTTTACCCCAGATGTTGCAGATGATAATAACAGAGAGTGCCACAACAGCCAGCAGCCAGTTGGTGCTTGCATTGTTGATGGCAGAGGGAGCCAAAATCAGACCAATGGAAATGATGATGGGGCCGGTTACAATGGGAGGGAAGAACTTCATAACCTTTTTGACACCAAAGAAGTGAATCAGCCCTGCAACCACAATATACACCAAGCCGGCAGCGAACACACCACCACAGGCATAGGGAAGCATTTCGGTATTGGGGATGGTTTGCTGGCCGTTGGCATCCACCAGTTTAGGGGCAACAATGGCAAAACCGCCCAAAAAGGCAAAGGAAGAACCTAAGAAAGCAGGAACCTTACCTTTGGTGATAAAATGGAAAAGCAGAGTGCCCAAACCTGCCATCAACAGAGTGGTGGAAACATTAAGCCCTGTAATAAGAGGAACAAGGACAGTAGCACCAAACATTGCAAATACGTGCTGGATACCCAAAATAAGCATTTTGGGTGCGCCTAGCACTCTGGCGTCGTAAATACCCTCTTCGCCAATGTTTACTTCTTTCTTTTCGCTCATAAAAACTTACCTCCTGAAATTTATACAGTAACACCTACAGGATGCCCAAAAAAAAGGCGTTGACCTTTCAAAAATGAAAAGTCAAAGCCTTGTTTTTTATAAAAAGATGGGAACGGGAAAAAACGCCAATGAAATGGATAAAACGGCCGGTGCGTACAAATAAGTTTTACGCTTCTGCATCTTCATCATCAATACACACCTTCCTTCCCGCAATTCCTGCTTGCATTTTCTAATGGCTAATTATAGCGGAATGGGGCGCAGTTGTAAAGTAAAAAATCGTACAACTTTAATACTTTTTTTTGACAATTTGTTACAAGATAAACAGTTTACCTTTTATTCGCTCGTTTTTAACCTGCTTTTGACCGCTTTGGGTGACAAAATAGTCTTGGATGGGTGTAAACAACATCAACCGTCTTGTAGGTTACCGGCAAAGGGGCCAACATTCGTTGATATAAAGCACGCTGCACTAGCAAAAGCTATTTCTCTTTCAGCTTGTCTGCCAAGGTGTGGTCTGGGTCTACAATTGCAGTTTCGTAGGGGTCATAGATGACCATTCCGGGCTTTGCTCCCCTGGGCTTTTTGACATTCTTAATGATGGTGTAATCCACCGGCACCTTGGCGCTGTCCCGTGCGCCGGAATTGCAGGCGGCAATGATGGCTGCTTCTTCAATGGTACGCAGCGGTATCTGCTGACCAGGCTGAGAAAGTACAATGGTGTGAGAACCGGGAATTTTTTGCGTATGCAGCCACAGATCATAATTGTGTGCCTCACGTAGGGTAAGCTGATCATTTTGCAGGTTGTTGCGACCGCATAAAATAACATACCCATCGCTGGAACGATAGCGCAAGGGTGCCAGCTTTTGGGGTCTTTGTCCCTTTTGAGTCCCCTTGGAGGGTGCAACCCTGCCGTAGCCTCCTGCAGCAACCTCCTCCCGTATGGCTGTCAGCTCCGCTTCGCTTTCGGCGCGTTCCAGCTCTGAGATTACAGTCTCAATATATTCCAGCTCGTGGGTTGCAGAAGCAATCAGCTCCTGGAGCTTTTGCTCTGCGGTGACCGATTTTCTATACTCATTGTAGTATTTTTGAGCATTTTTACTTGGTGTTAGCATGGAATCCAGTGGAATCTCAATAAGTTCCCCGTTTTCGCTAAAGAAATCTACTGCACGTAAAATATTATCTCCTTTTTTCATTGCGTATAAATTTGCAGAGATAATGTCTCCAAACTCTTTTTTACGCTCTCTGCCTGCTGCCTTTTCCAAATCATGATACTGGGCGGTAAGCTTGCGGCGAATACGGTCCCGGACATTGCACAGCAGTTTATGGAGGTCTGCGCTTTTTTGGCGCATACGCTCAGCATTGTCTTTGCTGCTGAAAAATTCATCCAACAGCTCACTGAAGCTCTCACACTTGCTTAAGAGGTAGTTTTCCGGGTACTGGCAGGGATGTACTATGGTAAAGTCTACAGGCTTACCCAGCTCATCCCGAATAATCCACGGCTCCCCACCCTGCGGCTCCAGTGCTGTTTTTACCACCCCAAAATAAAAGGCCATTCGTTCCTCCTGAGTTGGGGTAAGGGCCGCGGCTGTTGGGTCAGTATCAGGACAGGTAAAATGAGCAATTTCTCGGCACAGCACAGGAGAAAGCCCCTCGCACTGCTCTAAAATTGCCTTTGGCAAAGGAATATCTCTACCCATAGCCACAGCATGGGCAAGTTCCCGAGGCAAAGTCGTCAGCGGACACAGCTTGTGCTGCTGAGGAGGCTGGGTGTAGGTCATTCCGGGCAAAATTTGCCGCACCTCGGAGGTAACAAAATCCACTCTTTTTATGGCGTCAATAATCTTTTGATTTTGATCCAGCAAAATAATATTGCTGTGGCGCCCCATAATTTCGCACACAAGGCTAAGCTCTACCCTGTCGCCCAGTTCGTTGACACATTCAAACACCAACGTAAGCACACGGTCTAATCCCTGTTGCTCTACCCGCAGCAGCCTGCCGCTTCCCAAATGCTTGCGCAGCAGCATACAAAACATGGGGGCAGCCTTTGGGTTCTCCATGGGCACGGTGGTAAAATGCACCTTGGCAGCCGCAGCCGCTGCAGAAAGCAACAGCTTGCGGTTACCGCCTATGGCACGCAGGGTAATGACCAGCGTCTCCCGGGATGGCTGGCTGATTTTATCAATGCGTCCGCCAACCATTTCTTCTATCTCTTGTTTAATTTTATATAAATATGCTCCGTCAAAAGCCATTACGGTCTCCTTTTTTCATTCGGGTTATTCTCATAACTTAATCAGCACAAAATCAGAATCCCACACCGGTCATTTTACGTAATCTGCATGGGTTAGCCGTTTTTTGTGGGGAACAACCTTACTTCAAACTATACGGATACAACCTGACCGCTGTACGCCGCAGAAAGCTCTACCGTCACCCCTGCCAAACGCTGCTGCAGCAGCTTACATAGCTGGGGCATAGACACCTGCTCTGTGGCATAATGCCCGGCATCATACAGGGTTATGTTGCTGGATGCAGCTTCGATAAACTGATGATGCTTTACATCTCCTGTTACAAAGGCATCCACCCCTTTGGCGTGCTTTAAATAATCAGCACCGGAGCCGCCACATACTGCCACACGGCGAATATTGCGGCTTCCGGGGTTAAAGCGCGGGGCAAGGCCTAGCTTTTCCCCAAGGAGGCGGGCAAAATCAATTTCCCCCATAGAGGCAGGTAAGCTGCCCACTACACCTAGCCAGCAATCATCGGTAACAGCCTTATTTTCATAAATATCATAGGCCGGTTCTTCATAGGGATGCGCTTTTTTCATTGCCAGCAGCACATCCTGCATACGGTCTGGGTGTACCAGCATCCCTACTGCCTTTTCCACCACCCTGCAGGGCTGCCCCACTGCTCCTATATAGGGGTCTGCGCCTTTTTTGGGAGTAAATCGTCCCTCCACATCTGTTAAAGTGCCGACTGCGCTGTAGTCACCCAATATGCCGCCGCCTGCCTCGCACATTGCGTTAAAGACCACGTCTGCGTGAGTTGCAGGTACATAGGCAATCAGCTTTTGAAAGCAGCGGCTTTTTTCCAGTGCCAGGGGCTGCTGGTTTTTTAGCCCCAGAGTATCTGCCAATGCCTTATTTACCCCCAGCTGTGCCATATCCCAGTTGGTGTGAGCGCTGATTACAGCAATACCGGCTATCAGTGCGTCTACGGCGGGGTCACCGGGGACGAGCTTTTTGCGCCCGCCACCAAAAATAACGGGATGGTGGCTGATGATGAGATTGGCACCTTTGCGCTTTGCTTCCTGCACCACCTGGGAAGTGACATCAAGAGCAATAAGCACCCGTTCTACCTGTGCATTCTTGTCTCCCACCAGCAGTCCGCTGTTGTCCCAATCCAGTGCGGTTGTAAAAGGTGCAATAGTTTCTACTGCTTGTATAATTTCTCCTACCCGCATCATGGTGTTTTCACTCCCTTCTGCTGTAAAAATGCTGTCAGCTGTGCTGCAGCATCCTGATGCAATTTTGCTTCTTTGCTGCCTGATGTAGCCATTCCCACAGCTTTTCTGGTAATACGCTGCAATTCACGCAGGCAATATTCCTTTGCATCCTCACTTTGAGTGGGGTCAATGGCACCAATGTGCATCATATGGCCGGTGGGCTTTGTAATGTTACCCGTATAGCATACCTTTAGCACTGAATACAGCCTGTCGGCGGCTTTGCAGCATTTTTCATCCGCTATGTCATATCCGTTTAGGTAAAGCCATTGGCGCAGACGTTCGGCCTTTGTCATTGGCTGCAGCAGCCAGGTAATGCCTTTGGTTTTACTGTGCTTCCAGCTATCTATGATGTGTACTATAGTTTCCCCACCCATGCCTGCTATGGCAATGGCGTCCAATCCATCGGGCGAAAGCTCACCCAGCCCGTCTGCCAATACACACTGTACCTTTGCCGAGAGATTCAGCCTTGCGGCCTCTTGCCGGGCTTTTTCCAAGGGCTTTTGGTGAATATCGGTGGCAATTCCCCACTGAGCCCTGCCCTCCCCCACCAATTGGCAGATAAGATAGCCGTGATCGGTACCCACATCGGCAAAACCCCGGCAAATTGGTGTCATAGAGCGAATAAGCTCCAGTCTTTGGTCCAGCATAATCCTCCCTATGGCTAAATAGCCTTCCTCATACTTAGCACAAAACACGGCATTTGCCGTGTTTTGTGTTGTCAGTACCTTCCATTTATTGTAAGATACTTATCATTTTGCTTTAATCTTTGCGGATAACGTCGCAACCCATATAAGGACGCAGTGCCTTGGGTACAGTGATGCTACCATCGTCATTTTGGTAGTTTTCCAAAATAGCGGCAGTGGTACGGCCAACTGCAACACCGCTGCCGTTAAGGGTGTGCACCAGCTGTGCCTTTTCCTTGGGCCCGTCCTTAAAGCGGATGGCTGCGCGGCGTGCCTGAAAGTCTTCGCAGTTGGAGCAGCTGGAAATTTCCACATAGCGGCCGTAAGAGGGCATCCATACTTCAATATCATAGGTTTTGGCAGCAGAGAAGCCCATATCTCCGGTGCTCAGAGCAACTACACGATAAGGCAGCTCCAGCAGCTGCAGAACGCGCTCAGCCTCGGCGGTCATTTCCTCCAGCTCGTCATAAGACTGTTCGGGTCTGGTATATTTTACCAATTCCACCTTGTTGAACTGATGCTGACGAATCAAACCACGGGTATCGCGGCCTGCGGAGCCGGCTTCGCCACGGAAGCAGGCGGAATAAGAGGTGTAGCGCAGGGGCAGCTCACTGCCGTCGATGATAGACTCACGATACATGTTGGTAACGGGTACCTCGGCGGTAGGAATCATATACAGCTCCTGACCCTCAATTTTGTACATGTCCTCGGCAAACTTGGGCAGCTGGCCGGTACCGGTCATAGAAGCGGTGCTTGCCATATAGGGAGGCAAAATTTCTGTGTAGCCATGGGCGGCATGGGTATCCATAAAGAAGGAGATAATGGAACGCTCCAAGCGCGCACCCAGTCCTTTGTAGAAATGAAAACGTGCGCCGGTGACCTTTGCGGCCATTTCGGGGTCTAAAATGCCCAGGCTGGCGCCCAAATCCCAGTGAGCCTTAGGCTCATACTCAAATTTACGGGGCTCACCAAAGCGGCGAACCTCCACATTATCCTTTTCATCCTTGCCTTTGGGTACAGTTTCGTTGGGAATATTGGGAATTTCGTATAAAAACAGCTTTACCTGCTCTGTCAGCTCTGCAATTTTCTGGTCATTTTCTTTGATAGCGTCGCTAAGCTCCTTCATGCGAGCCATTACCTCAGTGGTATCCACACCCTGCTTTTTCAGCATGGGGATTTCTTTGCTGGTTTTGTTTTGCTCCGCCTTCAGGTTGTCTGTGGTGCTGGAAAGCTCCCGAAGCTTTGCGTCAGCAGCAACCAAATCATCAATAAGCTGGTCCATATCCTTATTGCGGCTCTTCATGGCATCCTTCACCAGCTGAGGATTCTGGCGAATTAATTTCATGTCTAACATTTCTAAACTTCCTTCTTTCTTTTGATAAGCGGCATGTTTACCGTAAATTATAAGATAAAATACTTTGTTTCCGGTTTTAAATGAAGATTACTCCTCGGCCAAACGGTTTACCATGTCGGTAAGCTCTTCCAGAGAGTGAAAGGCTACCTCCAGTGTGCCGCCGTTTGTGCCTTTTGTAATTTTAACCTTGCGGCCAAGGGCATCCTGCAGGCTGATTTCCAGCTCTTTGTAGGTAGAATCGCCCCATACGCCCTCATCTTTCTGTTTATTGTGTGATTTTGGCGGCTTACCCTCAGATTTTTTCACCTGCTGCACCAGTTTTTCCAGCTGACGAACCGACATTCCGTCTCGGGCTACCGCTTCGGTAAGCTTTTCTACCTGAGAAAGATCCTCCATGCCTGCCAAAACACGGGCATGTCCGGCGCTTAGCTTGCCTTCATTGAGCGCTGTCAGCGCAACCGGAGGCAGGTTTAAAAGCCGCAATGCATTGGTAATTACCGGTCTGGACTTGCCCAGACGCTTTGCCACCTGCTCCTGGGTCATGTGGTAGGAGTCAATGAGGGACTTGTACCCCATGGCTTCTTCAATGATGCTCAGGCCTTCCCGCTGCAGGTTTTCAATAAGTGCCAGCTCCATGACCTTATTATCGTCTGCTTCTATGACAATAGCGGGTATTTCAGTGAGATCTGCCATGCGGCTGGCGCGCCAGCGACGTTCTCCGGCTATAATCTGATATACACCGCCGGGGATAGATCGTACCACTATAGGTTGTAAAACGCCATGCTCACGAATAGAATCTGAAAGCTCCTGCAGCGCCTCCTGATCAAACACGCCTCGGGGCTGGTCTTTATTAGGCTCTATGTCTGAGAGCCTTAATTGGCTAAGAGTTCCGGACACTTCTGCTTCATTATCTATAAAAAGAGCGTCCAGGCCTTTTCCCAGGCCACCTTTTTTCGCCATTTTGGTGTCCCCTCTCTTATTTTTTCTTGTTGTTTTTAATAATTTCTTTAGAAAGTGACAGATATGCCTCTGCACCTTTGGATGCTTTGTCAAAATACATGATGGGCTGCCCAAAGCTGGGGGCCTCCGAAAGCCGTACATTCCTAGGCACTACGGTAGTAAATATTTTGTCTGCAAAGTACTTTTTAACCTCATCCACAACCTGCACAGTAAGGTTCAGACGGCTGTCGTACATGGTAAGTAGTACGCCTTCCACCTCTATATCACTGTTGTACATGCGTTTTACTGTACGAACGGTAGAAATTAGCTGACTCAGGCCCTCCAGCGCATAATATTCGCACTGAATAGGAATCAAGATAGAATCTGAAGCCGCCAAGGCATTGACTGTGATCAGCCCCAAGGAGGGCGGGCAGTCAATAATAACAAAGTCATACTTGGGTTTGACCTTTAACAAAGAAGCCCGCAAACCCATGGTTCGGTTTTCCATCTCTACCAGTTCTATTTCTGCGCCTGCCAGAGAAATATGGCTGGGTACAATTGAAACATTTTTAAATGGGGTTTTAAAGGTTGCTTCTTCTACAGTTTTGCCTAAAATCAGCACATCATAGCACGAAATTTCAATTTCTCTTTTATTAATGCCCAGTCCGCTGGTGGCATTGCCCTGAGGGTCCATATCCACCAAAAGCACCTTTTTGCCCTGCATCCCCAGGCCGGCGGCTAAATTCACCGCTGTGGTAGTCTTGCCTACACCGCCTTTTTGGTTGGTTACGGCAATAATTTTTCCCATAAGGCTTGTCCTCCCTTTGGTTGGGTGTGGAATCCGCCTGCAGTGGAACCCCCTGCGACGGTACTTTTCAAAGTATAGCACAATCTTATGGCGTTTTAAAGTCCTTTTGTTTCACGTGGAACATTATTCTGGCAAATTTACATCAACTTTACAATATTAGTATGAACCTTCAAGGGTTATTTACACATAAGTTTTTTTGGGGTCAAAATAACAAACACCTTTTACTGCCTATATTCCATGCTTTACCCTGTGGGCTTTTATTTCACGTGGAACATTATTCTGGCAAATTTACATCAGCTTCACAATATTAGTATGAACCTTCAAGGGTTATTTACACACAAGTTTTTTTGGGTCAAAATAACAAACACCTTTCACTGTCTATATACCACGCTTAACCTTATGAGCTATTGTTTCACGTGAAACAATAAAACCAAAGACGCCGCCCGGGAGCTTAGTCCCGAACGGCGTCTTTGGTCAGCTATGGGAAGTCAAATCATCTATGGAACTCTCGATGGGGAGAGAGCTCGCCTAGCAAATGAGGCATTACTTGCTACTCCAATCAACCTGTACGTAAAGCAATCACCTCTGCCGTCTGTTTTGATGGCGATACAGCAGGACGAGAACCGCCTTTGGGGATTCGGATAGTGTAGCAAATATATTCATCCTCTTCTGATTTTTGTGTGGTTACAGTAATACCGCTGCGGCGCACCTCTTCTACCGCCTTATCTACTGTGGAAAAGATGATACGGTAGTCTTTTAAATGCCCCACAAAACGGCGTTGCTTTGGCCGGGGCTTTGCAGTAAGCCCCTTGATATATTCTTCTGCTGCATGAGCAGATAGTTTATGCTCACCAATATGTCGGCAGGCTTTGAGCTGTGTCTTTTCGTCCTCCAACACCAACAGTGCTCTGGCTACCCTTTCTCCCAAGCCAAATTGCAGCAGCGTTTCCTTAACAGGTTCAGTAAGCCTGAGGATGCGAAGCTTGTTGGCAACGGTAGACTGTGCCATAGAGAGAATGTTGCACACCTTAGCCTGGGAGATATTTTCCTGCTCCATCAAGGCCTTGATGCCTTGGGCCTCCTCAAAGTAACTTAGCCCTTCTCTATGCAGGTTTTCTACCAAGGTAAGTATTGCAGCGTCGGTATCGCACATTTCCTCTATCATAGAGGGTATGTATTTAAGACCCAGTTTGCGGCAGGCCATCAGCCTGCGCTCGCCGGCAATCAGCACATAGCCTTTTTCAGCTCTTCTAACCGAAATTGGTACCAGCAAACCATTTTGTGAAATGCTTTTTACCAGTACATCCAGCTCCTGCTCATCAAAAGTGCGCCGGGGCTGGTGTGGGCTGGGGAGGATCTCAGACACCGGTAACAAAACCACCTTATTCAGTACCTCAGGTTTACGCTGTAACATCATAGGCCAGATCCTCCTCCCAAACCAAGCACCAGGGTTTAATTTGTTTAATAAATTTGAGAGCTTGGTATTCTCCAAATTGTATAAAAAAAGATGGTCGATACCTTGTCCCAAAGATATCGTACCATCTTTTATGCATATTTGCACACTTTTTTGCTCGCAAAAAACGACTACTCATTGTATAATCCGGTCTTTTTATAACGACTTTTTGGAGATTTGTGACGAAGAACGAGGGTATTTTGTCGGAGTTTGCGAAACTTTTTTAATAATTACCAGTGTTCTTGGGTCTCCACCAGGTAAATTGTACTTTAAAACATCCTCTACCTTACCACCGCAAAGGGCAATTGCATTACGGGCTGTAGAAACTTCGTCCTCACCGCTGCTGCCTTTTAGGGCAAGCAGAACCCCGCCGGGCTTTACTAGAGGCAGGCAATACTCTGCCAAAAGACTCATAGAAGCCACCGCACGGGAGGTAGCCACATCATATTTTTCGCGGTGACTGGGGTTTCTTCCGGCCTCTTCAGCGCGAAGATGCACAGTGGCAGCATCAATACCCAGTTTGCCGCACACATGCCGCAAAAAGCCCAGGCGTTTTTCCAGACTATCCAGTAGCGTCAGCTCAATATCACGCCGAATGAGCTTCATGGGAATGGAGGGAAACCCCGCCCCTGTGCCAACATCAATGAGCCGCGGATTGTGAGGCAGCTCATACATTGTCAGAGGCAGCAGGCTGTCTGCAAAATGCTTCACAGCGATTCCTTCGTCGTCTACAATGGCGGTAAGATTCATCTTTTCGTTCCATTCCTGCAGCAGGGTACAGTAGGTAGAAAATAATAGATAGTCATTTTCATCCGGTTCTATATAAATGGAGCGCAAAAGCTCCTCAAAAGCCGGTCTTGCAATCATATGCTGTCTTCTCCCCTCTTTGACTGCTGGCGACGCTGCTCCAAGGCAATAATCAGCACCGAAATATCCGCAGGGCTTACCCCTGAAATGCGGGAGGCTTGTCCCAGATTCAGCGGACTGATTTTTTTCAGTTTTTCTACCGCCTCCAGACGCAGTCCACGTATCTGGCTATAGTCTATTCCCGTCAGAGGCATGCTTTCCAACCGGCGCATCTGTTCTACCTGAGCCAGCTGCTTTTTAATGTATCCCTCATATTTTATCTCTACTTCTACCTGTTCTGCCACATGGGGATGCAGCTGGGGACGCTGGGGATCAAAAGGTTTCAGCCCCTCATAGCTTACCTGGGGGCGTTTCAGCAGCTCCGCCGCCTTAATGCTTTGGCGCAAAGGGGCGGTGCCCAGCTGCTCCAGCCACAAATTAAGCTCTTCTGTGCAAAAAATGGTAGTTTCTTCCAGTCTTTTTATTTCAGCCGTCTTTTCTTCCTGCTGGCGTAGAAAATTTTGATATCTCTGCTCTGAAATCAGCCCAAGCTCATATCCCAGGGGTGTCAGACGTACATCGGCATTGTCCTGCCTCAGCAGCAGACGATATTCGCTGCGGCTGGTCATCATACGGTAAGGGTCCATACAGCCCTTG
>JAEYXR010000122.1 GCA_023431215.1 Bacillota bacterium
GGTATATATAGTGATAAATCCCTTAGGATTTTTCACAGGCTACCCATAGAGTATATTAAAAAAATATTTTAACTATGATATGATTTTCTCATAATGCAGACTAATTTTTAGAGTAAAATAAAAATTAATAGTTGTCCAAGAAATGATGCTGAACACCCTTTTGCTTATATTGAATTACCGTATCCAAGCATACATTTTCCATACTTCGAAAAATGTTGCTTTCTGTCTGGGGATTGGTAATTTTTAGCTGACGTATTAGGTTCTTTATCTCCATCCGCTTAGAGCCAGTTCTGCTGTCTGGGGCACAGGTGGTGCAGGTATCGGTAAACTTACAGGCACACTGAATAAAGTGCAGATCATTGTACTTTTGCCAGTGCTTGATGCTGTCTTCACGGATCAGATACATGGGGCGTATCAGCTCCATCCCCTCAAAATTTGTGCTGTGCAGCTTGGGCATCATGGTCTGAATCTGACCGCCGTACAGCATACCCATCAGGGTGGTTTCAATGACATCGTCGTAGTGGTGTCCCAGGGCAATTTTGTTGCAGCCCAGCTCTTTGGCCTTGCTGTAAAGATGACCCCGGCGCATTCTGGCACACAGGTAGCAGGGCGACTTTTCAATGTTATATACCGAATCAAAAATCTGTGTTTCAAAAATGGTAATGGGAATGTTGAGCAGTTTTGCATTGCTCTCAATCACCGCCCGGTTCACCTCGTTATATCCGGGGTCCATTACCAAAAATACCAGCTCAAAGGGAAATTTATTATGACGCTTAAGCTCCTGAAAAAGCTTGGCCATGAGCATAGAGTCTTTCCCCCCGGAAATACAGACGGCAATTTTATCGCCTTCCTGTACCAGGTCATACTGACAGATAGCCTGTGTAAACTTAGAAAAAATCACTTTGTGAAATTTACGGCGAATACTGTTCTCCACCTGCTTTAAGTGCTCTTCTTCGGCGGGCTCCTTCCCTATTTCCTTCATCAGCCACTGAGAATAGCCGCCGGCAAGGCTAAAGGCTTCAAAGCCCCGCTGGGTCAGCACCTCTGCGGCCTCCAGGCTAAGGACACCAAGCATACAAAAAAGGACAAGGGTCTTATTTTGAGGGGGGACAAAGCTGCCGGACATAATGTCCTCTTTATTTACCTGCACTGCACCGGGAATAGACCCGTGTCCAAAGGCAATTTCGTTTCTCATATCTATTAGTAGCGTAGATGCCGGATTCATAGACTCCAGCTGTTCTAAAGAAATTTCCAATTTTGCATTACCTCCGCATAAAACAAAAGGATAATCTTGCTTTGAGTTGAACATAATGCCGGTCCGCTGTGCAGACATGGTATTATAATTGATTAGCTACGAAATTATAACATAATTGGTATATACATTCAATGTTAGCCTGTTTGAGCTTTTTGGAAATAATTATAAGTTTAAAGCAAAAAATGTTACTTTTATTATGTGTGTTTGTACAATGAAGGTATATAATCAGACGAAAAATAAAGACTAACGGTACAGGTTGACAAAAATAAAGAAAGGAGACGCTTACTATGAACGATACAAATAACTTTGGCGCAAATTTGGCCATGAATGCCCTAAGCGAAATTCCAAACCCCACTGCCGATGCCAAGCAGATTGTTGCGTTGGTAAAAAACAGCGGACGGGTTGTGGGGTATCAGCTTTCCGACGGCAGCGTGCTCTCCAAAGAAGCCGGAGTGGCACTGGCAAAGCAAGGCGGAATTGTCGGCGTGGGCATAGCAAAGCGGGGAGACACCGAGTATTTAAAAGCCCTGCCCGACCAAAGCGAAAATAATAATCTGGACAGCCTGCCATCAATATCAGGCTGACGCAACAAAAACACCTGTCCGGTTTTAAATCAACCAACCGGACAGGTGTTTTTTACTGTTCTGTTTCGTTGTTCTTTAAATGATTGCGGTATTGCCCCGGAGTAGTGTTGGTATATTGCTTAAAGGTTCTCATAAAGCTGCGGACATTGTTAAACCCAACCTGAAAGCCGATTTGTTCAATGGTCATTTGGGTTTCCTCCAGCAGCTTTTTTGACCGGCTGATACGCAGGTTGTTTAAATACTCTACAAAACCCACATTCAGGTGTTCCTTAAAAATCCGGCTGATGTAAGAGGTGCTGAGCTGACAGTTTTCTGAAAGATCACTCAGGGAGATATCCTCGCTGAGGTGAGTATTGATGTACTCCAAAAGATTTTCTATTATTTTTTCGGAATGAGATTTGTTAAAGTCACGAATATAGGATGCTGCGGCAAAGATTGTGTTTTTTAGCAGCTCCTGTACCTTTTGGGTATCGCCTGCATCACTGAGTTTATTGTAAAAAGTTAAAAACTCCGGGTACTGCTTGGTATTGATGCCCAAATTAATAAGAAGCTCCAATGTCAGATTCACTAGGTTTTCTGCGGTGTTTTTTACATCTTTTAAGGAAGCTTTATTTTCCTCCATGTTTAAAACCAAAAGGTTAAAGTGATTTTCTACATAGGGAGACCCTGTTTTTACCGCTTGTAAAAGAGTTTCCAATAGTTTATCATTGGGGCTATATGGCAAAATTTCAGGTTCTGTTTGGCCATTTTCCTGGGTCTGCTCACGGTACCTTCTAAACTTGAGCAGTTCCAGTGCTTTTTTATAGGAATAGGAAAGGTCCTGTGGATGCTCATAGATCTTTCCGCATTCTACCAAAAGGGAGGGGATAAAGGTAAGCTGGGGCTTTAGTGCTTGAACCAGCCGGGCAACTTCGCGGTCATCGGCGGTTTTGGTATTGAGCACCAGTGCCCATGTAGACCGGTTTACTCTAAAAAAGGCATGTGCATACTCCCTTGCTACCTCGCTGATGATTTGATTCAGGGTGTAGTTGTGGTAGCTTTGGGTATTTTCATCAAAGGCGTGGATGTATGCTTCGTAGTCATACAGCTGAAACAATATCACGCAGTAGCCGGTGGAGGAAAAGTCTTCTTCCAAAAAGGATAGCTTGGTTTGTATCTCCTGTTCGGTAATGGGCTCTTCTATCAGCAGGCTTAAGAAAAAGTAGTTTTTTACTGCGGGTCGTATGGTAGCCGTTACCTGAGCCATGGTTCTGTTTTCATCAATCACCGTTTGATAGGCGGTTTGGATATATTCATATTCCCCTGAAAGGGGAACCTCACTCTGCTGGCCTTTGCCGCTGATTACATTGGTCAAATTCTTTAAGGGGAGGTAGAGCCGGTAAGAAACAATAAAAGAAAGACCAAAGGAAGCAATCAGGGCAACAACAGACAAGATAATAAAGATGGCGGAAATCTGCTGGTAGGAGCTAAAATAGGCCGGCATAGGCGCTGTACCAATATAGGTCCACCCCGTAATGGGCGAAACAGCCCGGAGCACAACCAGGTGCGACTGGTTTGCGGTATAGTTAAAACTGGTAAAGCCCTTTTGCAGTTGTTTTTGAAAGCTTTCCGTCTGCTGGTAGGCAATGGAGTCTGGGTTCTGTGAGTACAGAAGTTCATTCTGCTGGTCGTATACTGTCAGGGTAAGGATATTGTCACTGGCCTCCTGGTTACTGTTGTGAAACAGAAAGTCTTTTTCTATATTGAGAATTAAGCAGCCCAGTGAATCTTTAGATTTTTCCGGGATGTTCTGATAAACGGTAATATAGCCATTTTCATCTGTCTCCTCTGGTAAAAAGCCCGGGCGATTTACCAAAGGGGTATATTTGCCTTGTGCGTAAATCTCCAAAGCTTCCGCGTCGTAAAAATCCCGGGCGGGGTATCCCTTACCCTGAGAGGTAAGGACAAGCTTTCCAAAGTGAGAATAGAGGTAGGCGTGCTGGATACCGTTTTCCTCGGTGCGAATATCGTTTAATGACTTCATGATGAGGGCGTTGCGCTCAATGTCGGTAAAGGAGGGCTCCATGATAAAGGAAAGAACAGAATAATCGTTGGCAAGCTGAGCTGCCCGCTGCTGGGCGGCAAAAAGCCGGTTGTCTACATTGCTGGTATAAACAGAAAAAGCCTTTTGATTGTATTGGTGCACTTCGCTCTTCCAAAAATGTTCCGCCTGATTGGAAAAAAGGAGTGCCAAACAGAAAACAGGAATAACCGAAAAAACACTAAGCAAAAAGAAGCTTCGAAAAAAGGTGGTGCTGAAGCTTTTTTTATCTTTTATAAAGATAAGATTATATAAATACCTAATCATAATTAAATTACCTCTTAGTCAGGAAAAAAAGTTAGAATTGGCTTGAATATCATACCATATCTTAAAAAAATTGTGAATCATTCCAGACAAAGATTGAAAAATGACATGACAATTCTTTAAAAATGGCTTGTTTTAGCAAAAGTGTCATATAAAAAGTAGAAAAATGTCAATTGTTTAACGCTAAAACGTTAGATATAATTTGACCTGTCGCCAAAAGGAGGAGCAATTAGTGAAATTGCAAAAATTGATTGCAGCTGTATCCGTACTGCTGCTAGTGCTCACAGCGGCCATTGGCTGCGGCAACCGCAACAATGTTTTTACCGAGGAAGTTTCCTCCGGCCCGGTCTCTCCTGCAACAGAGACCTCGGATGGGTCAGGCGCTCTGCCTCAAGATTACAAGGTCATTAAGGTGGTCAATTTTTTACCCGCCGGTCATCAGGATAACATCGCTTTGGAAACTGTCTTTAAGCCTATGCTGGAAGAAATGACAGAAGGACGCTATCTGGTAGAGATTTACCCCGATAGCACCCTGAGCCCTCTTGGCGGGGAAGAAGGTTTTATTCGTGCCATTGAAAAAGGAACCGTGGAAATGGGCATTGCCGGCGTCATTTTGTCCGAGCAATACCCCCGACTAAAGGTCATCGATTTCCCCTGGGTGTTTGACGATGTAGAAAGCAGCTTTAAAGCCTTGACCGACCCCGAGATTCAAGAGGACATTAACCGGGATATTGCCGAAGCGGGTATTCTTTGCAAAGGCTTTGTGCTCAGCGGCGTGCGCTCTGTTTCCAACAATGTCCGCCCTATTTATACCTTGGAAGATTGCAATGGAATTACCTTGCGTATGCCTGCCGTCTCCCAGTTTATTGACGGAACACAGGCGCTTGGGTTTGATACCGTCAATCTGCCCATGCCCCAGATTTTTATCGCCCTTCAGCAGGGAGTTGTGGACGGACAAGAGAATCCTCCTACCACCATGCTACAGGCAGGATGGTACGAGGTACAAAAATACCTTTCCCTTACCAAGCATCAGGTTACCTATAACTGGCTTGCTGTAAACAAGTCTTTTTATGAAAGCATGACAAAGGAGGATCAAAAGGCCTTTGACCATTGCTGTGATGTTTATGAGCAGAAGGTAAAAGAGCTGTATCTGGAACGGGAGCAGGAAGACCTGAATGAGCTGAAAAGCAAGGGAGTACAAATAAACGAAGTAGACCGTGCACCTTTTAAGGAGGCCGGTTATGCAGTTGTAGAGCAGTATTGCCAAAAGTACCCCGAATTTAACGATATTTTAACCAAGCTCAGGCGAAAAGGCGCCAAATGAAAGGAGGGAAACAAATGAAATGGATCAAAAAAACCAATGACTTTGTGCTTGGAATCATGATGATATTTGTCAGTATGTTTTTAATATTTGGAAACATTACTGACAATGTTCCTGCAACCAGTCAAGGCGGAACACTGGCTCGTGCCGATGTGTGGATTCAAATGATAGCAGTGATTCTGGCTGTAGTTTCTGTTCTGCTTATCATTAAATCCATTGATTTTCAAGGAAAAGGTACCAGTGAGAAGGAAAAATTCAGCTTTGCCCTGGACAGTACAGTAGTTTGCATTACTGCTATCCTGATTCTTTACGCACTGCTGCTTCCTGTAGTGGGATTTTTTATCACTACCTTTGCCGCAATTTTCTTTTTGGTATTTTTGTTTACTCTACGCGAGGAAAAACTTGTCTTGCGTGAGTTGACAAAAAAAGATGCCGTACGGATTACCGTAAAAAGCGTCATAACAGCATTGGTAATGCTGGTGGTTTTGTGGCTGATTTTTGCAAAACTGCTTGCAATACAGTTACCCTGATGCTTGTTTGGATTAATCAAACAGTACAAAGATGAAAGAGGAGACACAAAGATGAAAATGAGAAAAATGTTGGCTGCTTGCGTCTGCATGGTAATGGCAGCAGCAATGGTAACAGGCTGCGGCAGCAGCAAACCCGCTGACAGCAGCGCACCCGCTGCAGACTCCAGCTCTGCTTCTTCCCAGGCAGCAAAATCTGACTACCCCCAAAAGCCCATCAATGCCATCGTTCCCTTTGCTCCCGGCGGCGGTTCCGACATTCTCACCCGTTCCTTAATGGATTTTCTTGAGCTGCCCAACAATCAGAAACTGGTTGTTGTAAACGTAGAAGGTGCTGCAGGCTATATTGGCTGCCAGCAGGCATATAACTCCCCCAACGACGGCTACACCATTTTGGCTCACAACCCCATGGACGTTGTTTCCTACACCTTGGGCGGTACCACCGAGCAGGAGCTGTACAAAGAGCTTGAGCTTATCTGCGGTGTTGCAGACGACTTTAACTTTTTGACCACCAACAAAGAAACCGGCTGGACAAGCTTGGAAGAGGTTGTGGAGTACGCAAAAGCAAACCCCGGCAAAATCAAGGTTGGCAACACCGGTTCTATGAACTGCAACATGGCTGACTGCATCCGAGTGCTGGAAGCTCTGGGCATTAAGGACCTTGTCACCATTGTTCCTTACAACAGCGGCGCAGACAACAAGGTTGCCAACATGGGTAACCACACCCAGCTGAGCATCAACACCGGTGCAGACATAACCTCTGCCGTTGCTTCCGGCGATCAGGTGCCCCTGCTGGTTATCAGTGACAGACGCTCCAAGTCTCTGCCTGATGTTCCCTGCACCAAGGAGCTGGGCTATGATGTAGTTACCACCAAGCCCCGCGGCTTCTATGGCCCTAAGGGCATGTCCCCCGAGCAGATTACAATTCTTCAGGATGCCATCAAGGCTGCCTGCGAGAATGAAGCTTTCCAGCAGAAGATTCTGGACCTTGGCCTGGAAGTAAACTATGTTCCCGGCGCAGAGCTGCAGACCAAAATTGATGGTTGGGTTGAGGACATTAAGCCTGTTTTTGAAATCATGAAGGAACAGGGCTAACGCATAAAAGCTCTTAGCATCTAACCAACTTCAAATTAAGCTGATTCCAATTGAAAATCCTTGTTGGGCACACGGCCCGACAAGGGATTTTCAATATATACAACAAACTGCGGGCGATTTAAAAAGTATTTTGGGTTATAAAAGTGCCCCGTTTTTCTTCGTACATCAGATTTTAACGCTTTTTTCCTTGGAGGTATTTAATGGATGCAATAGTAAGCGGATTTTCAGCTATCTTTGGAGATCCCGCCTGCCTGGTGCTGCTGGTGGGCGGTGTATTCCTTGGCATCGTGTTTGGCTGTATTCCGGGTCTGACAGCAACCCTGGGCGTTACACTGATGATTCCGTTTACCTACGGAATGTCAGCCGTACAGGGACTGACCCTTTTAATTGCCATTTATGTAGGCGGTATCAGCGGTGGCCTTATTACCGCTACGCTAATTAATATTCCCGGTACGCCTTCTTCTATTTTCACCTGCTATGACGGCTACCCCATGGCAAAATCCGGCAAGCCCGGACAAGCTCTTTCCATCGGTGTGTTTGCATCGCTTATTGGCGGTACCGTGTCTGCCTTGGCATTGTTTTTTATTGCTCCCCCTCTTTCCAAGGTCTCTTTGATCTTTGGCAACTGGGAATATTTTGCCGTTGCCGTTCTTGGCCTTGCAGTTGTTATCACCATGGCATCCAACGACCTACTCAAGGGCCTCATTGGTGCGCTGCTGGGGATTGTCTGCGGTAGTGTGGGTATCGATGCAGTTTCCGGTGTGCAGCGTCTGACCTTTGGTTACTGGCAGCTCATGGGCGGTTTACAGTCCACTGCGCTGATGATGGGTCTTTTTGCTATCTGCGAAATTATGATTCAGTCCCGCGATTTGGGCAAGGAAAAGAAAAAAATCAGATTGGACGGCCTTTCTGTACTGCCTCCTTTAAAAGAGATGAAAGGCTGTACATTACCTTTGTTTTTGGGCTGTGTCTTTGGTACCGGTATTGGTATTTTACCCGGCATTGGTCAAAATGCAGCTACTCTGATTTCTTATAACCAGGCCAAAAAGCTTTCCAAGCATCCCGAGAAATTTGGGCATGGCTCTGCAGAGGGCATTTGCGCCTCTGAGGCTTCTAACAATGCCGTTAACGGCGGTGCGCTGATTCCCTTGATTACCTTGGGTATTCCCGGAGACCTTACCACAGCAGCGCTCATTGGCGGTCTGATGATTCATGGACTGCAGCCCGGCCCCCTGCTCTTTACCACAAACCTGGACGTTGTGGGCGCCATTATGGTTGCGTACTTCCTGGCAAACATTGTGATGTATGTTATGGAGCTGGGTCTGATGAGAATCTTTGTCAATGCAGTAAACATCAAGTTTTCTTACCTGTTTCCTGCCATTATCATGTTCTGCCTGCTGGGTACCTTTGCCTTAAACAACAGAACCTTTGACCTTTGGATTTTGATTTTTGCCGGTATTGGTGCTTATGTTCTGACACAATTCAAAGTGGATCTGGCACCGGTAATTCTAGGCTTTATTCTTGGTCCTCTGGTAGAAAAATACTTCCGCATGGCCATGATAGCAGAAAACGGAAACTTTTCTGCTATTCTTACCAGACCCATTGCTACTGTCTGTTTGATGATTGCCATGCTGTTCCTGATTCTGCCTTTGTTCAGCGCACGCCTGCGCAAGCAAAAGGACCGTCTGGAAAGTGCAGTAGCAGGTGAATAAAATTGGTAAAGCATATTGATTTGTAATAGCCCAATAAAGTAAAAAGGTGATTTGCAGCATGCGGTTTTGTTATGAGGTTACAAAAGCACAATATTTTGAGCTGCTGGCACAACAGCTGGCAAAGCGAAATCGGATGTTGCCAAACCTGCTGTTTTTGGCAGTAGCTGTCTGGTTTTGCATTACCAGAAGCGATGCATCCTTATGGATGCGCATTGGGCCATTGGGTATGGCTTTGGTGCTGATTGGGCTAAGCTTTTACAAAAAAAATCATGGAATTCGCTTTGCTCAAGCAGCATACGAACGCCTGGTAAAGCAAGGTGCAATCAAAGAGGAGTTCATAGGGATGCATACTCTGGAGGTAGACAACGGTATGCTGCTGCGCTCCTATGGAGCATACTGCGATAAAATTCCGTGCAGTGCGGTAACAGAGCTAAGACGGATGGAGCAATCTTCAGTGATAATGACAGATGGCAATATGTTTGAGCTGATTCCCAATGAGTTTTTGGACCAGGACAACAACCGCAGTAAGGTGATGGAGATGTTGGGTCTTACAGCACTTTAATCGATATTAGACAAGGCAAAGGCAGTAAAACAAATTGGTTTTACTGCCTTTGCCTTATTGCACACGGGTCAGTGTTTTTCTGCAAGCCATAATAAATAAGATTCAGGCAACTTGTCACTTTCTATTTTGGTAGTGTGCTTTAATAATTTTTCTTCGGTCAAAGTATCAAATGTATCTGCAGGAATAATAATTTCATACATTCCATTTTTATCACCATAGGATAATTGAATTCCTGTAAAATGATAAGAGTCTCCAAGCATTTCAATCATGTCCATTGCAATCCTTGCAGGAGCCTTTAAGCTTTCGGTCTCTGACAGGGCTTCATCATTGAAAACACTTAAAAGATACAGCCGCTGTGCCTTTAATGCATTATTGCGGGAGCTTACCTCCGTCCAAACGGTGATATCCTTTGGCAGCTGCAAATTTGGTGGGGCATTTTGGTGTATTCGCTCATAATCGGCATCAGCCTGACGGTTGATTTGACTGCTGAGAGCCTCATCATAAATAGAGTTTTTTTGCAGGCGATAATCCAAAGCAACGCCAGAATCGGCAGTGGAGGTATACTTTCCGTTATACCAGTCAAAGGTGCAGGCAACAGGGGTGGTACTTCCAAAATTGCTTGCTGCATACCTGGTAAGCTCTGTTTGTGCAATTTGTCTGCCCCAAAAAGGGAGATAACCAATGCGGTAAAAAAAGCCCGCTATCATTGCAACAAACAAGATAACAATAAGGGCCGCAACAATCTTGATAAAGCTGGAATTGTTAGGCTTTTGCATCATATACAGTTGCCTCCTTTTTCAGTGCTATCAATAAGCAAAGTATACCATGCTGTTTTGTTTTGTGTCAAAAAGCACCCGACAAGAAAGGCAAAGGGCTTCTACCTTCCTTGGCGGGTGCTACAAACAGTTTATTGCTTTATAATTAAATCTTCATATAAGCAGTAATTCCTTAAGATCTTTATAGTTGGCAAAACCGGTAACATTAAGGCCCTCCGGCTTTTTTTCCACCATAGAAGCAGAGCTGGTTATACGCAGCCTGTTGTTAATCTTAATTCCGTCATAAATCCAGTATTGACCGGTAAATCGGCCAAAAGGAACAGCAGTGGAAGAGGTGGCATAAAGAGGGGTGTTCATTAGTTTTACCGGAGTACCGGCAGTGAGCTGAGGATTGGTTGGTTGCTGAGCCACTATAATAGAAGCAACAGGCCGGCTGCAGATTTGAGAAAATCTTACATAATTTTCGTAACAAATATTCAGGTCAACATCACCCACAATACCGGGGACGGTACCCTTATTGCTATACTGCCAAATTTGTGGGCAATCTTGAAAGCTGCATTGTTCGGCTCCCCACTGGGCTACCCATTTATCAATAAGGGAGAGTCTGGTTAAGTCCAGCATGGTATCAAACCAGGAAAGACTTGAATATACGGCAGGACGGTAGCCGGCTTCTGCAATTTTTTGACAAAACTCCACCACCAAATCTGTTCTTTGCACAGTTGTCAGGTTTTGCTGCACACGGTCTTCCAAGTCAAAGGTAACGGGAAAAATGAGTTTATAGGGACGAATTAGGGATAAAAGATAATCTGCCTCCTGAGCGGCTTCTTGAGTTGTTGTGGCCATGCTGTACAAATAAACACCGCATGGAATACCGCTTGACAAAGCCCCTTGTATATTGTCGGCAAACTTTTTATCCTGGGTGGTTTCATATGCTCCACGAATCATGGCAAAATCAATGCCGGAAGCCTTTACCTTATTCCAGTCAATATTGCCGTTCCAAACAGATACATCAATCCCTTTCATTTCCATGGGGTTATGCTTCACCTCCTATTAATTGTTCTATAACAATATATGGTTGAGGCACTCCATTGGTTAGCCTGACAGTAGACAAACTTATTTACTAAGGTAAAATAGAGCAGTAAAAAAGCGCACATTGCCGCCAGCAGCAAGGTGCGCTTTCATGTACGCTTTTTTAGGTAGCATTAAAATTATTAAGCACGTTCATAAAACATGGCTACGGTATCAGGTCCTGCCTGAGTTGCCATGGTGCAAAACATCTGACTGACAACATAGTTCAGGTCAGGAAAATCCTGCCGGATACGCTCAATTAGCTGCATGGCTTTCTCCTCGCAATCGGAGTGGGAAACAAACAGCTTGGCGCCCTGCTTGGCCTCTTTTTTAAAGAATTCAAACATGTGCTCAACACCCTTTTTATATCCTCGGGGGCTACCGCACATTTCACCTTCACCCTGCCAAATGCGAACAATGGGCTTTAAATTCAGCTTGGCTGCAATGGTACCTTTTACCACTGAAACGCGTCCGCCGCGAATAAGGTAGTCTACGTTATCCACCAGATAGTAGGTAGCCACCTTATGACGCAGCCGGTCAATTTCGGCCAGCAGTGCGTCGATGCTGTTTCCCTTGGAGTGAAACTCCAGGGCATTTTCAGCCTCCAGCACCTCGGCCAAAGAGCAGCTTTTAGAATCTATGATGTCCAGGGTACAGGGGCAATCACCTTTTTCCTCTTCAAACATCTGCTTGGCGAGGCAGGCGCTGTTATAGGTACCGGAGCCGGCGGGAGCCATGGTAAAGCAAATAATATGATCGTAATGATGCATTGCGTCCTTAAAATAATCTAAAAACTCAACGGGGCTGGGTTGTGAAGTAGAAACTTTTGCATTGCCCTCTCGCAGCAACTGGCAAAATTTCTTACCGTCCAGTTCATAATAATCTTTTTTATGCTCCTGATCAATAAAGATGCTGAGAGGAATGACAGTTATGTCATATTTTTGGGCCAGATCTGCCGGAATATCCGAACCGGTGTCTACAAACAGCTTAAGTCTTTTCACGAAATCATTTTCCTTCCTCGTTGTACACATTCTTTTAAGGCATAGCTTCAGTACAATACAAACATATAATGATAGCCAATACTGCAAAATGTTCATTACAGAACTTATCGGTTTTTATATTTGCACGATGAGTATTATACCACGAAATTTTTTGTCAAAAGTGAATGAATTATGTCGAATTTGCATTTTTACAACCATTGTGACAATTTGGAGAGTTTTCTTAACACTATGTACCTGAATAAAAGGAAAACAGCCACCACAAAAGTGGCGGCTGCGCTTCAATCAGCTTTTATTTAGCATCCAAATGGCAAAATTTAAGTACCCTGCAAAAGTTACCCAAAGCAAATAAGGAATTTGCAGCAGCGCTGCGGTTTTGTTGATTTTAGAAAAAGATTTAATCATCAGTAAAATGAGAAGCCAAAGCAATACCAGCCATAAAAAAGAGAACAGATATGCCTGCATGCCAAAGAAAAAAACGCTCCAAAGGATGTTAAACAATAGCTGCAAAGCGTAAATTGCCAGAGCCGTGTCACGCCGTACCGTTGGTGATTGATAAATGATGGCAGCGCTGATTCCCATTAAAACATATAATATTGTCCATACAATGGGAAAAACAATGGAGGGAGGAGTCAAGGGCGGTTTTGTCAACTGCTCATAAGCGGGAAGACCACGATAGGTAACAATACCGCCAAGGCCCCCTGCGGCAAGAGCGATTGCTATGGATATCAGATATGGCTTTATTTTTTTAAAACTCATAAACATCACCCAGTTTAATTTATGCTGTATAGGTAGCAAAAAATGCAAGGTTGCTTTTGGCACGCTTACAAAAATATGTACGGATGAATCATTCTCACCCGTATAGTGGATTTCCCTTTAGTTTTTTTGCATATTCCTGCAGCTCTGCAAAGGTCGTAATGTCTCTGTCCTGTAGCGCAGCTTTAATTTCATTAGGCAAAGTTTGATAAAATTCATTGGCTGAAATATCCTGATCCAATAAATCGGATAGGCATAAATGCACATGTTCCATAGTAACATCACCTCAGAAATAGCATATCCAATAAAGCAGTTGATATTTATTAGGTGCTTAAGACAGTGTAATTCTGAATGCAGAGCCTATAACAGCGCAACAGTTACTGGAATGCTTTGCCTGTGACTAATTTGAGCCTTGCAATAAAATATAAAATGGTGCACAATAGTTTTATAGCTTTGGTTTTGCAGCAGTGAAGCAAAATATGACATCTGGCTATTTAGTTTGTCCGCAGATGCTCTGTGTCATAAAAAAGCAGGTGCTGCTTACAGTGCAAGAGGCTTTGTCTGCCCTTTGTTTATTGCCAAAGCATAACCATTTTGATGGTTCTTCTTGTGTGGTAAGTTCAGCGAAAGAAATGGTGATAACATGAACCTTTTACATTTAAAATATGCTGTTGAGGTATCTCGAACAGCGTCTATAACACAGGCGGCCGAAAAGCTTTATATCAGCCAGCCCAACCTAAGCCGTGCCATTAAGGAGCTGGAGAGCACACTGGGTATTACCATTTTTAAGCGTACCTCCAAAGGGATGCGCCCCACCCCCCAGGGCGAGGAGTTTTTGGGTTATGCCAAAAAAATATTGGACCAGGTAGATGCCATGGAGGAAATGTACCGGGGTGAAAATGCACCCGGCCCAAAGTTTTCTATCTCTGTTCCTCGTGCCAGCTACATCTCTAGGGCTTTTACCGAGTTTACCAAAAAGTTGGATATGACAGCCGGTACCGAGCTTTTTTACAAGGAAACAAACTCCATGCGGGCGGTAAGCAATATTATCAACGCAGATTACAAACTGGGGATATTGCGTTATCAGTCGGCTTACGACCGAAACTTTAAGGAGATGCTGGAAGAAAAAGGATTGCGCAGTGAGCTGATTTGTGAGTTTAAGTATGTACTTTGCATGGGTGCAAACCATCCTTTGGCTCAAAAGAAAACCATCGAAATGGATGATTTGGAGCCATACACCGAGGTAGTTCATGCTGACCCCTTTGTACCATCTCTGCCGCTGAGCAGCGTGCAGAAAGCAGAGCTTTCGCAAAATGTTAAGCGTCATATCTTTGTCTTTGAGCGTGCCAGCCAAATGGAGCTTCTTGCCCATACACCGGGGGTGTTTATGTGGGTTTCGCCTGTTCCGCAGGAGCTGCTGGACCGGTACGGCCTTGTACAGCGTGATTGCTCGGACAATCAAAAGAGGTACAAGGATGTGCTCATCTGCAAAAAGGACTATAGCTTTACCGCCTTGGATAAGCTCTTTATTGATGAGCTGATGAAGCTAAAGCGTGGACTATACCCGTAACCGCCCCGCTGCTGCAAACAGGCCCATATCTTAATGGAAAAAAGGCCTATTTTTATTGCAGTAAGTACAGATAAATCGTGTGAAGTTTGTTGCAATGTGTCTTGCAGATATGGTATCATAACTAAGAATGGTATATTGTTTTGGTATGCCAACCGCCCGTTAAATCAGGCGGATCGATATTTCGTATTGGAGGAACAATTAAGATGAAGGTTATTGTAGAAACTTCTGCCCGTCATGTTCATGTAAGCGAGGAGCACCTCAAAGTATTGTTTGGTGAGGGCGCAACTCTGACCCGTAAAAAAGATCTTTCTCAGCCCGGTCAGTACGCCTGCGTAGAGCGTGTTGACATTGTTGGCCCCAAGCGTACCCTCAGCGGCGTTTCTATCCTCGGCCCCACTCGCCCCGATACCCAGGTGGAAATTTCTCTTACCGATGCCCGTTCCATTGGCGTAAGCGCGCCCATCCGTGAGTCCGGTGACATTAAAGGCAGCGCAGGCTGCAAGCTGGTTGGCCCTGCCGGTGAAGTAGAAATTGCAGAGGGTGTTATTATTGCAAAGCGTCATCTGCACACCACTCCTGAGGATGCAGAAAAGCTGGGCGTAGCCGATAAGGAAATCGTCTCCCTGAAGATTGAAGGCGGCGAGCGCTCCATGATTCTGGGTGATTTGGTTGTCCGCGTCAGCCCCAAGTTTGCTACCGCAGTTCATCTGGATACCGACGAGGCCAATGCCGGGGCACTAAGCGGCGAGGTCTGGGGAGAGATTGTAAAATAATTTCACCAATGGCTAAAGTAGTAAGCTATTATAAATAATATTACAAAAGCGGTGGAGCAATTTGGTTGCTCTGCCGCTTTTTACCATATTGCATAAAAAATAAGTTTTAAAAAAATGACTATTGGTCAATTTAAAAGTTGACCGATAGTCATTTTGGCGGTATACTCAAAATAACAAAAATGACCAATGGTCAATAACGGAGGCGAAGCATGCAGGTTTTAGAGAAAAAACAGCATAAGCGATTGTCACTTTTGGAGTCATCCTATGAGCTTTTTTACAACAAGGGGGTTCATGATACCTCTATTGATGATATTGTAAAAAAAGCCAAGGTGGCAAAAGGTACCTTTTATCTTTACTTTAAGGATAAATATGATATTTTGGACCGTTTGGTGATGCGAAAAAGTGCTGCCGTTATAGAAGCGGGGATTGCTGAAATGGCCAGGGCAGATGCCCAAAACCCCATGAGCTTTGAGGACCGATTTTTGTTTTTTGTTGACTACGCCATCAATTATCTGCAAAACGACCGCAAGCTGCTGACTATTTTACGCAAAAACCTTTCCTGGGGTATTATAGAGGCCACTATTCACAACACCGAGGCAAAAAAAGCCATAGATGAGCTGTATTGCGAGCTGGAAAGGCGCGGACATGACCACGAAAACGCCAAGCAGATTTTGTATCTGGTTCTGGAGATGTCAGGTTCGGCTTGCTACAGCACCATCATTGACGGACAGCCCTGCACCATTGAGGAGCTAAAGCCCACCTTATACCAGATGATTCGGAAAATGCTGCAGTAGTAAAACTGACCACTCCCCAGGTGAGTTTTGCAGATGCTGCCCGGTAGCGTTTAAATCCTACAAGGCAATAAAAGTATTCGGGGTAGTTTATCAACAGTTAATGCCATAACCTCTTTGCGGCTATGGCAGCCTGACACGAAAGAAGATGCCTGACCTTGCTTGAAAAAATAGCACGCTTTTTGACAAGAAAGCCCGCCCTTATTGTGCTGGCAGCAGTGCTTTTGCTGATACCTGCCATTGTGGGTGCGGCAATGACCAGAATTAATTACGATATTCTTACTTATTTGCCACCCGATTTAGATTCCTCCAAAGGTGAAAAGGTGTTGGAGGATGTGTTTCACAATGCTGCCACCACCATGTTGATTGTGGAGGATATGCCCGCTGGCTACACCTCCAATTTACAAAAGGCAATAGAAGAAGTACCGGGGGTCAGCAGCGCAGTTTGGATCTCTAACATTTTGGACATTGGTATTCCCAAACAGATAATGCTGGATAGCGTCAGAAATATGTTTTTTGCCGAAGATTCTACTATGATGCTGGTGCAATATGAGCAGCCCGGTGCCTCGGAGGAGACCATGGAGGCCATTGCACAGGTGAGAAAGCTGTGTAACGAAAAGTGCTTTTTGGCAGGGTTTTCTGTGCTGATTAAAGACACCAAGGATTTGGTGGACCAGGAGCTGCCATTTTATGTTCTGCTGGCAGTGGTGCTTTCCTTGGCGGCTATGTGGGTCACCATTGAAGAATGGCTGCTGCCTGTCACTTTTTTGGTCAGCATTGGCTTTGCAATTCTGTTTAATTTTGGTACCAATATCTTTTTTGGTGAAATTTCTTACATTACCAAGGCCATAGCGGCAATTTTACAGCTGGGTGTCACCATGGATTATTCCATTTTTTTGGTGCACCGCTACAATGAAGAAAAACTAAAATTTGCCGATAAGCGCGATGCAATGGCAAGTGCCATTCAAAGTGCCTTTTTGTCTCTTTCCGGCAGCTCCCTGACCACCATTGCGGGGTTTGTTGCGCTGTGCTTTATGCAGCTGCTGCTGGGGCGGGATATTGGCCTTGTGATGGCAAAGGGCGTGGTGTATGGTGTGCTGACAGTAGTGCTGCTGCTGCCTGCCATTGTGCTGCTGCTGGATAAACCAATACAAAAGTATAAACACCGCAGCCTGCTGCCGGACTTTACGCCACTTAACCGCTTTATGGTAAAGCACAGCTATGCCTTTGTGGTGTTGTTCTTTTTGTTGTTTTTGCCTGCGGTATATTCTCAAAGCCATGTTGCCATGTACTATAATCTGGATCAATCTTTACCACAGGACTTACCATCCATTGTGGCTACCAACAAGCTAAAGGATCAGTACAATATGGCCTCCACCCACTTTATTATTGTGGATGACACTTTGCCCGCAACCCAGCTTTCTCAAATGGCAAAGGAAATAGAAAAGGTGGACGGCATAGAATCGGTCATTGCCTACAACAAGGTGATGGGCGTTGCCATTCCCGATGCTTTTATCCCTCAGCAAATCAAGGATATTTGCAAAAAAGATGGCCTCCAGATGATGATGGTAAATTCCCATTATAAGGCGGCGGAGGATGCGCTGAATAGTCAGATAGATACACTCAGGGAAATAGTAAAAAGCTATGACCCATCTGCTCTTATTACCGGGGAGGGCGCCCTTACCAAAGATTTGATAGAAACTGCAGATGTTGATTTTAGGGTAACAAGCTATATCTCCATCGGTGCAATTTTTCTGATTGTTGCCATCCTGTTTCAGTCCATCAGTGTGCCGCTGTTGCTGGTTGCTGCTATTGAGCTTGCCATCTTTATCAACCAGGGAATCCCCTTTTTTACCGGCACTGTCATCCCCTTTATTTCGCCCACTGTCATTGGCTGCATTCAGCTTGGTGCAACGGTAGACTATGCCATTTTAATGACTACAAGATTCCGTGAAGAGCTGCAAAACGGGCATGACCGAAAGGAAGCCATTATGATAGCAGCCACTGCCTCTGATGCCTCTATTGTCACAAGTTCTTTGGTGCTTTTTTGTGCAACATTGGGTGTGGGGTTGGTTTCCAAAATAGAAATTATCAGCAGCATTTGTGTGATGCTGGCACGCGGGTCTATTATTTCTGCACTAATCAGCATCTTTATCCTGCCCTCGGTTTTATATGTTTTTGAACCCCTTATTGCTCACACAACATTACACTGGCGACATCCTAAGCTAAAAAAGCAAAAGCCTGCCGCAAGTAAAACTTCAATATGATTTTCCGGGAGGAATGAAATATGAAACGCAGCTTACTATGCGGTATATCACTTTTGATGACCATCGCTCTTGTTTTTTGCACCGCCTGTCAATCCGGCAGCGCCAATGTCGCCATATTGCAGGCAGCTAAGGACCATACAGATGCTCAATTATCCAATCAGCTGGGGACTGCTTATAAACAAAACTCCCAGCTGTCAGGTTCACTGCCTGCAGTGACACAGGGAAAAAAGAACGAAACAGTGTATGTGACACTGGACCCCAGGGGTAACCCTCGTCAAACCATTGTCAGCGACTGGATACATACCGACGAGGCGTCAAAGGGCAGTGTCGCTCTGGATGACCTCTCAAACCTGACTGATATTTCGGTGCTTAAGGGCGGCAACCTTGTGAGCAACCAAAACGGTGAGCTGCTGTGGCAGATGGATGCAGGAGATTTGTATTACCAGGGTACCAGCCAAAGCCAGCTTCCGCTGACAGTTTCCATCCGTTATACGCTGGACGGCAAGGAATATGAGCCGGAGCAGCTGGCAGGGATGTCGGGAGAGCTGAGTATCCACATTGCGCTAAAAAACAACCTGCACCGGGTGGTTACCGTTTCTGGAAAATCGGTGGATATGTTTGCTCCCCTCACCGCTGTGCTGGGGCTGATTATGCCGGACGATGTGTTCAGCAATGTAGCGGTCAGCGACGGCAAGGTGGTGAGCGACGGCAGCAATCAGGTGGTGGCCATTGTTGCCATGCCCGGGCTTACTCAAAGCCTGAACCTTAACAGCTATGATATCCCGGGTGTAGAAGAAATTGATTTCCCCGAAGAATTTACCATCACTGCAACTGTCAAGAATTTTGAGATGGGGCCTATTGCCATAGCGGCATCTACTCAGTTCCCCCAAATTGATGCAGACAGCAGTGAAATTGATGAAATGTACAATAACCTTGTAGATTTGCAGGGGATGCAAAACAGTATAGAGAACGCAGACCCAAACCATGAGGTGCGCTCAATTTTTACCGACCCCCAAATGACCAAGGGAGCACAAATTTTGGTGGATGACATCTATGCCTTTTATGACATGGATAAAAAGCTGTTGAATTTGCTGCCCGATTTTGTAACTGACGGTAATGTGAAGCTGATCAAACGGCTCCACGATAAAACAGACAGGTACGATTTAGACCAGCTGATTTCAAGCTATACTGCCGATACACTCTTTGACTTTGCAGAACAGTTTGAGCTGGAAAAAGCAAAGCTGCTGATGGGGGATGCCAACAGTGCTTTGCACCTTGCCAAGCAGCTGGAGGACCTTGCAAAAAACCCTGCCGCCCAACAGGCATTAAAGGGCGCCGCAGGGCTGGGGCTGACAGCACAGCAAAACCCGCGGGAGACAGCTGCCCTTTGTGCTGTTGCCGGCAGCCTTACCCCCGAAAATATCGGCAGCCTTTTTGGACATTACAAAGCCAGTGGTATTGAAAATCTAGACATTGATAACCTTACCGCAGTTTTTAATTTTTATGAAACCTCCGGTTTGGCAGCAACCCCTGAGTTGCTGCCTCAGGCTATGGGCGCCATTGGCTCGGTAATGCAGGAAAAAGGCAGAGCGCTTACCGCTGACGAATGGCAGACATTTTTGCTGGGGGGACTAAACGCTCTTAACGGCAAAGACCTGCCCATTGGCTACAGCTCCTGTGAGGCCCCAAACCAGAATGTAGAGTCCAAAGTAGATACTGCGGAACAAGCTACCCCCCAATCCGGTAATGACAACAGCGGTGAGGCTTCAAAAGACACAACCGCAAGCGGCACATTAGACGAGCAGGGAACAGAACAGCCGCAAATATCTGCTGACAACAGCACATTGCCCAGCGCAGAGAATCTCCCAGCCGAAACTGCGGTAAAAGACTCTGCCGTGGAAGCCGCCAC
Source organism: Bacillota bacterium (assembly GCA_023431215.1). Lineage (GTDB taxonomy): Bacteria > Bacillota > Clostridia > Oscillospirales > Ruminococcaceae > Angelakisella. The sequence goes on from JAEYXR010000122.1 coordinate 20,309, forward strand.
ATTGGCCGCAAGGCAGCCGGCTGCACTGGTCAGCTTGAGTACTACCCCAGCAGCTCAGGTGTCCCTCTTAGGCTCGCAGGAGCAGGGGGATGAAATGCAGCAAAAGGCTGGCTCGGTTGATTTGGACGAACTGAAAGCACTGATTACGGAGCTAGAGACTTTAAAAAACAGCACCCTGCGCACCCTCAATGACTACGGTATTGATGTTTCGAACCAACAGGCTATGGGTAAGCTGATGGGGACAGGTCAAAGTATTATTACTGCCGCGGGCAATACCATAATGCCCATGGCTTCCTTGCAGCAGGATGCAAAAGCCTATGCAGAGCTTGGTCAGCTGCTTACCATGATGCAGGATGGCACTATGGATGGACTAAAGACGAAAATTACAGGTGATTTGGCACAAAACCAAAAGAACATTGCCCTACTACAAACCCTGGTTTCTGACCCAAAACTTAACTTCACACCTTACCTGAACTTAATTCAAAATTCCACAGATTTGCGCCAAGACCTAAAAAAGGCTTTGTATTTGGTGGATGAGCTGAATGTAAAGCTAAGCCGCGATGGTATGGCGGATAGTTTGGCAGACGCACCCGATACGGTAAAGACCCTGATGAAGATGAAGGATGACTTAAACGAGTACCGAAAGGTTTCGGATGCGCTGCGTGTTGCGGTGGCTCCCCAGGCGGTGTCCTCTTTTCAGAGCGTATTTTCTACTCTGGACCGTCTGGAACAGGAGGGTGCAGTGGATCGGTATGTGGGTCAGGTGAATGATATTCGTGATCTGCTGGCCCGTAAGGATGCTTATGTGGAGCTTGCAAAAAACAACACTATTTTTACCGCAGCTCCCAGCTCTTTGGAAACCGAGCTTAAGTTTATGATGAAAACCGACGAAATTAAAATACCCAAAGAGACAGCCGCACCGGTAGCCTCTACTGCAACCAAAACAGGATTATTAAACCAGCTGAAAAGTAAAATTAAAAAATAAACATCAGCTAGTGAGCCTTTCAGATAAAATACTTGCTTACCATTAAGGTACATCCCCAAATTTACAGCTTGTGCCTGAAGCAGTGTCTTACTTACAACTTAATTTGAGGTTTGTATAAATAAAAACGCCCGCAGCAGAACATAATGTCCGGCTGTGGGCGTTTGGCATATAAAATAAGTGTTTAAATGTTATCTGCCTTATACAGGTAAGGGATTGTTTCCTTGCTGATACGAATAAATTCCATGGCAGCTTTGGAAAGGGGAATATCACTGGAATAGCCGATAGCCAGTTCCCATGTAGGCTGGTACTGGGGCTCTATAAAGTAGTAGCGGGGCAGATAATCGGAACTGAACAGGGAGCAATAGCTGTGGGGTACCAAAGAAAAGCCCAAGTCGGCATTGACCAGACGGGTAGCGGTTTGAATGCTTTTGGTGGTAAACCGCACGCGGGGCTTAATTCCTGCCCGCGCCAGCACAGCATCTGCAATTTGGCGTGTGCGCTGGGAAGAGTGGGTAAGAATGTAATCACGATTGGCGGTAAGACCGATATCCAGGTATTTTTCACCTGTGATGTCCTTTACATAAAAGTGGTCGTTAATGGGGTCGCAGGGGGGAACAGCAAGCAAAAACCGTTCCTCGGCCAAGGTAACAAAGGTAAGTGCTTCGTCGATGATGGGGGTGTGAATAAGACCCAAATCTACGTTACCGCGTATCAGCTCATTTTCTATACCCATAGACACATTTTCTACAATGGTAACCTCAATGTTGGGGTACAGTGCGTGAAAGGTATAAAGCACCTGGGGAAGGGCAAAGGTGCCCAAAAATGTGGTGGTGCCAATGACCAGCTTGCCTACCCGCATGTCTCCAATTTGGCTGATGCGGCACTCCATCTCTTTATAGGTTTTTAGTATCTTTTGTGCGCTTTCCAGGTAGCATTCTCCCGCAACGGTAGGTTTTAAGCCGTCGGGAGTACGCTTAAACAGCTCTACACCAAGGTCAGCTTCAATTTTTTGAAGGCATCGGCTTAAAGAGGGCTGTGCGATAAAAAGCTGTTCTGCAGCCTTGGAGATGGTACCGGCGTCGGCAATGGCACTAATGTAGAGCAATTCTTTTTGGGTCACGCTCTCACCTCTTTTTGTGTATTGGAGGCCATGTCATCTTTTGCAATGGCCACAAAACACGCATGGTTTTAGGCTCATACGATGTTTTAACACAATTAGTATATCATATTCAAGGGGTAAAAGCTATTCCACAGGCCCACAATCCACAGCGTACCGGTTGGTGCAGGTTGCCTAGTCAGCCAACCTTTGAACGGCATCAGCCAGTAAAATTTCACGCTCTTCACCAATGGGCCACTCCACCAGGTAGCTGCCTTCCAGCATAAATCCCTCCTTTGTTGCCTGACCAGTCAACTCTCGCTCCAGCACTTTTCCTGTTTCAAAGGCGGCAGCCTCCATGCCGGGCAACTGCTCTTCCGCCAAACGCTTGGCCTCCTCCTCGGTGATGGTATAATATTCGCGGTTGATTAAAATATAGTTTTCCTGAGTAAGGGAAACAGGTGCCAGCATACTGACAACAGGAATTTTGCTGGTTCCCCGCTCCAGCTTATAAGGTTCTTCCGGTTCTTTGCCAAAAAATAGGGGAATACGGATGGAGAACAGATTAAAATATTTGCGGACCACAAGGCCACGGTAGGTAAGATTCTCCTGACTGTAGGGTATGGTTAGGGTTAAAGTTTCCCGGGTTTGGGCAACAATCTTTGCCCTGGCATGAACAGTTCTGCTTTTGGCGTTTTTATCCTCCATAATGCCGCTTACCAAAATATCACCGGTCAGCACCGAGTCACCCACCTTTACTGTGGGTTGGCCTTCGTACACCTCCATATATGTAATATATCCATCTCTGGTAGAAACCACATTAAAAGGAGTTTTGTCATCCACTCGCTTTGGTGGAATGACACGCTCACGTACCTCCACCGTAGCAATACTGCCACGCAGGTTTACAGCAGCCCAGCTTAAATCCGGCAAACGCAGCATCATTTGACGGGCAACATCCACGGCATCAACAGACCTGCGAAGGGTACCCCGTCGTACTCCCAAATCGCTTAACACGGCCAGAATATCCTTTTGGCTGATACGCTGGGCGCCCACAATATCAATTTGCCAGATAAAGCTGCCCATAAATAACAAAGCAGCCAGTAGCACAGCCACCCCTGCAATCAGTCCTACCCTTTTTCGGTAGCGTTTGGCAATGGCAGGCACACCGTCTCTTTTTTCGAAGGAGAGCACACCACCGGTTTTTTCAGCATAAGCGCCTATTTTGGCAGCCCCTTTATGGGTGGTGCTGGCAGTGTAAGAGTCGCCCAAACGTCGGCCATCCCAAAGGGGGACGCCGCCATGTGCACAAAGGTTGATAAATCGTTCGGGAAAGCCGCCCTGGATGCGGAAACGTACCGTTCCCCTAAAAAAACGAATGGCAGCCAGTAGCAAACCAATCCCTCCTTTCCGGTGTTTTATTGATACTCCACCGTCAGCAAAAAGCCTTCTATCACGGCACTTTGATCGGTTAAGCATTTAATTTCCAAATTGGTTCCGGTAAATTTCAGTATCATTCTGTCTGCGCTTAGCCGAATACAGCAGTCGGAATATTCCAGTATGCCTTTGCAGCCGTCAATGACTGCCTGCTTGTTGGATAAAAGCTCAATGCGCACCGATGGTAAAAAAGTAACCTGCGATGTTTCGGCAAGTTTGCCCAGTGCAAATATATTACTTTTTTGCGGCTGTACCGGAGGCGTCATAGGGGGCGGTGCCTTGCGTTTTGGCATAGGGTTCTTCACCTCTTGCAAAATGATGGGGCTTATATCATGGGCCCTTTTTTCTACCCGTTCACTCATTTGTATGCCGAAGAAGGTGTGTCCTATCCGCAACTAACTCCAATAACTGTTGCCAACAAAGTTAAAAAGGATAAAAATTTGTCCCTGATGATATTTATCTTTCTTAAGCAGGCGTACGGATGCTGTTTGCCAAATAAAATGGTAAAGAAGCTAAGCTGGGGGAGATGAAGTGATGATGAAAAAAAACACAATGAAGGCAGCGCTGTTGCTGCTGGGCGGATGTGGCACGGCTATACTGCTGTTGTGGCAATACCGGGCGGCTGCCGAGGGTGCCAAAGCAGGACTTGCAGCATGCGGAAATGTGCTGATACCGGCACTTTTTCCTTTTTTGGCGCTATCAGTCATAATTGGAGGCTCCTCTGCCGGTAAGATTTTGTCAGCACCTGTTGGCGTATTGGGCAAGCTGCTGTACGGTGCGCCAAAACGTTTGGGGGCAGCCATTTTGCTTAGCTGGATTGGCGGTTATCCTGCAGGGGCCAAGGTGTTGGCCGAACAGCTGGAACATGGGGACATTACCCCACAGGATGCCGAAAAGGCGTTATGCTTTTGTGTCAACAGTGGCCCTGCCTTTATGACCGGCGTGGTAGGCGGTGCTGTGTTTGGTTCGGCAACGGTGGGTCTGGGAATTTTTGGGTGCCAGCTGGTAGCAGGTGTGCTCACAGCCCGCCTGATGCTTTGGAAAACCCCTTTTGCCACAGAGCTACCACATTTGCCCAAGCATATGGAAGAACCCTTTGCATCCCTGTTGGTAAGAGCCGTTACCGGAGCATCTGCTTCCATGATTGCCATGTGCGCTTTTGTTGTGTTTTTTACTACCCTCACAGCTATTTTACAAGCCTGCGGGGTACTTGGAGCCGCAGCAGGTGTGCTCTCTACCATCACCGGCGGTATTCTTACGGTGGAGGGGGCCAAATGTTTGCTGGCAGGGCTTTTGGAAATTTGCGGGGGAAGTGCCGCTGCGGTATCACTGCTTCCCCGTCAGGCGGCACTGGTACTGCCATTTTTGCTGTCTTTTTCCAGCTTATCTGTTATTTGTCAGGTGTCGGCGTGCTTTCCTGCAGGGTGCGTGCCTCTGGGCAGATTCTTTCGCTCACGCCTGCTTCATGGATTGCTGACACAGGCCCTGGCACTGCCGTGGCTTTGGCCACTTACTGATACCACCCAAACCTTTGCTAGCGGTAAAAATGTTTTTTACGGCGATGCTTCTACGGCGGTTGGCACCCTTTGCTTGCTGGGGATGTGCTCTATTTTGTTCCTTACACTGGAGTATGGTGCGTCAGGAGGGCGGCACAGGCCGGGTTAAATTGTTTTGCCCTGCCACTATTTGCCCCTACTTTTTTACGACAAAAAATGATATGATAATATTAATTAAAATAATGCAAGCAGCAGAAAATGATAATAAAAAGCTGCTGGGAAAATACATGAGTGTATGATAAAACCAAGGCTGATTAACCTGTTAAGAGAGTAAGTAGAAAGCTTGGCAGGTGGGATTGGCCATAAACTTATGACATGAATGGCGCCTGACTAGGGTGCAGCAAAAAAGGAGTATGAAGACATTGAAAAAGATGTTTGGAAATCACATTGAGCCTGCCTGCCGCTATTGCCGGTTTGGTAAGGACACCAACGACGGCAGCATGGTGCTGTGTGAAAAATCGGGTGTTGTATCCCCCTTTTATTCCTGCCGCAGGTATAAGTATGCACCGCTTAAGCGGGTGCCTTCCCGGCAGATTCAGCTCCCCAAATACGATAAGTCTGACTTTGAGCTGTAATTTTTTATGCCACAACAGGTTTTTGTCCGGTGGCATTCATCCTAAAATTGAGGTAAATATAATCATGAGACGTTTTTTGCAAATTTTGCTGGTGGTGTGCATTCTTGCACTGGGAGGCACCCTTTTTTGGTGGTATCAAAGCTCCAATGATGTGCCCAAAGAGGACATTGTTGGTTTTTACCACTACTACGGGTCTTCCAAAGGCTTTTTTGTCACCACGGGCGAGGATGGTGACTATCCCTCCAAGCCGGGACTTACCATAGAAGAGCAAAAGGCAGAGCTGGATGCGGTGGTGGCCTTTGCCAAAGAAAATGGGTTTAACGCAGTATTTTATGAAGCCATTTCGGAGCAAACGGCATGGTACCGTTCCAAACAGCACCCTGTACATAGCGATATTACCGCAGAAGATAATTTACTGAGTCACTTTGATCCCTTGGCGTATCTTTGTAAGCAAGCCGCCGCCGCACGGGTACAGGTGTTTGCCGTAGCAGATGCAGATGCGGATACGGTTTTGGAACTGACCAAGGGCTATGCACTGGCCGGTGTTTTGATGGATATGGCAGGTGGGCATGGCCCCAAGAAAGATGAAGTCAAACCATTGGTTGAACAGGTACGCAGTGCCATGAGCCAAAAATATTCTTCGGTGGCACTGGGGCTGCTGTTTGAAGGCAGCGGTAATGGAACAGTTACCCCTGAGCTGATAAAAGAACTGACCGCTGGGGATACCATTCAATTGGCAGTGCCGATGATGCGCAGCAGTGTGGATGACAAGGAAAACGGCTACGCCGTGCAGCTGGAGCGGTGGATTGATGCTGTACAGGGCAGTGCAAGACTTTATACCGGAAATGCTGTTTGCGCTGTGGTACAAAATAGTGATTTGGAATATGAAGATGCCAACGAAATCAGCTATCAACTCTTTATCAACTCCCTCCATTCCTCGGTGGCGGGGGCGGTGCTGCAAAATTATTCCCAATTGGCAGCCAATCAAGAAGAAGCGCAAATGTTGGTGAGCTTTATGAACAGCAATAGCAACCCCCTCCCGGACCTGACCCTGACAATCCCCAAAAAACTGGCCGTTACTTATCCATCTAAGGATATTACCACCACCGACAGTGCCATCTTTTTAATGGGTACCTCTGACCCTGACCTGCCCCTTACCATAAATGGCAAGGAAGTGGAACGGATTTCCAAGGGGGGAAGCTTTGGCGTAAAGGTTGACCTGGCCATTGGTTCCAATACCTTTACCTTTCGTCAGGGCGAAATCTCTGACAAGGTGACCATTGTACGCAACCGGGCGGGCGGCGGTACAGGGCTCATTTCGGGCATTACCAAGGGCTCCATCTTCCCCAAATACGATTTGGGAGTGGACAGCAACGAAACCATAGAATTGAGCTGCATGGGCCCGGCGGGAGGAACCGTTACAGCCTCGGTAGGCGGTATGACCGTAACCTTAAAGCAGGCCGTGGCGGCTTCGCAAAATGGTGTGGCCGCAATTTATAAGGGCAGCATAACTCTAAACCCTGCCAACTACCCTGCTGATGAAACCAAGAGCATTGGCAAGGTGACCTATACTTTGACCTATGGAGGCAAAACAACCACCTATCAATCAGAGGGCAGAGTGATGGTGGCAGGCAAAAATACTCAGCTTGGTATGGAGGTAACGGAGTACCTTGCCAGTGTGCTCTCCAATAAAGACAATGATGACACCATTGTGGGCACCCTGAAGGTTGGGGCAAAAACACGCATCAAAGGGCGTGCTGCTACCACACGAGGCGGCAGCCCTACCATAGCCTATCAGCTGGAAAACGGCGGTTGGATTTTGGCCGACAAGGTGCGTATTTTAGAAGGCAGCCAAAGCCCCGATTCTGTTTTGAGCGAAATTACCATGGAGCAGGATGACAAATCCCAGACGCTGGTCTTCCATGGGGGCACCCCTGCCGTTATCTCCAGGCGCAGCGACAACGAGCTTCAACTGGAGTTTTATGGAGCTACTGTCTCCGCAGATGTTTCTGCAATTGCAACCTCCTTTACCACTGCAATAGAGACTCAACAAATAACCGGCGGTGTAAAGCTGACCCTGAAACTAACAAGCAGCAGTGACCTGTGGGGCTATGATGTTACCTACGATACCGAAAATAACCGCACACTGGTGTATCTGCGACATCCCCCTACACGTTCTGTTACACCGGGTAAGCCCCTGGAGGGTGTTACTATTCTGCTGGACCCCGGACACGGGGGCAGTGACCCCGGAGCCTTGGGCGTAGCAGGAGAGACCGGCCCGGCAGAATCCGAAATTAATCTGGCGGCTGCCTGGGCGGTAAAATACCGTCTGGAGCAGCTGGGGGCCTCGGTTTCCATGACCCGTGTGGATGACGATACCAGGTCTTATCTCAATGACCGGTGTATTCTCAGCCAGCAGCAGCGTCCCGACATTTTTCTTTCCATCCACCACAATAGCACAGTGCTCACCAAGGATGTAAATACCGTAAGACGGATGGAAGTTTACTACCACGAGGCCATTGCAAAGCCACTGGCTGACAGCCTTATGGCACGTTTGCCCGGCATGTTGGGCCGTGATGATTCAGAACCGGAGGAGAGCTACTATTATGTCACCCGTATGACCTATGCACCCTCGGTGCTTTTTGAGCTGGGTTACATTGTCAATCCCCGGGAGTATGAAGAAAGCTGCGACAGCCTCAATCTTTACAAAACAGCCTGCGGCATTGCTCAAGCTGTTCTGGATGTCATTCCACTGCCAAAACCGGTGGAGGTATCATCAGAGCAGTCTTTGCCAAAAGCTTAAATAATAGTAAATTTTACAGTATGTGCAAGAGTGCCAAGCCACAATGTATGATGGCTTGGCACTCTTGTCTTTTTATAAGCATAGAAAAAAAGTTACGATTTTTGTTTATTATGCTACTCTTTTTTGGCCCGGAACCAAAAAAGAAGAAAACTTGTATACCAAATCAGCACTCAGGTTAACAGCATATAGTTAATAATTATATAGCCTATAATCACAATAGTATTTGCTTATTGACCTCCTTTTCAGCTATAATGATTCAAAAGAGCACTGTTGTGCAATAAAGTGGTAAAACATATAAACTGATTTGAAAAGAAAAAGCAGCCAAAAGATTCACATAAGCCTAATAACGGCATGGAAAGGATGTAAGACAATGATGAAACTGTATGATACCGGAGTTTATCTGGTAAACGGTGTGGACATTATCCCTGATGACCACAATGCACAGGCAGCTCTTGCCCAAGCAGGTAAGAAGTCTGAAAGGGAGGATGCCAAGCGGGGAACTATGGCCTATTCCATTCTTAAGGCCCACGATACCTCAACGGACGACAAAAATTTAAAAATTAAATTCGACTCCCTCACCTCCCACGATATTACCTATGTGGGCATTATCCAAACAGCCCGTGCCTCCGGCATGACCAAATTTCCCATGCCTTACGTCATGACCAACTGCCACAACAGCCTGTGTGCGGTGGGTGGTACCATCAACGAAGACGACCACATGTTTGCCCTTTCGGCAGCCAAAAAATATGGCGGTATTTATGTACCCACCAACCTGGCGGTTATTCACTCCTACAACCGGGAGATGATGTCCGGAGCCGGCAGAATGATTCTGGGTTCCGACAGCCACACCCGTTATGGTGCTTTGGGTACCATGGCTGTGGGCGAGGGCGGCGGCGAGCTTGCCAAGCAGCTGGTGGGACGCACCTATGACATGGCAAAGCCTGAAGTAATCGCCATTTATCTTACCGGCAAGCCACAGCCCGGCGTAGGTCCGCATGACGTTGCGTTGTCTATTGTAGGGGCTGTTTATAAAAACGGTTATGTTAAAAATAAGGTGATGGAATTTGTGGGCCCCGGCATTGCCGATTTGCCCGTAGGCTACCGCAACGGCATTGATGTTATGACCACAGAAACCACCTGCTGGAGCTCCATTTGGGTCACCGACCAAAAGGTAGAAGAATATTTTGAGATGCACGGCCGCAAAGAGGCATACCAAAAGCTTGAGCCTGCTGATGTGGCATACTACGATGGGTTGATTTATATTGACCTTGCCGAGATTCAGCCAACCATTGCCATGCCCTTCCACCCCAGCAACATCTACACCATTGCTGAGCTAAAAGCCAATATGATGGATATTCTGCATAAGGTGGAGACTGATTGCCTCAAACAGCTGGAAGGCAAAAAAGTGACCATGGATTTGTGCAGCAAGGTGAAAAACGGTGAGCTGTATGTTGACCAGGGTATTGTTGCAGGCTGCTCCGGCGGTATTTTTGACAATGTATGCACCGTGGCCAATATTTTGGATGGCAGAAGTTGCGGCAATGGTACCTTTACCATGAGCGTTTACCCCGACAGCCAGCCTGCTTATATGGAGCTGGTGAAAAACGGCTCTATTGCAAAGCTGATGGAAGCGGGCGTTATCATCCGTTCTGCGTTCTGCGGACCCTGCTTCGGCGCAGGCGATACTCCTGCCAATGGGGAATTTTCGATTCGCCACACCACCCGCAACTTCCCCAACCGCGAAGGCTCCAAGCCCGGCGAGGGACAGTTGTCATCCGTTGCACTGATGGATGCACGCTCCATTGCAGCCACCGCCATCAACGGCGGGCGCCTCACTGCAGCCAACGAGATAGACGCCAACTACAATGTGCCTAAGTACTATTTTGACAAGGGAATTTATGAAAAACGTGTTTACGACGGCTGGGGCAAGGCAGATACAGAGGCTGAACTCAAGTTTGGCCCCAACATCAAGGATTGGCCCAAGATTCCTGCCCTTACCGATGACCTGCTCTTAAAGGTGGTTTCTTACATTACCGACCCGGTTACCACCACCGACGAGCTGATTCCATCTGGTGAGACCTCCTCCTTCCGCTCCAATCCTCTGCGCCTGGCTGAATTTACCCTAAGCCGCAAGGACCCCGCTTATGTGGGTAAGGCCAAAGAAGTACAGGTGCTGGAGCACAACCGTGAAGCCGGCATCTGCAACAAAGAGGTGCTGGGTAGCGTTTATGAGGCCATTTGCACCATCCCGGGCTGTGAGAACATTGACCCCGCCAAGGTGGGTGTGGGCAGCACCATTTATGCCATCAAGCCCGGCGACGGTTCAGCCAGAGAGCAGGCTGCCTCCTGCCAGCGGGTACTGGGGGCATGGGCAAACATTGCACAGGAGTATGCCACCAAGCGTTACCGCAGCAACTGCATCAACTGGGGCATGGTACCCTTTCTGCTGAAGGATGAGCCGGTATTTGGCATTGACGATTATGTCTTTGTACCTGGTTTGCGTGGGGCAGTACTGGAAGGCACTGAGGACATCAAGGCCTATGCCATTACCAAAGATGGTGTCAAGGAGTTTATGGTATCTATCGGCGGCCTGACCGAGGATGAAAAGAAGATTATTGCAGCAGGCTGTCTCATTAATTATTACCGTTCTTAATTTAAAAGTTTTTCTGCCAAAAGCAACAAAAAAAAGCCGTACCAGCTTCCTGTTTGGAAGCTGGTACGGCTTTTTTTGTCATACTTCTAAAGCAGACAGGTATTTTGTTTCAAAATCTTGCAGTGTAATTGCTTTGTTAAAATAATAGCCCTGACCAAAATCACAACCCAGACGGCACAGAGCCTTCAGTTGATCCTCTGTCTCAATGCCTTCTGTCACCACTTCTATCTGCAGAGCATGGCAGGCATCAATTAGGCTTTTTACAATGATGCGTGTGCTTTCATTCGAAACGATATCGCAGGCAATGGTACGGTCAATTTTCAGCGTATTTAGTGGAAGCGCTGAAAGAATGGACAAATTGCTATACATAGTGCCAAAGTCATCCAAAGAAAGATGATATCCTTTTTGAATTATTTTGCGGCAAATGGAAGCCAACTCATCCCGTTCTACATGACCGTAGCTTTCTGTAATTTCTATTTCTATCCAATGAGCGGGTATGCCATATTCCAGGCGAATAGCTTCCATGGTATCCACAATGTTTTGCTGTAGCAGAGTAAGGCGGGAAAAATTTAATGAAATAACCATCAAAGGTAACCCGCGCTTTTCCCAATCCACCAGTGCTTGGCACACTTTGCGGAACATAAACAGGTCCAAATAATGCACTGCGCCCAGGTCCTCCAGGGGATGAATATATTTGTCAGGACAAAGAAGGCCGTATTTTGGATGATGAAGCCGGGATAATGCTTCTGCGCCTACAACTTTGTGGGATTGAAGCAGCGCTTTGGGCTGCAGATAGATACGATAGTAGTCCTTTTCCAGAGTTTCCGTTAGCTCGCGCAGCATGGCAGACTGGTGGCTGGAGGATAAGTTTTGGGAGCTTTCATAATATCGTCTTTTATCAATCTGACGGCGCTGGTCGGCACATTTCATCAAGGCGTCCAAATCAATAAAGGTATCCGACCATGCATAACCAACAGAGATGCTGTTGTTATAGCCTTTGCACATGGCACTTTGAAGCTGTTGGCAACGGGCTTTAAATATATCGTGATCAATATTCTCACAAAAAACCCAAAACTCATCTCCGTCAAAGCGATATACTTGTCCAGCCTTAATAATTTCTTCCAAAGTTTTTGCGGTAAAACACACCACACTATCACCATAACGGTAGCCTAATTTTTCATTCAGCTGTTTAAGCCCGTTGATATCCACCGAAACCACACCCATAGAAGAAAGCGATTCCGAAACAAAAGCAAGATGATAGGCTTGAAAGCTTTCTCGGTTATACAGCCCCGTCAGGCTGTCGTGTGTGTGATGGTACTGATGATTGGCCTGCAGACGGTGGTTGCAGAGTCCGCCGGCAAAAAAATGTGCTGCGGCATCCAGCAGAGCCAGGTTGTTTTGCTGTAGCAATGGATTGCAGATGATTAGAAAGCCGATGGCCTGCTCCTTGCAAATGAGAGGAACAACCATCAGGGAAGAAAAGCCACAGGAAGTCAGAGGTTCAATTTCATCCGGATACAAAGTGGAATAGTTATTACAGCTGATGACAGAAGCCTGCTGTGGGTTAAGAGCAGCCAGCCAGCAGGGGATATGGCTGTTGTTGCTTAGCGATAAACTTTTGGGCAGAGAAAAATTTTCTGCTATCCACGCATGGTGGCAAAGAATATCCAAGTTATCTGATGACACTTCAAAAATCAGACAGCAGGCTGCACTATAATATTGGCCAAGCTGCTTAAGGGCAGTTTGAATACTGCCATCTTCATAGGAGATAAGCTCTGTTGCAAGATTCAGTAGCAAGTGAGAGTTATAGGTAAAATCATCGGTTGTGTGGGGCGGAACACTAGTTTTTTGGTGGTTTGTGGGTTTATCGCTAAAAACAACCAGATCACCAATGCGTTGAGTAGAAGCTACACTCAGTGCCTCAGAAGCATTGGCATAAAGGGTTTCAAAGCTATCAGTTTCACCACTGGCAAATGCAATTCCAGACAGAATTTGCAGCGGCATATCTATTTTTGCAAAAAGATTGGGGCAGGACAGTATCTGTATTACATTTTGAACACGCTCTGTTACCCAACGTTTATTTCCATCATCTGCTATAAGAACAGCAAAGGTATCGTCTTCTATCCTGCCGATTATTTGTACCAGACCAAGCTGCATTTCCAACACCGTATAAAGCTGGCGAAGCATATTGTTAAAAGCATTATCGTCTGCTTGGCGCAGAATATCACTGTAGTTGCTAATACGCAGCAGTAGCAAAGCATTTAGTTTCTTGTTTGTATACTTTAGATAAGAGCTTACCATTTGCTGAAAGGTGTCTTTGCTGTAGGCATTGGTACTGCAGTCTTTTTCGGCACTCTGGGCCAGCTCCAGCTCTATCTTTTTCTTTTCATCAATATTTATTAAATATCCGTAAAAATACAGGTGGCCGCAGGTTGAATCCTCTATCATATGGATGGTATCGTTGACCCAATAAATCTGTCCGGTAGCTCTGCAGGTTCTGCGGTACTCCAAGGAAATAGTGTCTTGCCCGCAGGCGTGGGCATTTATAATAGCCTCTAAAGAAAAGACAGTAAAAAATTTGTCTTTTTCTTCTGTGTTTGCAATGTTTGCAGAGATCATTTGCAACATTTTGCTGTATGTAAGGGAAGCCGAAAGACGCTGCGAACGGTATCCAGGCTCCTCCAAAAAGTCTACGTTGTCCATGGTCAGATTTATTTTGCAGGCTGCAATGGTATTGTGGATGTTTATGTTATGTAAAATCCAGTCCTGTAAGGACAAATCTGAGCTTTTTATGGTATCGTTGTTCAAAAAACTGAGGTTTTTTGTATCTTCCTCTGAAGCAGGAGTGTCGATATCAGTCGTCTGGTCATGATAGTTTAGCAGTGACATTGCAGGGTCATAAAAGCAGTACCGGTTTTTTCCTCTTTTTTTTGCCCGGTAAAGAGCAACATCTGCCTTGTAAAACAACTGTTCATAATTATGACCGTCACGGCCAGTAAGGGCAATGCCAATGCTGCCTGTAACAGGGCAGGAAAGATAATGTTGCTCCAACGTTCCGTTCAGTAGTGCCAAAATATACCCGGCGCGGCATTCTACATTTTTAACACTTCCTATATTGGGCAAGAACACAATAAATTCATCACCGCCAAAGCGTGCCACCACATCGCTGGCTCTGCAAATTCTTTGCAGGCCATAAGCCAATTCTGTCAATACCACATCACCCTGGGCATGGCCCAAAGAGTCGTTAATATGTTTAAAATTGTCCAGGTCTATAATCATAAAGGCGTCGGTATTCCGCTGTAAAAGTAGGTGGTTTTTGATGATTTGCTCGGCAGCCCCACGGTTGTATAATTTGGTAAGGCTGTCGGTATCGCGCTCTTGTTCAATTAAACTTCTGTTGATGATATCTGCAAGTTTTGTGTGAATAGTGTGGTTATTTACAAAAATGGCCACCAAATAAAAGACAATACAGTTTACAGTATCGGTGAGTATTAATGCAGGTTCTTTTTTATATGTGATGATAAACAGATAAATAATGGTAATACCTGCCAAATATAGATTGATTCGATAAGGCTTGTCGATGATAAGCAGAGGCAAAGCCACCATAAAAACACAAAAGGCTGTGGCATTTAAATGAACCTGATGCCATGCACCTATATAAATAGCCAAAGCAAAGCAAATGCTGAAAAAAGTATAAAAAAGCAGTAAATAAGCACTATTTTTGTAGTAATGAATATGCTTACTAAGTAAATATACCACTACCATACATAGGGCCGCGACCAGATAAGCTTTGGTAAGGGGGAAAAGAGGAGGGAACAGCAGACTTACGGCAGTGAGGATAAAATAGGCCAATGAGCCAAAAAGGCTGGTAATGCGAAGTGTTTTTAAGTTTGAGCTGCATATAGCTGCTTTGTTTTTGGTATAGACGGAGCTTTCAATGCCTCCAAATAAAATTTTTTGGAAGAAAGCTATCATCAAGGATGTCATTGTTGCACAGCCTTTCAATACAATTTGTATATAAATTATCAAAATTAAGCTATAATATACTTTTTGTATTATTTTTAATGAGTAAAATTATAAGTGACAAAATTTGAGTCACAAATTTAAAATCAATTACATTAACACTTAAAAGTATAGCAAAAAAGCATTTTTGGTTCAATGAACAAATGCCAATAGAGAGAGAAAACCTTATCACACTTTTATATTGCTGATACGTAAAAGGACGCTTGTTTACAAAACAAGCGTCCTTTGATAAATTGAGTCAGTATTAAAGGCTGGCACCACCGTCCACCGGAATATTGATACCGGTGCAAAAACCGGAGGCATCGCTGGCCAGATAAAGGATGGCGGGAACAATATCGTCCGGATGCCCCAAACGCCTCATGGGCGTATAATTTTCTGCGTTTTTACGGTAGGTTTCTTCATCAAAGTTTGGGCGTCCCTGATTCCACCGGGTGTTTCCAATGGTGCCGGGAGAAACACAATTGACTCTGATTTGGGGTGCCAAGGTAACAGCCAGACATTCTGTTAGATGTAAAATAGCGGCCTTTGAGACACCATAGGGAATAGAGCTGCCCACCGGACGCATACCTGCCCTGGAGGACAGATTGATGATGCTGCCCTTGCCCTGGGGCTTCATTACTCTGGCTGCCTCACGGCTGCAGAAAAAGGTGCCTTCTACGTTGGTGCGGTACAGCTTTTCCCATACTTCGGGGGTGACACTATCCAAGTCGCCAAAGGGGATGAAGGCTGTAATACCCGCGTTGTTGACCAGCACATCCAATCTGCCGTAGGTTTCTACACAAAACTCAACAAGGCGTCTGGCGTCCTTGGGGTTGGAAACATCGGCCTGGCACAAGGCTGCTTCTCCGCCAGCCTCAATGACCGCCCGGGCTGTTTCCTTTGCAGACTCCTCCGAACTAACATAGTTGACCACCACTTTTGCACCCTGCCCGCCAAAAGCAATTGCGGCAGCACGGCCAATACCTACTGAAGCACCGGTGATAATAACTACCTGACTTTCCATTTTTGACACCTCTTGTTGTTTAAAATTTGTTTTTTATAAAGGTTGCAGCAATAAAGCTTTGCATAAAAATATGAAGCTGATAGCCTAAGGCTAAGTTAAAACAAAATTGTTCTATTCTTCTTTTTGAAACACCAGAGACATTAACTCTATATCACCGGTTCCTCTGGTTTCAACAGGAACATATCCGCAGTAAGTCCAGCCGTTTTCAATCCGTTCCCGAATTACTTCTTCAACGCTTTCAAAGCTATACTTTGTTCCTTTTCCAAATCCCTAACCGCAAAGTTCCGATTTTAGTCTGACAAACTCAACTTTTTTCATGCTTTCAATCTCCTGAAAATACTGTTTTATTGCGTAGCTTACATTTTATTTGTGAACAAGACCGTTCTTTACACAAAGCTTTTGCCTGTGGGTATTTTATCTTGTATACTCTTTTATTCTTAAAATAATTACCAACGGCAGATGCGCAATGAACAAGCTGATGGCAATAGTTTAATCATACAATGTTTGTAGCCTAAAATCAATTGGCGCTTTTCACCCGCTTGCCCTGCTTGATTTGGGTGTCATATGGGTCGAGGATAACAGAATCGTTGGCGGATACCCCTGAAATAAGCTGAACCCTGCCGCCCATGCGCAGACCGGTTTCTACGGCACAAAGGGTGGCTTTGCCGTTTTGTACCAGATAGACGGCGCTTTTGCCCTCATGTGGTACAAGAGCAGAAGCGGGAACCGAAAGCACGTCTCGGGCTGCCACCGAGGTAAAAGTAAGGTCTGCCTGGAACCCGGCACCTGCCTGCTTGGGCAGATTTTGGGGGGCAAGCTCTACCAGGCATCGGTTTTCCCGCAGGCCGATAGAAGAAAGGCTTTGCTGTGCTACGGGGGAGACAAAGGAGACAAGAGCGGTAAATTGAGTGCCGTCGGTAAGAGCACAGGCAACCGACTCACCTTCCTTTAGACCCATAGTATCCTCCGAAAGGAGAGAAGTCTCAATTTTCATGCCTTCCCGCCCAAACAGCTTGACAACAGGCTGGTTTTCTGCCACAAATTCTCCCGGCTGTACGTAAACCTCCCAAACAGTGCCATCCGCCGGAGCCGCAATGGCGGTGGCGTCCAGTTTATCGGTGAGGTAGTCAATGGTAAGCTGCAGCTGCCCAACGCCATAATCTCCCAGCAAACCAAGCTGTGACTGGTAGGAGCGAATGAGAGCCTTTTGATAGGCCATGACGCTGTCCGAAGCTCCGTTTTGTGCAATGACAAGGTTTTCTCTTGCTGCAATCATCTGCTGCCGAAGAAGAAAAAGCTGGTTTTTAGCTGTGGCAAAGCCGGAGGAACCAAGAGGAAGATTGTCGTAAGCCTCTTCTGCCTCCTCGTAGGCTCGTTTGGCCTGAAGATAGGCACTTTCGGCAATTTCCATGGCGGCGTCGGCACTGCCCCGCTCTTCACCAAACTGATGCTGGTATTGCAGCTGTGCTGCTGCCAGCTGCACGGCAATCTGCTCACGCTGAATACCATCCTGAGCACGCAGCGTCTTTTGCTGCAGCTTCAGGCTTTCTATTTGGTCGGTGAGCTGGCGGCGGCTGTCGGTATCATCCAGTATGACAACCTCTGTCCCTGCTGTTACGGTACGGCCTTCTCCTGCCGGGATGCTTTTTACAAATCCTGTTGTTTTGGCGCAAAGTATCCTGCTGTCTGTTGGCACCAGTGTGCCTTGGGCGGTAAAGCTGTCGCCCAGTGGGGCAGGGGCAAGCAGCTCGGTATGTACAGCCACAGGTGTCAGCACAGACACAGCCGCTATCAATATGCTAACTACCACGGCAGTTGCAAGAATGGCAAGTTTTACTTGTTTTTTCATAAAGGTACGCACCTCTCTCGTGCCAAAGGACACGGATCATTTTATTCTCTTTCTCTCAGCAGCTCGGCGGGGGTCAGCTTTTTCAGCTTGCGCAGCATCAGTGCAGAGCTGAGCCAAACTGCCGCAAAGGTAAGAAGGATAGAAAAAAGCAGCGATGGCAAGTCAACAAAATCGGGAATGGTATAAAGTTCTGATACCATGGCGGTAGACATCAGCCTGCTGGCAGCCATGGTCATGGGGATACCCAACACCACGGCGCCCAGAGATAACAGCCATTGACCGGTTGAAATGACGTCCAGACACTGCCTGTGGGTAAGCCCCAACATCATCATGGTAGAAATTTCTCTTTTTAGCTCCTCAAAGCTGATAAGAGAGCTGGTATAAACCACCGCCAGGCCAATAAGCACTCCCATGCCCGCCATAGAGACCATGATGCCGCCAAAGCTGCCCATCATGGTGCGGTACTTTTGCAGCTTTTCCATGCGGCTCTCCACTGTGGTTACAGCAGTGGCATCCTCCAGATGCTCCAAAATGCCGGTAATGGTGTTGTCCGGCGCTTTGATAAGCACCGAGGTATAGCCGCTGCCATAGTCGCTAAGGCGGCCTGCCTGCTGATGGGAGGTGTAGGCCGTAGAGCCCATATATTGTGCAATGATATCGGCTACCGCCACCTGTGTGGTTTGTTCACGGGGATAAGAGGTTTTTACCTGAATCATATCTCCTTTGCCTACACCCAGCCGGTTGGCCATATGGCGGCTCAGGACAATACCGCTGTCTGTTACGGTGACGCTGCCGTCGGCTTCATTATACAGGCGGCAAAGCTGAGAATCCTGGGGGATGCCCTGAATGGTACACTCTATCTTGCCTCCGGGGCCCTCCAGTGTGGAGGGAAATTCCACAATTCCCTCCACCAGCTCCACAGCCGGGTCACGTATGGCTCGCATGGCATCTGCCGGAGCAACAGGAGAGGAAAAATGTACCGAGATATCCTGCCGCTGAGTTTTTTCTAAAAAATCAAAGAGAAATACGTCAAAAAGGCTGTTCATAGATACCAAAGAAGCAGTAATCATATAAGCGCAGGCAATACCGAACAAGGACATGGCGGTGCGCTTGCGGTTGCGGGAAAGACTGCGCACTGCCATCAGCCCGGGGACGGTGAAAAGTGTGGTGAAACCGGGGATGCGCTCCAGCACGGAGGGTCGGGAATGTTTGGGTGCGGCAGGGCGAAGCGCCTCGCTGGGGCTGAGGCGGCTAAGGCTGCGTGCACACACCCATCCAACCCCTCCGCAGAAAATGGCCGCTGCCGCAGAGCCTAGAAGCATATAGTGAGGAGAGAGCTGAAATGGAATTTGGGGCAGCTTAAAGTACATGCCATAAAAGTCGCCCATGGGTTTTGCCAAAAGACTTCCTGCCAGCCCGCCCAAAAAGCCGCCCACAAGCCCCACAAGGGCACCGTAGCATACATAGTGTCGGCTGATTACCCGGTGGTAAAAACCAAGTGCCATCAGGGTGCCTGCCTGGGTTCGCTGCTGCTGTATGAGGCGATGAAGGGTAATATACAAAATAACCGATGCAACAATTAAAAATAAAAAGGGAACAGCGGTAGACATTCTTTCCAGCTGTTTCAGCTCCTCCAGCAGCATGGCAACCGAAAGGTGGTCTTCACGGTCAAACACGCTGTAACAACCATAGGGCTCCAGCACCCGGCGTATGCTATCCTCTACATCCTTGGTGGTATAGCCGGGGGAGAGTGTAAGGACAAACTCGTTGACAAGCCCCTGCTTGCTCAACAGGGCCGAGAGCGTGTCATAAGAGACAAACCCTGTGTCATAGGTGGCAAAATCGGGTAGCATGTCGGTCATGCTTCTTATCATATATATATTCTCTGGGGTAATACCGCTGCCGGTTACGGTAAGGTTGGTTTTTCGCCCGGAGATAACAGGCTCTAACATGTCTCCCACCTGCAGCTTATGGGCATCAAAAAAACCGTCTCCCACAGCAATTTCCCGTGCGCCATCTGCCGGTGCCGTACCCTTGGAATATAGTGGCAGGCAAAGCCCGTCGGGTACAATGGAGGTAAGCTTTAGCTCAATATGCTCATCGCCCAGCCCTGTAACACGAACCGACTGGGTAAGCCGCCCCTCTGCCCGTTCTATGCCGTTTAGTCGCTCCAGCCTGCCGGAGAGTGCGGCAGGGGCCTCCTGCACCTGTACAAACACCTGCGGAAAGGCGGTGGAGGCAAAAAACTCCTCTTTGGCAGAGGTGAGCTGGTCAGAGGTAATAGCCAGCACACAATAGCCGCAAAAGCCTATGGCTACAATGAGAATGGAGGTGCCGTAGGCCACGGCGCTTCGGCGCATATCACGGATGGTTTTAACGAACAAAAGCTTCCATGCGGCCCTTTTGCCGCCGTGGCTTACCATGCAAGCTCCGCAGCCGAAATGGGCGCGGTATTGGTGGTAACAGTGTCCAGTCTGCCGTCTTTCATATGAAAAACCCGGTCAGCAACCTGTGCCATACCGCCATGATGGGTAATGGTTATTACAGGGCAGCCAAGCTCATTGCGTACACGCAGCAGCAAATCCACTACAGCTACGCTGTTTTTGCTGTCCAATGCGCCGGTGGGTTCATCACACAGCAGCAGGGAAGGTCGTTTGACAATGGCACGGGCAATAGAAACCCGCTGCTGCTCTCCGCCGGAAAGCTGGGATGGGAAGTGCTTTTCACGCCCGGTAAGACCTACCAGCTCCAATGCATCCCGACTGCTCATGGGGTTGTCGGCAATGCTGGCCGCCAGCTCTACATTCTCCAGTGCCGTCAGCGACGGAATGAGATTAAAAAACTGAAAAATAAAGCCCACAACATCTTTTCGGTATACCGAAAGCTCACTGTCAGACAGTTGGGTCAGTTCCTGTTTGCCATGCCACAATTGGCCTGCCGTGGGGCGGTCCATACCGCCCAGCAGGTTGAGCAGTGTACTTTTACCGGAGCCGGAGGGACCCAGAACAACTATGAATTCTCCGTTATGTATTTTAAAGGTGGCGTCAGACAGCGCATTGACCGAGACGCCCTCCCCCTGATAGCAACGGGATAATCCTTTGCCTTGTAAAATAATTTCAGAGCTGCTCATGCACCTTCTCCTTTCGGGTTAAAATACCCATGCCCAAAATGTCCAGCATTTGAACTGCCTTTTCCATTGCCTGGTCAGGTTTTTCGGTGAGGTAAAATTCACTTAAAAGGTCTTCCACCATGGCAAGGTACATTTGCGCCACCAAAGCGGGATCAATATCGCTGCGGATGAGCCCGCGATCTTGATCCTCTTGCAGAAGCCTGGTCAGCATCCCTCTGGAATCCATTTTTTTGGTAATGTGGCGTATAAAGTCACTGCCGTCACGGGTCATCAGCATACCGATTTTATTGTAATCGGGGTGCTTTGCTACACATTCCAATATGGCGGGCATAGATGCTTTTGCAACTTCAAAAAAACTCTGGTTCTCTAGGAATATTTTGTGTCGGGCAAAAACCTCCAGCTTTTCTTTGCCAATTTGCTCCATGAGGTACAGATACAAATCCTCTTTGCCATGAAAATATTGATAAAAGCTGCCCCTGGGAATCTCCGACCCCTTAATAATGCGGTTGATGGAAGCATGAGAAAAGCAGTACTGGGAAAACTCCTCAATGGCTGCTTTGATGATGCGCTGCTGCTTTGTGGCAGGTAAGTTAAAAAAAGTAGACGTGGGCAAACGAGTCAGCTCCTTATCACATAAATACGGATTATGACAAGTATGTCATATTATCTATAATATACCATATCTGCATGTATGACAATGCTGTCATGAAATAAATTTTTATAAAACGGTCATAAATTTTGAAATAAATGGATAGTTGTGCTAGTATGAGAACACATTAAATAATGCTTCTAAATAAGAGAGTTGTGTCCTTTTTGAAAATGGAACTAAAAAGGCGGCAAAGTATTTCATGCTGAAATTGCGGTAGCAGTACCGCAGGCATTCAATGTTTTGCTGTTTGCCGATACAGAAAGCATCCGCTGCCAATGACAATACGTTGCGGCGCGGCTTAGTTTGCCCTATGGGAAGAATCGCTTGTAACACTGGAGCAATGATACCCACTATTGCTCCCAAGAATAGGATGGTGCCGCATGAACTGGAAAACGAGAGGCTTGGCAATTTTTTGTGCAGTGGCAATGACAATGTGTTCTGCCTGCGGGCAAAGCGGACAGGGGGAAAGCGGACAAAACAGCTATCCTTCATCTGAAGCTATGCGGCCCAAAACCCAGCCGGAACTTTTTGCAGACTTTACCCATCAGCTTTTTGAAGAAGCTGTGACTCAAGACGGCATCAGCCAACACTTTTTTGTTGCCAACCCCGCCACACTGGGGGGTAAGGGTAGCCCCAATTTAGGGCGCTTTGATTTGGAAAGTTTGTTGGAATATGAAGAAGAAGTTCGGGACAATTATGCCAGGTTAAGCACCTTTGGTTACGGGGCACTTACCGCAGAACAGCAACAAACCTATGCCATCTTAAAAGACGTTTATGAGTTGGAAATGGAGGCGGAAGGGTTGGCTTTGTTTGCCAGCCACAACACCCTCAACAACGGTAATTTGACAACGTTACCCCAGCTGTTGGCCGATTTTCGCATCCAGAGCGAGCAGGATATTGAGGATTACCTGATGCTGCTGGAAGACTTTCCCCGATGTCTGGAGGAAGGCATGAGCCTGGAATATGCCAGAGCCGAGGCGGGCATGTTCATGCCGGAGCTTATTTTGGATAAGGTACTGGAGGCAGGAAGAGGTTTATTGTCAAAACCTGAAGAGAGCTTTATGATTACTTCTTTTGAAGAACGCCTGAATGCTCTGCCCAACCTGGCCGCCAGCAAAAAAGCAAAGTATCTGGAAAAAAACCGTACCCTTTGGTTGAAAAAAGCTGTGCCGGCAGGAGAAAAGCTGCTGGAGGATTTGGAGAGCCTGCGTGAAACATGCAGCCCTGCCCAGGGGCTGTGGCAGTGCGAAAAGGGCAAAGACTATTATGCTTACTTTTTAAAGGCGACTACCGGGCTGGACATTACCCCGGAAGAAGCTGCCGTGCTGCTGGAGGATGCAGTGGAGGACAACATTGGCCAGCTGCTGCAAATTGTTTATACAGATACCAAGGCAGTGGAGGAAATTGGAGGAGATAACTCAAAGAGCCTGGAGCTGGATACCCCAGAAAAAATATTGGAATGGCTGCGCTACAAGTCGTCGGATGAATTTGAACCCATTAAGGATATTTCTTACCAGGTAAAAAGGGTGCCGGACAGCTTAAAGGAGAGCAGTGCTCCTGCCTATTTTTTACGTCCCCCGGTAGATGCTCCTTCCCACAACTACATTTATATCAACGATAAATATAAGAGCCAGGTAGAAGGGCGGGCCCTGGTAGAAACACTTGCTCACGAAGGCTACCCCGGACATATGTATCAAAACAATTATTTCATCAGCAAACAGCCGGATAAGCTGCGCTGCATTTTGAGTTTTAAAGGGTACTCCGAAGGGTGGGCAAATTATTGTGACAGCCAAGTATATTCGTGGCTGGGTTATGGTAGAAACGCCAGCGCACTGCTGCGCTGTGATGACGCCATCAACAGCCTCCTGAGTGCCCGTATTGACATTGGTGTTAATTACGAGGGCTGGGATGAACAAAAAATAGGAGAATACCTGGGAGAGCTGGGGCTGAATGTTGCCGCGGCTCGGGAGGTATTTACAGGTGTTTTGTCAGATCCCGGCAATTCTCTGGCTTATGCCCTTGGAGAGCTGGAATTTGAGCGCCTGCGCTCTGCTACCCAGCAGAGGCTTGGCACACAGTTTGATGCCAAAGCCTTTCACCAGGTAATATTGGACTGCGGCCCGGCTCCCTTTAATTTTGTAGAGGCTAAAATCAACGATTATGTGGAATCGATATTAAACAAAGGCACGGCTGCTGCTAAGGCTGCATAATAAAAAGACATGAATAAGCCTTTGCATTTGCAACATGCCATAGAAAGACGGAGTCTGTATTTCTGCGGCTGCCGTTTTGAACAGTATATTTATTCATAAACGATGTTATAAAAATAGCACTATTGCAACTTTTCTATTGACATATGGCAAAAACTGTTATATGCTATATAAAATATTTGTATTGGTGAGAAAAAAAGGAGCTTTTTATATGGTTCTTTTATTAAACGTAGCAATAATTATTCTAGGTGTTGTAATTTTACCTTACAGCACTGTTTTTGCTACGCAACAAAGCTCTGTTGATTAATTGCTTGATTAATTAATTAGACCTGCAGCGTAAGCTGCAGGTCTTTTTTTATAAAAATTAAAGGAGAAAAGAGATGACAAAGACAAGAAGAATCTATCCGCTGATAGCAACGATTGCTATCCAACTATGCCTGGGTGTTGCATATATTTGGAGTGTTTTTCAAACGGGGATTGCAAATTCTTTATTTAACGGCAACAACGCCAATGCAAGTCTTACTTATTCCTTACTGCTTGCATTGTTAACAGTGGGCAGCGTAATTGGAGGAAAGTTAACCACAAAAATATCCATTAAGTATGTTGTAATGGCAGGCGGGTTCATCCTGTCTTTCGGTTTTTTTCTTGCCTCCTTCACAACTTCCCAAATGCCTTGGTTAATCTGGCTCTCTTATGGCGTTTTAGGCGGTATAGGGATGGGCTTTTCTTACTCCACCACCATTGCCTGTGTTCAAAAATGGTATCCCGATAAAAAGGGGTTTGTAACAGGACTAACCGTTGCCGCGCTGGGCTTGGGCGGAGTAGTATTTACACCTATTGTAGAAAAGATGATAGTATACTTTGGAGGTCAGGGCAGGGGTGAGCTGATGACATTCAGAGTTATTGCATTCATATTCCTCATTGTGTGTACAACAGGCTCGTTTTTTTTATCCATGCCCAAAGAAGAACAAACTGGTACCACACATTCGTCCGATGACCTGAGGATATCTCAAATGATAAAAAAACCTGTTTTTTATTTTATTACATGTTCCATGATGTTGGCCTGCATGAGCGGACTGATGTTAATAGGCTTTGCAAAGCCCATTGCCGCAGCCAAAGGGATGATTGAAACAGCTACCATAGGTGTTCTTTTAATATCAATTTTTAACTCTGCGGGAAGGCTCCTGTGGGGGATTTTTTCTGATAAAATTGGCAGAGCCAACACACTGCTTATCATTATGATTGGCACAGCCGCCGCCTCTCTGTTGGTCAGCTTGGCAGAAGGCTATTGGATTTTTGCTGTCATTGGTGTGATAGGATTTTTTTACGGCGGTTTGTTGTCAAATTTCCCGACACTTACCGCAGAGGTATTTGGCGCAAAAAATGTTGCTACAAATTATGGCATGGTGTTATTGGGGTTTGGCATTGCGGCGGTGGCATCTTCCTATATAGCAGGATATTTTAAAGATATTGCAGCCAATGATATTTCTTTGATGTTTCCTGCTTTTGCCATTGCTTCAGCCTGCTCTGCTGTTGCAGCTGTGTTAATTTTAATTGTAAAAAAGATTCAAAAAGCAAAATCAGCTTAAAACTTATTTGCAAAATAGCACAATAAAACAACCATGATATACCCGATGCAGTAAAGCCAACGGCATAGCCGGTGGCTTTACTATTTTAATCCCTATGCATTGACCCATGGTCGCCGCATTAAATTTTATGACCATAAGCGACCAAGTGCCCGTGCAGCCAAAAAATAAAAAGGTGAAGGCCTTTTATTTATTCAGTACAAGTTCCATAATCTGCTCAACCATTTCATATTCTTCATCGGGGATGGTAATATGATATGTGTTTTCAATGTTTTCAAAAGCGGCGGTAAGATCTGCGGCAGCATGCTGTGCCGGTGCACAATTACCACTTTCAAACAGCAGCCGTTCTACCATTGAACTGATATGGATAAACAGCATAATGCGCTTTCCTGTTTGCAGTTCTCCACGGCTTAATTCAATTTTTTCTACACAGTCGCGCAAAAAGGGAAACATTTTTTCACCGTCTAAATAAAACAGGTAGCTGCTTAAATGTTGGCCTGACACAAAAAGATCTTCAAACCTTGCCTCCCGGTCAATATCAGGGCTTACATATTTTGGGTGTACCTGATAATTGCTTAAAATGTGAGAAAGCTGGCGGATACCGTTGCCAATTACCACGTCCTCGGCAGAAATAAAGGGGAAGGTGGCTTCCAGACCCACATCCATGCCAATAACGCAGATTACCTCGCGAATAGCACTGATTTGTGCCAGACGGCTTTTTAATGATTCAATGGAGGGAATGTCAATGGTCATAATTTCGATGCTGTCAGGAAAATCAAATTGATTTTCGATGACTCGTTTTAGGCGGGCAGCTGCACCACAGCCTGAAATGCACGCGGTGATGATCACCTTTTTTTGGGCGCTGTTTACAAGCTTTTTAGACTCCAGCTCATAAAGCTCTTTAAACCCTGGTTCAAATTTTTTAAGGTGATAATAAATTTGCTGGGCGGTAGCATTGTGCTCTACTGCCAGCAAGGAGGCCTCAATCACCATAGCTGTACTGATATTAAAAACTTTATAAATTGGGCTGCTGGAAAGCTTCTGTATTGCTGTACCAATATGGCTGAACTTCTCGGACTCAAACATGACAACCAAACCGCTGGAGTAGCGGTCTATGCCACTGAGTCGTTCAGAGACCCAAGCGACAATCTGCTGAGGGGTTTCTTCGTTTAAGGTTGCAATATCTAGCCATCGAACAAATTCACGGTTAACAATGCTGTTGGCAACCTTAGCCATTGACTTGGCGCTTGCCATACCCTGGCAAATAACAACAATACCGCATCGCTCGGTTGCATTGACTTTAGAGAAGGTTTTAATCAGTAAGTTGGAGATAAAACCTGCTTCATCATAGGGAACAGAAATACCAATTTGTTGTTCCATCATTTCAACAATTTGCTCAGCTACAGAAAAAATAGTAGTATATTCCTCCCGTATGGTAGAAAGCATGGGGCATACAATGGGCTTTCCATTTTGGATACGTCCAATGGCTATGTTAAGATGCAGCGCCAAAGCAATGCAGTTGTTGTCGCTGAACTCACACTTCAGCTGGTTTTCTATGAGCTTCTGTGCACGCAGTGTAATATCTCTGGCGGCTTGTCCAATGCAGTCCATAACATTGTTGCCGGGCAAGTCCAGCTTGTAATCATTTAAAAGATTGTTAAAATAGCTGTCTACATCCAGCATCATGGCCAGCTGCAAATAGTCACGTTCAACTTTATTTTCAGAATAACTTTTATGGCGACGCTCCAAAATTTCATAAATATCCAGATTATCTGTTTTCATTGCGGGTTCGTTTACCATCTCGCCAACAGGAGCAAATTCCAAGTCTCCGGAGCAAATGAGGTTGATGTCGGAGTAAACATTGCGGATACCCCGGATACCATCTTTGACATGGAGAGGAAGTTCAAGAATACCCACCGTTACAATGTCCCGTTTTTCTACCAAGCAGGCGACATAACCCTTGGCACAGGAAGCACGAATATCGTTTTCCAGCTGCCCTACATTGCCGGGACAATCGTAGGCAAGCAGTGCCTTGATAGCCAGTGAGTCCACCCGCAGATGAAACCCAAGCTTTCGGGATTCCGAGGAAAAAAGAAGCTTTATCAGGTTAAGTCGCTCCAAAATGCTTCTTTCGGCCAGGGAGGGGAGGGTTACGGTAATGGGGATACGGCGATTAAAGGTAGACAACAACGCAGAGTTCTTATCCTCTGTGGTAGCCAGCATAATGATGGGTGTGCTGTTTCTGGTAATATCCGGCTCTCCCAAACGATGGAACTGTCCAAAATCCATAAGATAAAACAACATTTCCTGGGCAGTTTCGGGAAGACGGTGCACCTCATCTAAAAATAAGATACCTTTATCTGCCTGCTCCACAAGCCCCACACGCTCTTCTTCGGCACCTGTATAAGCGCCCTTGGCACAACCAAACAGCTGTGCCATAATTAACTGCGGGTTATTGGCATAATCGGCACAGTTAAAGGATATAAATTTTGCATCGGGCCGGATGCGGCCTGCACGCTTGGCATAGTCATACATAACCTTTGCAAAGGTGGTTTTTCCGGCACCGGTTTTTCCTTCTATCAGCATGGGCAGCCCGCCCAAAGGATAAAGAACGGCTGCCTTTGCTTTTTCAATTTCCATACTCATGCTGCCGTTGTAGCCTATGTAGTTTTTAAAAACACTGTCTGCATCCTCACCGGAAAGGTTGTTGACTACCTTGGGGGGCATAGGGGTCAAAACTGCAGCGCTGGCTCTGTACTTTACGGGCCAACCTGGCAGTTTATCTACCATTCCTTCTGCAAAAAGACGGTTTAGGTCAGAGCTTACGTTAGAACGGGCAGCACCAACCGTATTTGCAATTTCTTCCGTACTATATACTGCATCATTGCCATGCAGATTTTTCATTTTACGTAAAAACTCATAAATCATTTGCTTTCTGGTCATATTTTGTCCTTCCCTTGGCGTCGGCAAGCTTAAGCTCAAGCCGGTATTTTGCTACAGTGCGTCTGGAAACAGCCGTATCCAGCTGTTCTGTTAATAAGTCGGCGAGTCTTTGGTCGCTGTAAGGGCTTTGCTTATTCTCCTGCTCTATCATTTGTGTTAAGTGGTACTGAAACTCATCTGCCGAATAATTTCCTACTACCGGCCTGGCAAACAGCTCC
Source organism: Bacillota bacterium (assembly GCA_023431215.1). Taxonomy (GTDB): domain Bacteria; phylum Bacillota; class Clostridia; order Oscillospirales; family Ruminococcaceae; genus Angelakisella. The sequence continues at coordinate 49,019 of JAEYXR010000122.1, forward strand.
TTGGCAGAAATGAGTCGCCTGCCAAATGTAAGATATTTTTGGTCAACTGCATGGGTTATGGTAGAAGGATGCAGCCCCAACTGCAGTGCGGCATCCTTTAACAGGCAAACCTGCCGGTGTCCCCCGGACAAAAATGTCTGCTGGCGCTGTACGGCAAACTGCAGTACCTTCAGCAGTGTCTGGTTTCTTTGCTGTAAACAATAAATAAAACGGCGGGCATAAAAAATTCCATCCTGAGAAAAGCGCCTGCCGCCACCAGCTGCAGACAAGCTTTCAAGATAGGAAGAACTGATTGTGAGTTTTGGCAATGCATGCTCATAAAGCTGTACGGAAAAGCCTCCATCCTCACCGGATATAATTTCTGCATCAGGAATCACATATGCAGCGGTATCTTCAGTTGCTTCAATGGGGTAAGGATGTAAGCCCGCCAAAATATTTCTGGCATTTTGAAGCCGTTTTGCTGTCCAGCCAAGCTGCTCCAATACAGCCTTGTCTTTACCTTGGGAAAGAGGCAGGAAGGCTTCATAAAGCAAGACCCACGGGTCGCTGTCACGCAGTCCTTTTCTTGCAAGTTGCAGCAAAAAACATTCCCGTAAATTTCGGGCACCAACTCCCGGAGGCTCCAGCATTTGTACATTGCGTAAAGCTTGTTTTACCTCCTGCATTGTTTTTTTTAATAATGCAGATAACTCCTGAATGCTTTCACGACAATAGCCGTGATTGTCCAATGATGCAATGATATATCGCTCCATGGGGGATACAGAGCCGTTTTTAAGGTGAAGCTGAACCTCAAGCTCTCGCCGAAAATCGTTTCCGCTTTTTTCAGCAATCAATTCGGAGGCATTTTGGTAATCATCGGCTGAGCCGCAAAAATGGCCTGTCTCAATTTCTAAACAGGGATTGCGCTCAGCTTGCGCTTTTATGTAATCATTTAGTTCGGCACTGTTTAAGCTAAGCATATGAGCCAGCTGGCGATGCCAAAAATTCAATGAAAACTCGGGTGATTGTTGTTGCTTGGCATCAAATTGTTGCTTTTGCATAGTTATCCTCTGTTTACGTAATATTTATATTAAGTAAAACCTAATATAAATTGGTCATGCAGCTTTGTCACGGTCGTTAAAATCCAAATGCGCTGTATGCATTATTTATATATCATATACTATTTTGCATAAAAAAGTCAATGAATTTAATGACAAATTGCCAGTATTCGTCTAAAAGTGTTTTGAGGGGTAATTTTGTATAGTGAAATCGAAACAAATATAGCACATAGTAATCATTAAGAAAAATTATGGCGTTAGGGTAGGTAAAAGTCCCCCGTTATATTTAAATTTCAAATTTTTAAAAAGGCTTGACAAACTTACCGGTTATGCTTTATAATTGCCCTGTTTTCAATCGCATATAGCGAGAACAACTTTTGACCAGTTTCATATTGAAACTTAAGGCCATACGGACAGCCGGGTCAACTGCCGATTGTGAAGGGAATCTTCACATTATTGATTGCGTTAAGAGCGCAACTTTTATAAGTTGGCAACTCAATTGCCAGTTGGTTACTTCATAACCAAGTGTACTAGGGTACACACTTGTGAAACGGTCAATAAGAGTAGTAAAAGTAGTTCTTACTATATAGACTCTGAAAACTCTGAATAGAAGTATGCACCATTGCTCTATTACGCCAATAGAGGCTTGGGTGTATACCTCCATATGGATTTGAGTGTTTTACAAGATGTATCACAGTATGCTGTGGTACATCTTTTTTTGTTTTGTGCGGATTTGAAGTTGGTTATTACAGGGATGCGCTTACGGTATTCTGTTTGTATGTGACTGTGTAAAATGTCTTTATCACCCCCCTTTGCTTCGCATGATAAAGGCTACATCTTAGAATGATTTTGTGCCGGTGCGAAGCGGCAGAATGGAGCAGTGCAATGGCAGAAAAAATGAGGCTATATGGGTTTAACAATCTTACCAAATCGCTCAGCTTTAATATTTATGATATATGCTATGCTAAAACGGCTCGGGAACAGCAGGACTACATCAAATACATCAATGAGCAGTATAACTCAGAGCGTCTTACCGTCATTTTAACAAAGCTGACAGAGATGATTGGCGCTACAGTGCTCAATATTTCCAAGCAGGATTATGAGCCTCAGGGAGCCAGCGTTACTTTTTTAATTGCCGAAGAAAGCATGGTAAAAAACCGCAGCGGAGAGACAGTTGTGGCACATTTGGATAAAAGCCATGTAACGGTACACACCTACCCGGAGTATCACCCGGAAACTTCCATTGCTACTTTTCGTGTTGATATTGATGTTGCCACCTGTGGTGAGATTACACCATTGTCCACCTTGGATTTTTTAATTGGCAGCTTTGATTCGGACATTATCACCATTGATTACCGTGTACGGGGATTTACCCGCAATATGGCGGGAGAAAAGCTCTTTATTGACCATTCCATTGCCTCTATTCAAAATTACATCAACAACGATATCCTGCAAAAATATGACGCGGTGGATGTTAATGTGTATCAGGCCAATATTTTTCATACCAAAATGCTGATTAAGGACCCTATTCTGCAAAATTATCTGTTTAATTCCGATGTTTATGAAATCCCTCCCAAAATTCGCTTGGATATTACCAACGCCCTGCGACGGGAGATGATTGAGATTTTCAGCGGCTGCAATATTTATCGGGAGGTAGAGCCTTGAAAGACCAAACTCAGGTTCCTTTGCTGGAAGCATTGGAGCGCATGAGATACGACAGGCTGGTGCCCTTTGATGTGCCGGGGCACAAGCGCGGCAAGGGCAATCCGGAGCTTACCCGGTTTTTAGGAGAACAGTGTCTTTCGGTAGATGTCAATTCTATGAAGCCGCTGGATAACCTTTGCCATCCTGTCAGTGTTATCAAAGAAGCGGAGGAGCTTGCCGCGGAGGCCTTTGGTGCGGCTCACGCCTTTTTTATGGTGGGAGGAACCACCTCTGCCGTACAGGCAATGATACTGGCCAGCGTAAAATGCGGTGATGAAATTATTCTGCCCCGCAACGTACATCAAAGTGTCATTAATGCACTGGTGCTTTGTGGTGCAACCCCCGTTTACATCAATCCTCAGACCCACAGTCGACTGGGAGTTGCTTTGGGGATGTCTATGCAGGACGTAAGGCAGACCATCAGCGAACACCCCCATGCCAAGGCTATTTTGGTAAACAACCCCACCTACTACGGAATTTGTTCCGACCTAAAGCAGATTACCCGGGAGGCACACCAAAAGGGGATGCTGGTACTGGTGGACGAGGCCCACGGCACGCACTTTTATTTTGGCAAAGAACTGCCGGTTTCCGCCATGGAAGCAGGAGCAGATATGGCGGCAGTGAGTATGCACAAATCGGGAGGCTCACTGACCCAAAGCTCGCTGCTCCTTTGCGGAACAAAGGTGAACCCACACTACATTCGTCAGGTTATTAATCTGACCCAAACCACCAGCGGGTCTTATCTGCTGCTTTCCAGCCTGGATATTTCACGGCGAAACCTTGCCCTGCACGGTGAAGAAATTTTTGAAAAAGTGAAGCGTTTTGCCGACTACGCCCGGGAAGAAATTAACGCCATAGGCGATTATTATGCCTACTCCAAAGAGCTCATCAATGGGGACAGCGTCTTTGATTTTGACGTTACCAAGCTTTCGGTCAATACGCTGGACCTTGGTCTTGCCGGAATTGAGGTATATGATTTGCTGCGGGATGAGTATGGGATTCAAATTGAATTTGGAGATTTGGGCAATATTTTGGCCTATATTTCAGTAGGCGATAAAAACAAAAACATAGAGCGCCTCATCAGCTCTTTAAGTGAAATTAGGCGGATATACAAAAAGGACAACAAAGAACTGATGGAAAATGAGTACATCAGCCCTGCGGTAGTCATGTCACCTCAAAAGGCTTTTTACGCAGAAAAAATCAGTCTGCCCCTGGAAGAATGTGCGGAAAAGGTCTGCACTGAATTTGTCATGTGCTATCCGCCGGGAATTCCCATTTTGGCGCCGGGGGAGAAAATTACCCATGAAGTGATTGCCTATATTCAGTATGCAAAGGCAAAGGGTTGTGTGGTAACGGGGCCGGAAAGCATGGATGTAAGCCGGCTGAATGTGCTGAAAGAAGAAGGCTAGAGTGAAAACACCTTCACTTTAGCCTCGCAGGGCGATGGATAGGGCGATTCTTTTGCTTCGCTCACTACCGCCCTTCAATACAAATCATCTTATCATTTCTCTGCTTCATGTGGTAAGATGGGCGCTTTCATACTAAATTTGTGCCGATGCGAAGCGGCGGAAGGGATGATTTCTATGGATGATTTATGGTATAGCGAATATCATACGCCATCGGTACGGTTTTCCATTAAGGTAAACAGTCAGCTTCACCATGAAAAGAGCGAGTATCAAACCATCTCGGTGTTTGATTCGGTAGAGTTTGGGCGTTTCTTGACTCTGGACGGTGTGATGATGCTGACCCAGAGGGATGAATTTATCTATCACGAAATGATTACCCATCCGGCTTTTGCCGTTAACCCGCATATCCAGCGTGTTCTGGTCATTGGCGCGGGGGATGGAGGCGTGGCTCGGGAGCTGGTAAAGTATAGCGACATTTTGCAAATTGATGTGGTGGAAATTGACCTGCGTGTGGTGGAGGTGAGCAAACAATATCTTCCCCAGACAGCCTGTGGCTTTGATGACCCGCGGGTGCAGCTTTACTTTGAGGATGGGCTAAAATTTGTCCGCCGCAAAGAAAATGCCTATGACCTGATTGTTGTGGACTCCACCGACCCCTTTGGCCCCGGCGAGGTACTGTTTACGCGGGAGTTTTATGGCAACTGCTATCAGGCCCTTACAGACAAGGGCATTTTGATTAACCAGCACGAAAGCCCTTTTTATGCAGGTGATGCAAAAGAGATGCAGCAGGCACACCGTCGTATAGCTCAGGTGTTTCCCATAAGCCGGGTTTATCAGGCACATATTCCCACCTATCCCTCGGGGCACTGGCTGTTTGGCTTTGCCTCCAAGGGCCCCCAGCCAACAAAAGACATACAGGCGGAGCGCTGGAACAGTTTGGGTATTGTTACCCGGTATTACAATACGGAGCTTCACCAAGGCGCCTTTTGCCTACCCAACTATGTAAAGGAGCAGCTAAACCATGGATAAAAATATACAGACCTTTTTAGGGTGTACTGCTGATTATGAAAGCGCCGATGCAGTGTTGTTTGGTGCGCCCTTTGACGGTACCACCTCTTTTCGGCCGGGCACACGGTTTGGCCCGTCGGCAATCCGCAGCGAGTCCTTTGGTATAGAAACCTATTCACCCTACTGCGACAGGGATTTGACCCATTGCAGTGTTTTTGACGGCGGAGATTTGGAGTTGCCTTTTGGCAACACACAAAGGGTTTTGGAGCAGATACAGGAGTATACCCAAAGGCTTTTGGCAGACAACAAACGTTTCGTCATGCTGGGCGG